>NZ_LZIE01000094.1:0-60845 GCF_001667155.1 Mycobacterium sp. 852002-53434_SCH5985345
TCAAAAGACAACCCGCACAACCGATCCACGTCGTCGTCGAGCGCGTCGAAAACCTCGACGATCTCCTCACGACTACTAACACCCACCCCTCAAACCCTACGAACACCCACCGACAAAAAAGACCACATTGTGACCTCTGAAGCCAAAGTGACACAAGGGATTTGCGAGAAAGTGCGGGATGCTCGGCTAGTCGCGGTCGGGTGGGTTCGTCGCGTACACCCAGGACAGGAACCGCGCGACGGCCTCGGCGGATCGATGCGCCCTGGGCGAACTGAAGATGTCGAAAGCGTGCTGCGCGCTTGGTAATTCGGCGTACGCGACAGGGGACTTCGACACCGCGCGCAGCTCCTCGATGAACTCCTGGGCCTCGCCGACGGGGATCAGCGAATCGTCGCAGCCGTGCAGGACGAAGAACGGCGGCGCGTCGGCCCGCAGCCGCCGGATCGGCGAGGCGTCGACGTAGACGTCGCGGTGCGCATCGTATTCCCGCTTCACCACGAACTTTTCGAGCAGGGAAACGAATTCGGGGCGGCCTTCGCCCTCGGTGGAAAACCAGTCGTAGCGGCCGTAGATCGGGACGGCGGCCGCCACCGAGGTGTCGGCTTCTTCGAAGCCCGGCTGGAATTGCGGGTCGTTGGGGGTCAACGCCGCCAATGCGCACAGGTGTCCGCCCGCGGAGCCGCCGGTGACCGCGACGAAGTCGGGGTCACCGCCGTAGTCGGCGATGTTCTCCTTGACCCACGCCAGCGCGCGTTTGACGTCGACGATGTGGTCCGGCCAGGTATGGCGGGGGGAGACGCGATACCCGATCGACACGCACACCCAGCCGCGGGCGGCCAGGTGGCTCATCAGCGGGTAGGCCTGCGGCCGGCGCATCCCGATCATCCAGGCCCCGCCCGGCACTTGCAGCAGCACGGGAGCCTTGGCGTCCCGCGGCAGGTCGCGGCGGCGCCAGATGTCGGCGAGGTTGGCGCGGCCGTTCGGGCCGTAGGACACCACGTTCGTCTTCTCGACGTACCGCCGGCGCGCCACGGTGTTGCCCAGCGGGAGGCTGCGCCGCCCGCTGCGCGTGGGCTTGGCGTGCGGCAGCTTGCCCAGCGCCTCTTCGTAGTCGTGACCGAGCTGCTCGCGCAGGCCCGCCTCGAGCACCGGGCCGGGGGTGGTGATGGCGCGGTAACGGATCACCCCCAGGATCGCCCACGACGCGGCCGTCATGGCCAGCGCCGCCTTGCCGCGCCGCCCCGCGAAGTGGCCGCGCCGCGCGCGTCGCAGCGCGTCCAGCAGCGAGACGGAGAAGTAGATGCCAGGCACCTCCGACGTCGGCCAACCGAACCAGAAGACCAGCACGGTGCTGTAACCCTTGCGCGCCAGCGGCCGTAATCCGTTGGCGGCGTTGGCCAGTTCCAGTGCGGCGCGTGCCAGCGGCCGGGGGCGCCGCAGGTCCGAGAGGCGGCGGCGCATCAGCCGTTGACCCGAGATTGCAGTTCGTTGCGCTGGATCTTGCCGGTGCTGCCCCGCGGGAGTTCGTCGAGGACGGCGATCTCGCGGGGCACTTTGTAGTTGGCCAGGTTTTCCCGGACATGCTGCTTGAGCGTCTCGGGCGTGGCCTGGGCGCCCGCGCTCAAAACGACGAATGCCGCCAAACGCTGGCCATACTGCTCATCGTCGACGCCGATGACCGCGGCCTCGGCCACGTCGGGGTGCGCCGCCAGCGTCTTCTCGACCTCGATCGGATAGACGTTCTCGCCGCCGGAGACGATCATCTCGTCGTCGCGGCCGACCACGAATAACCGGCCGGCCTCGTCGAGGTAGCCGACATCGCCCGACGACATGAACCCCGCGTGAAAATCCTTGGTGGTGCCCGAGGTGTATCCCTCGAACTGGGTGTCGTTGCGCACGTAGATGGTGCCGACCTCACCGGCGGGCAGTTCGTTGAAATCGCTGTCCAGGATCCGGATTTCGGTCCCGCCTGCCGGGCGGCCCGCGGTGTCGGGTGCCGCCCGCAGGTCCTGCGGGGTGGCGGTGGCGATCATGCCGGCTTCGGTGGCGTTGTAGTTGTTGTAGATCACGTCGCCGAACTCGTCCATGAACGCAGTCACGACGTCGGGTCGCATCCGCGAGCCGGATGCCGCCGCGAATCGCAATGACTTGCAGCTGTACCGCTTTCGCACCTCGGGCGGCAGCTCCATGATGCGGTCGAACATCACCGGCACCACCGCCAACCCGGTCGCCTGGTTCCGGTCGATGAGGTCCAGCGTCGCCTCCGGGTCGAACTTGCGCCGGGTGACCACCGTGCACGCCATCGACGCCGCGAAGATCAACTGGGAAAAGCCCCACGCGTGGAACATCGGCGCCACGACCACCACCGTCTCCTCGGCTCGCCACGGCGTCCGGTCCAGGATGGCCTTGAGGGTGCCGATGCCGGCGTTGCCCCCGGTTTGATTGGCGCCCTTGGGAGTTCCGGTGGTGCCGGAGGTCAGCAGGATCATCCTGCCCTTGCGGCCGGTGCGCTCGGGCTGTTGGCCGCTGTGATCGGTGATGAGCTTCTCGACGGTCAGCTCGTGCTGCCCGTCGGTCCAGGCCACGATGCGGGTGGCGTCCGGCTTGTCGGCCAGCGCGCGGTCGACCGTCTCGGTGAACTCCTCGTCGTAGATGACGGCGTCGACGCCTTCGCGGTTGACCACCTCGGCGAGGGCCGGTCCGGCGAACGACGTGTTGAGCAGCACGACGTCGGAGCCGATCCGGTTGGTGGCCACCACCGCCTCGACGAAGCCGCGGTGGTTGCGGCACATGATCCCGACGACCTTGGGTTGCCCTGACGGCAGATCCTGCAGCGCCGCGGCGAGCGCGTTGATCCGCTCGTCGAGCTGGCGCCAGGTCAGCGTGCCGAGCTCGTCGACCAGGCCCGCCCGGTCGGGGCAGCGTTGCGCAGCGCTGGCGAAGCCCACGGTCATCCCCATGCCCTCGCGGCGCATGGCGGCGGCGATCTTCAGGTAGCGGTCGGGCCGCATCGGGGCGATCATGCCGGCGCGCCGCAGGGTGGTGAGGAGGCCGAGGGCTTGGTTGATCGGAGAGGCCACGGTTCAGCCCAGAATCGGGAAACGTCGCTTGGCGGCGAGGTCCTTGAGGGCCTGCTGCATCACCGATCGCACATGCTCGTCGACCTCGTCGACGTCCGGGTCGTCACCGAATTGCGCGGTGATGTCGATCGGCTTCAGCACCTGCGTGACGATCTTGGTGGGCAGCGGCAGATTGGGCGGGATCACCGCACTGAAGCCGAAGGGGAAGCCGAACGACAGCGGCAGGATGGCGCTGCGCAGCAAGCGTTTCACCCCCAACCGCTCGGCCAGCCAGGTGCCGCGCGACAGGTAGAGCTGCGTCTCCTGTCCGCCGATGGATACCGCGGGCACGATCGGGACGCCGGCCTCGATGGCCGTCCTGACGTATCCCTTCCGGCCGTCGAAGTCGATGACGTTCTCCGAGAGCGTGGGCCGGTATGCGTCGTAGTCGCCGCCCGGGAAGACGATGACCACCCCGCCGGACCGCAAGGCCTTGGCCGCGTTCTCCCGGCTGGCCCGGATGTATCCGGTGCGGCGGAAGAACTCGCCGGTGGGGCCGGTCATGAGGATGTCGTGGCTCAGCGTGTAGATCGGCCGGTCGTAGCCGAACTTCTCGTAAAAGTGGACGCTGAAGATGGGAACGTCCATCGGGAACATGCCGCCGGAGTGGTTGCCGACGACCAGCGCCCCGCCGGGCGGGAACGAACCCAGGCCGTGCACCTCCGACCGGAAGTATGTCTTCATGGCCGGGCGCATCACGCTCATCAGGCGCTGGGTCAAGACGGGGTCGAATTTGCCGATGTCGCCGACATCGGAGTGATCGTTGTCGGTCACGTTCCTCCCTTGACGCTCCCGCGAGGCCGCCCTAGGTATGAGGGGCCGCGTTGAGTTCCTCGATGGTAGCGACCGGCGCGCGGCGGCCGTCATGGTGTTTATCTCTTTCCGCGTCCGCGGATATGGTGCCCGCCGGTTCCCGGCGCTATTGTTACGACGCCCTCAGTGAAATCTCGAGAAACGGGACCCGATGGACGTTGCCGGTTTGTCCCCCGAGCGCAACGCCCGCTCGGGAGGCGCGCGCAGGAGTGCCCCCAGCGACCGGCGCTCCCGGCGGCCCCATGCCAGCGTGGTTCGCACCGAACCGGCCCGTCGCAGTCAGGGACCCGCGCCGTCCGCACCGGCCACCGACCGCCCGGCCGGTGACGTCGATCCGACCACCCCGGACGCGGCGGACCACCGCCAGGCCGACTACTTCGTGCGGCTGCTCTCGCAGAACCGCAGGCTCATCGAACAGCGGCTCGACGACTACCGGAAGGCGATCGTCGCCGCGCAAGCCAGCGGCGACGTCGACGCCGTCTGCAACCTTCGCCGGATGGCGCGAATCGAGGAACAGGACCGGGACAATCTCGACGGCATGCTCGAGAAGTTGCGCCGCCGGTTTGTTCGCCGGACGCCGGGGGACCCCGCCGCCCTCTCTGCACGGCCACGCTCCGCGGTTCGGTAGCAATTCGCTTATCGCGCAGCAATTTTCGTTGCTTGGGTGACCGACGACGGGGCGCGTCGCGCCGATTCAGCCCCAGCCGAGCGGCGGTGCCGATACATTTGACGGGCCAACTGGTTTCTTCCGACACCGAGCGAGGCCGCCCATGGGATTCATGACACCGGACCTTCCCGACGTCGATCGCAAGACCTGGCCCACACTGCCCCGGGCCACCCGGCTGCAGGTCGTGACGCGGCACTGGGCGGAACACGGCTTCGGGACACCGTATGCCGTGTATCTGCTGTACCTGATCAAGATCGCCCTGTACATCGCCGTCCCCGCCGCGATCATCTCGCTGACCCCGGGCCTCGGCGGCCTCGGCCGCATCGCCGACTGGTGGACGCAGCCGATCGTCTACCAGAAGGTCATCGTCTTCACGCTGCTGTTCGAGGTGACGGGCCTGGGTTGTGGGTCCGGCCCGCTCACTGGACGGTTCATGCCGCCCATCGGCGGAATCTTGTACTGGCTGCGGCCCAACACGATTCGGCTGCCGGCGTGGCCTGGGAAGGTGCCGTTCACCGCCGGTGACAGCCGTACCGTCGTCGACGTTGCGCTGTACGCAATCGTTTTGGCCGGCGGGGTGTGGGCGCTGCTGTCGCCCGGCCACGGCGGGCCGGTCACCGCTGCCGGCGACGTTGGTCTGATCGACCCCGTCCGCGTCATCCCGACGATCGTCGCGCTAGCGGTCCTGGGCCTGCGCGACAAGACCATTTTCCTGGCCGCGCGGGGCGAGCACTACTGGCTAAAGCTGTTCGTGTTCTTCTTCCCGTTCACCGATCAGATCGCGGCATACAAGCTCATCATGCTGTTGTTGTGGTGGGGCGCCGCAACATCCAAGCTCAACCACCACTTCCCGTATGTGGTGTCGGTCATGACGAGCAATAACGCGCTGCTGCGGCCCAAACTGTTCAACCCGATCAAGCACATGCTGTACCGCGACCACATCAACGATCTGCGTCCCACCTGGTTGCCGAAGATGATGGCCCACGTCGGTGGCACCACAGCCGAATTCGTGGTTCCGACGGTGCTGGTCTTCTTCGCCGGCGATCACCCGTGGCGGTGGTTCCTGATCGGATTCATGGTGATCTTCCACCTCAACATCATTTCCAACCTCCCGATGGGAGTTCCGTTGGAGTGGAACGTCTTCTTCATCTTCTCGCTCTTCTATCTGTTCGGGCACTACGCCTCGATCCGTGCCACCGACCTGCGTTCGCCGCTGCTGTGGGCCCTCGTCATCGCCACGGTGGCACTCGTGATCGCGGGAAACATGTTCCCCAAGAAGATTTCGTTCCTCCCCGCGATGAGGTATTACGCCGGCAACTGGGCGTCCAGCGTGTGGTGCTTCCGCACCGGCGCGGAGGAGAAGGTCGACGCCGAGATCGTCAAGAGCTCCGCCCTCGTCGTCAACCAGCTGGCCCGGCTTTACGACCCCGAGACCGCGGAGATCATGGCGGACAAGACGGCCGCCTTCCGGGCCATGCACGTGCACGGCCGCGCGCTCAACGCCCTGGTGCCTCGCGCCCTGGGGGGAGAGGCCGACGAAGCCAATTACAAGATCCGCGAGGGCGAAATCGTCGCCGGGCCGCTCGTCGGCTGGAACTTCGGCGAGGGCCATCTGCACAACGAGCAGCTGCTCGAAGCCGTGCAGCGCCGTTGCCACTTCGAGGACGGCGACGTGCGGGTGATCGTCCTCGAGGGACAGCCCATCCACATCCAGAAGCAGTGGTACCGCATCTTCGACGCCAAGGCCGGACTGATCGAGGAAGGCTATGTCAACGTCGAGGACATGCTCGCCCGCCAGCCGTGGCCGGAGCCCGGTGACGAGTTGCCCGTGCATGTGATCGATGGCGGCGACCCGCCGCGCCCGGCTCCGCCGCGCTCGCGATCGCCGCGGACCACGCAACGCAGCGCTCGATGACCACCGCCGTCGTGGTCGGCGCCGGCCCCAACGGCCTGGCGGCGGCGATCCACCTCGCCCGTCACGGCGTCGACGTGCAGGTGCTCGAGGCGTGCGACACCGTCGGCGGGGGAGCCCGCTCCGGCGAATTGACGATGGCCGGCGTCATCCACGACCACTGCTCGGCGTTCCACCCGCTGGGCGTCGGTTCGCCGTTCTGGAAGGAGATCGACCTGCAGCGCTACGGGCTGCGGTGGAAGTGGCCGGAGGTCGACTGCGCGCACCCGCTCGACGACGGCACCGCCGGCGTGCTCTATCAGTCGCTGGATGAGACCGTGGCCCGGATGGGGGCCGACGGCGCCCGCTGGCGGCGGGCGATAGGGGATCTGGCGGCGGGATTCGATGAACTGGCCGAGGATCTCATGGGGCCGGTGCTGGGCATCCCGCGTCACCCGCTCCGCCTGGCCGGTTTTGGGCCGCGGGCGCTGCTGCCGGCCACCACCATGGCCCGCTGGTTCCGCACCGAGCAGGCGCGCGCGCTCTTCGGCGGCGCGGCCGCGCACGTCTACACCCGGCTCGACCGGCCGCTCACCGCGTCCCTGGGGTTGATGATCCTGGCCAGTGGACACCGCTACGGCTGGCCCGTCGCGCAAGGGGGCTCCGGGTCGATCAGCCAAGCGCTTTCCGCGGCCCTGCAGGAGTACGGCGGCTCGGTGGCGACCGGGGTGACCGTCAGCAGTCGCAAAGACATCCCGGACGCCGACATCGTCATGCTCGACCTCAGCCCGGCCGCGGCGCTCGCCATCTACGGCGACGTGATGCCGGGCCGGATCAGGCGGTCGTATCGGCGGTACCGCGAGGGCTCGTCGGCGTTCAAGATCGACTTCGCCATCGAGGGCGACATCCCATGGACCAACCCCGATTGCGCCCGGGCCGGCACCGTGCACCTGGGCGGCACGTTCGCCGAGATGGCGGACACCGAACGTCAACGCGCGCAGGGCAAGATGGCCGACCGGCCCTTTGTGCTCCTCGGGCAGCAGTACCTTGCCGACCCGTCCCGCTCGGCGGGCAACGTCAACCCGATCTGGGCGTACGCGCACGTGCCGTTCGGCTACGACGGCGACGCCACCGCCGCCGTCGTCGGCCAGATCGAGCGGTTCGCGCCGGGGTTCTCCGACCGCGTCCTGGCGACGGTCAGCAAGGGGCCCGCCGAGTTGCAGGCCTACAACGCGAACTTCATCGGCGGCGACATCATCGGCGGCGCCAACGACGGGCTGCAGGTGATCTTCCGCCCCCGCATCGCCGTCGATCCCTACGCCACCGGGGTGCCAGGCGTCTACCTGTGCTCACAGTCCACGCCGCCGGGGGCCGGCATCCATGGCCTGTGCGGTTACCACGCCGCCGAGTCGGCGCTGAAGTGGCTGAAAAAGACCCGCCGCGACTGAGGTCACATTGTCCGCGGGAACCGGGGCGGCAACCGCGCATGTTGCTCATCTAGGCTGACCACGAGCGCGTATTCAGCGGACTCAGTAAAGACATCGCCAAGACAGGGAGAGATCAAGTGACGGTCCGAGTAGGCATCAACGGCTTCGGTCGAATCGGACGCAATTTCTACCGGGCCCTACTGGCCCAACAGGAGCAGGGCACCGCCGACATCGAGGTGGTGGCGGTCAACGACATCACCGACAACCACACACTGGCGCATCTGCTCAAATTCGACTCGATCCTGGGCCGGCTGCCCTACGACGTCAGCCTGGAAGGCCAGGACACCATCGTGGTGGGCCCGCACAAGATCAAGGCCCTCGAGGTCAGGGAGGGTCCGGCAGCGTTGCCGTGGGGCGACCTGGGCGTCGACGTCGTCGTGGAATCCACCGGCCTGTTCACCAACGCCGCCAAGGCCAAGGGCCACCTGGACGCCGGCGCCAAGAAGGTGATCATCTCGGCGCCCGCCACCGACGAGGACATCACCATCGTCCTGGGCGTCAACGACGAGAAGTACGACGGCAGCCAGAACATCATCTCCAACGCGTCGTGCACCACGAACTGCCTCGGGCCGCTGGCCAAGGTCCTCAACGACGAGTTCGGCATCGTCAAGGGGCTGATGACCACCATCCACGCCTACACCCAGGACCAGAACCTGCAGGACGGGCCGCACAAGGACCTGCGCCGGGCGCGCGCCGCCGCGCTGAACATCGTGCCGACCTCCACCGGCGCGGCCAAGGCCATCGGGCTGGTGCTGCCGGAGCTGAAGGGCAAGCTCGACGGGTACGCGTTGCGGGTGCCGATCCCCACCGGCTCGGTGACCGACCTCACCGCCGAGCTGTCGAAATCCGCCAGCGCCGAAGACATCAACGCCGCCTTCAAGGCCGCAGCGGAAGGCAAGCTGAAGGGCATCCTGAAGTACTACGACGCCCCGATCGTCTCCAGCGACATCGTCACCGACCCGCACAGCTCGATCTTCGACTCCGGCCTGACCAAGGTGATCGGCAACCAAGCCAAGGTGGTGTCCTGGTACGACAACGAGTGGGGCTACTCCAACCGCCTCATCGACCTCGTCGTACTGGTCGGCAAGTCACTGTAAGCATGGCCGTTCCTACTCTGAAAGACCTACTGGCCGAAGGTGTTTCGGGTCGGGGCGTGCTGGTGCGTTCCGACCTGAACGTCCCGCTCGACGACGATGGCGCCATCACCGACCCGGGCCGGATCACCGCGTCGGTGCCGACGCTGAAAGAGCTCGTCGACGCCGGCGCCAAGGTGGTGGTCACCGCGCACCTGGGGCGGCCGAAAAACGGGTCCGACCCGAAGTTGTCGCTGGCGCCGGTGGCAGCGGCGCTCGGCGAGCAGCTCGGGCGGCACGTGCAGCTCGCCGGTGATGTCGTCGGCGGGGACGCGCTGGCCCGGGCCGAGGGACTCACCGACGGCGACGTCCTGCTGCTGGAGAACATCCGCTTCGATTCGCGCGAAACCAGCAAGGACGACGGCGAGCGGCTCGCGCTCGCCCGCGAACTCGCCGAATTGGTCTCGCCCGGAGGGGCTTTCGTCTCCGACGGGTTCGGCGTGGTGCACCGCAAGCAGGCCTCGGTGTACGACGTGGCCACGCTGCTGCCGCACTACGCCGGCACGCTGGTGGCCGACGAGATCCGGGTGCTGGAGCAGTTGACCAGCTCCACTACCCGGCCCTACGCGGTGGTGCTCGGCGGGTCGAAGGTGTCCGACAAGCTCGGCGTCATCGAGTCGCTGGCGACTAAGGCCGACAGCATCGTGATCGGCGGCGGTATGTGCTTCACGTTCCTTGCCGCACAAGGCTTTCCGGTGGGGAAGTCGCTGCTGGAAGAGGAGATGGTCGACACCTGCCGCCGGCTGCTGGACACCTACGTCGACGTGCTGCGGCTGCCCAGGGACATCGTGGTGGCCCAGCAGTTCGCCGCCGACTCGCCGCCGCAGACGGTGGCCGCCGATGCCATCCCGGACGACATGATCGGGCTGGACATCGGCCCGGAATCGGTGAAGCGCTTCGCGGCCTTGCTGTCCAACGCCCGGACGGTCTTCTGGAACGGTCCCATGGGCGTGTTCGAGTTCCCGGCGTTCGCCACGGGCACCAGGGGCGTCGCCGAGGCCATCGCCGCGGCGACCGGCAAGGGCGCGTTCAGTGTGGTGGGCGGCGGCGACTCCGCGGCCGCGGTGCGCGCGCTGGGCATCCCGGAGGGCGACTTCTCGCACATTTCCACCGGCGGTGGCGCGTCGCTGGAATACCTTGAGGGCAAGACGCTGCCGGGCATCGAAGTTCTCGGGCGGCCGCAACCAAGTGGAGGAGACGCGTGAGCCGCAAGCCGCTGATCGCCGGCAACTGGAAGATGAATCTCAACCACTTCGAGGCGATCGCGCTGGTGCAGAAGATCGCGTTCGCGCTGCCGGACAAGTACTACGACAAGGTCGACGTCACGGTGTTGCCGCCGTTCACCGACCTGCGCAGCGTGCAAACCCTGGTCGACGGCGACAAGCTGCGGCTGACCTACGGCGGCCAGGATCTGTCTCAGCACGACTCGGGCGCCTACACCGGTGACATCAGCGGGGCCTTCCTGGCCAAGCTGGGCTGCAGCTTCGTCGTGGTCGGCCACTCCGAACGGCGCACCTACCACAACGAGGACGACGCGCTGGTGGCCGCCAAGGCCGCCGCGGCCCTCAAGCACGAGCTGACCCCCATCGTGTGCATCGGCGAGCACCTGGACGTCCGCGAGGCCGGCGGGCACGTCAGCCACTGCGAGGAGCAGCTGCGCGGCTCGCTGGCCGGGTTGTCCGCTGAGCAGATCGACAAGGTCGTGGTCGCCTACGAGCCCGTGTGGGCCATCGGCACCGGCCGGGTGGCCAGTGCCGCCGACGCCCAGGAGGTGTGCGCCGCGATCCGGGCGACGTTGACGACCCTCGCCTCGTCCAAGGTCGCCGACACCGTGCGGGTGCTCTACGGCGGCTCGGTGAATGCCAAGAACATCGGCGACATCATCGCCCGCGACGACATCGACGGGGCCCTGGTCGGCGGCGCGTCCCTGGACGGTGAGCAGTTCGCGACGCTGGCGGCGATCGCCGCCGGCGGGCCCCTGCCGTGACGCCGCGGCCCCGCCGGTAAGATTCAGCGTCATGGAGCTGGCCCTGCAGATCACCCTGGTGGTCACAAGCGTGCTCGTGGTGTTGCTGGTGCTGCTGCACCGCGCCAAGGGTGGCGGCCTGTCGACGCTGTTCGGCGGCGGTGTGCAGTCCAGCCTCTCCGGCTCGACCGTGGTGGAGAAGAACCTGGACCGCTTGACGCTGTTCATCACCGGCATCTGGCTGGTGTCCATCATCGGGGTGGCCCTGCTGATCAAGTACCGGTGACCCGTCGGCGGGCGGAGCGCGTGATCCGCACCGATACTGGGACGCATGGTTGACGTTTCCGACATCGCGCTCGAACCCATCGGCGCCGTGCAACGCACGCTCGTCGGTCGCGAGGCGACAGAGCCGATGCGCGCCGACATCCGGATGCTGGGCGCCATCCTCGGCGACACCGTGCGCGAGCAGAGCGGGGACGAGGTTTTCGACCTGGTGGAGCGCGCCCGGGTGGAGTCGTTTCGGGTGCGCCGCTCCGAGATCGAGCGGGTCGACGTGGCGCGCATGTTCGACGGCATCGACATTCACCAAGCGATCCCGGTCATCCGGGCGTTCAGCCACTTCGCGCTGCTGGCCAACGTGGCCGAGGACATCCACCGGGAACGTCGCCGCGCCATCCACGTCTCCGCCGGCGAGCCGCCGCAGGACAGCAGCCTAGCCGCGACCTACGCGAAACTCGATGGGGCCGAACTTGATTCGGCCACGGTGACCGACGCCCTGCGGGGCGCCCTGATCTCCCCGGTGATCACCGCCCACCCGACCGAGACCCGGCGGCGCACCGTCTTCGTCACCCAGCACCGGATCACCCAGCTGATGCGATTGCACGCCGAGGGGCACACCGAAACCGATGACGGGCGCAACATCGAGCGCGAGTTGCGCCGCCAGGTCCTCACCCTGTGGCAGACCGCGCTGATCCGGTTGTCCCGCTTGCAGATCACCGACGAGATCGAGGTCGGGCTGCGTTATTACGCCGCGGCGTTCTTCCAGGTCATTCCGCAGGTCAACGCCGAGGTCCGGGACGCGTTGCGGGCCCGGTGGCCCGACAGCGACCTGCTCGCCGCGCCGATCCTGCGGCCCGGCTCATGGATCGGTGGCGACCGCGACGGCAACCCGAACGTGACCGGCGACGTGGTACGCCAGGCCACCGCCAGCGCCGCGTTCACCGCGCTGTCGCATTACCTGGCCGAGCTCACCGCCCTCGAGCAGGATCTGTCGATGTCGGCGCGACTCGTCCCCGTCACCCCGGGGCTGGCGGAACTGGCCGAGGGCTGCGGGGAGGAGGCCCGCGCCGACGAGCCGTACCGGCGGGCGGTGCGGGTGATTCGCGCCCGGCTCACCGCGACGGGCGCCGAGATCCTGGACAGCCGACCGCAGCACGAGCTGGACCTCGGCCTGACACCGTATTCCGCGCCGGCCGAGCTGCAGGCGGACTTGGACACCATCGACGAGTCGCTGCGCGCACACGGCAGTGCGTTGCTGGCCGACGACCGCCTCGCCCTGCTACGAGAGGGCGTGAGCGTCTTCGGGTTTCACTTGTCCGGGCTGGACATGCGGCAAAACTCCGACGTCCACGAAGAGGTGGTGGGGGAGCTGTTGGCGTGGGCCGGGGTGCACCCCGACTACGCTTCGCTGCCCGAGGACGAGCGGGTCGAGCTGCTGGCCGGCGAGCTGGCTACCCGCCACCCGCTGGTCGGCGACCGCGGGGGCCTGTCCGACCTGGCCCGCAAGGAGCTCGACGTCGTCGGCGCGGCGGCCTATGCCGTCGGGCGCTACGGCCCGGCCGCGGTACCCAACTACGTCATCTCCATGTGCCGCTCGGTGTCCGACGTCTTGGAGGTGGCGATCCTGCTGAAAGAGGGCGGGCTGCTGGATGCGTCCGGGCCGGAACCGTATTGCCCGGTTGCCATCTCACCGCTCTTCGAGACGATCGACGATCTGCACAACGGCGCGACCATCCTGGACGCGATGCTGGAGCTTCCGCTGTACCGGGCGGTCGTCGACGCGCAGGACGGGCGTCAGGAGGTGATGCTCGGCTACTCCGACTCGAACAAGGACGGCGGTTACCTCGCCTCCAGCTGGGCGGTCTACCGAGCCGAGCTGGCATTGGTCGAGGTGGCCCGCAAGGCCGGAATTCGCTTGCGGCTCTTCCACGGTCGCGGCGGTACCGTCGGCCGCGGGGGTGGGCCGAGCTATCAGGCCATCCTGGCGCAACCCCCGGGCGCGGTGAACGGCTCGCTGCGGCTCACCGAACAGGGCGAGGTGATCGCCGCCAAGTACGCCGAACCGCAGGCGGCCCGGCGCAACTTGGAGAGCTTGGTGGCGGCGACGCTGGAGTCGACGCTGCTCGACGTGGAGGGCCTGGGGGACGCCGCGGAGCCGGCCTACGCGGTGCTCGACGAAGTGGCCACCCTGGCGCAGCGCGCCTATGCCGAATTGGTGCATGAAACACCGGGTTTCGTCGACTACTTCATGGCCTCGACGCCGGTCAGCGAGATCGGTTCGCTGAACATCGGCAGCCGCCCGACGTCACGCAAACCCACGTCGTCGATATCGGACCTGCGCGCCATCCCCTGGGTGCTGGCGTGGAGCCAGTCCCGGGTGATGCTTCCCGGCTGGTACGGCACCGGGTCGGCGTTCGAGCAGTGGATCGCGGCCGGGCCCGAAAGCGAGACCGAGCGGGTGGCGATCCTGCACGAGCTATACGAGCGGTGGCCGTTCTTCCGCGGCGTGCTCTCCAACATGGCCCAGGTGCTCGCCAAGAGCGACCTCGGCCTGGCGGCGCACTACTCGGAGCTGGTCGAGGACGAGGAACTGCGGGACCGGGTGTTCGACAAGATCGTGGACGAGCACCGGCGGACCATCGCGATGCACAAGCTGATCACCGGTCATGACGACCTGCTCGCCGACAACCCCGCGCTGGCCCGCTCGGTGTTCAACCGCTTCCCCTACCTGGAGCCGCTGAACCACCTGCAGGTGGAGTTGCTGCGCCGCTACCGCTCCGGTGACGACGACGAACTGGTGCAGCGCGGCATCCTGCTGACGATGAACGGATTGGCCAGCGCGTTACGTAACAGTGGGTGATGGGCATTCGTAAGCCATGCCTGACATCGCCTCGCCCGTCCCCGCGGCTGAGTTGGCCCAGAACGGCGTCTTCGAACGACTCGCGCGCGTCGGGTTCGTCGTCAACGGGGTGCTGCACCTGATCGTCGGCTATCTCGCGATCCGGGTTGCGCTTGGCGACGGCGGCACCGCGGACCAGACCGGCGCCCTGGCGACACTGGCGGCCAAGCCGGGTGGCCCACTCGCACTCTGGATCGCCACGGCCGCCCTGCTGGCGATGGGCCTGTGGCGGCTCGTCGAAACCGCCCTCGGCCGATCATGCGACCGGAGGTCGGAGGGCCCGTCGTCGGATGCGTCCTCGCGGGCGAAGGCCCTTGGGCTGGCGGCTGTCTACCTGGCTTTTGCCTACTCCGCGTTCGGTTTCGCGCGTGGTGCCGGGAAGGCGGCGGATCAACAGAATTCGGGCATCAGCGCGCGCCTCTTGGAAACGACCGGCGGCACCATCGCGCTCGTCGCGGGCGGGCTGGTCATCGTCGTGGTCGGGTGCTACCACATCTACAAGGGCGCCACCCGCAACTTCGTCGACGATCTCCGGGGTAAGTCGGGTGACTGGGTGCGACGGCTGGGGGTGGCCGGGTATATCGGCAAGGGCGCCGTGATCACCCTGACGGGCGCGCTGGTGATCATCGCCGCGTGTCGCTCGGAACCGAAGAAGGCCACGGGGCTCGACGGGGCCCTGAAAACACTCGGGTCCCAGCACTATGGGGCGGCGCTGTTGATCGCGGCCGGCCTGGGACTCATCACCTACGGGCTGTACAGCTTCGTGATGGCCCGGTCGACGAAGATGTAGGCCTGCGAGGTCTCAGCGGTTCCGCAGTCGGTCCAGAGCTCCGCGCACGGCGTGCTCCGTCATCGCGAGCGGCGTCATCACCGTTTCGCCCACTTTCACCATGCCGTCGATCCGCCCGACGATCGCCTCCACGGGCTCGACCAGGACGATCAGTCGCCTGGCGAGATCGTCCAGTCGCGACAAGGTGCCGTCGAGGTGGTCCAGGCCGCTTTCCATGCGCTCGACCGTGGCGTTGAGGTTGGAAAGGGAAGTGTTGAGC
This sequence comes from Mycobacterium sp. 852002-53434_SCH5985345, assembly GCF_001667155.1. Lineage (NCBI taxonomy): Bacteria > Bacillati > Actinomycetota > Actinomycetes > Mycobacteriales > Mycobacteriaceae > Mycobacterium > Mycobacterium sp. 852002-53434_SCH5985345. The sequence continues at coordinate 15,304 of NZ_LZIE01000094.1, forward strand.
TCTTTCATGGTCGTGCTCAGGCCGTCGAGGACGTCTTCGACCTGCTCCACCGTCTTGTCGGCGTTCAACGCAGCCTGGGTGAGGGTCTTGATCCGGCTTCGCTCTTGCCCACCGCGCACGGTTCTGTCTGCCATGCCCGTCATTATGACCCGGATCTCACCGGGTGCGGGACTAGCTTGGCTGACCCGGGCGCGAGGGGAGCTTGGCCGCGGCCTCCTCGTCGAGCAGCCACAGCGTGCTTTCCTGCCCGATCGCACCGGCGGCCGGCACCGAGACGGGTGGGGCGCCGCCGATCGCCGCGGCCACCGCGTCGGCCTTGGATGCCCCGGACACCATCAGCCAAACCTCGCGCGAACGCTGGATCGCGGGCAGCGTCAGGGTGATTCGCTGGGGAGGCGGTTTGGGGGAGTCCTCAACCGGGACCACCATGCGGCTCGTTTCCAGCACGGCGGGGGTGTCGGGGAACAGCGAGTTGATATGGCCCTCCGGCCCCATGCCCAACAGGTGCACGTCGAAATTCGGGACGGGCTGGCCGGGTTCGGCGTTGGCCGCCAGCAGCTGTTCGTAGGCCAGCGCGGCGGCGGCGAGATCGGTGCCGAATTCGCCGTCGCTGGCCGGCATCGTGTGCACATGGCTGGACGGAATGTCGATCCGGTCCAGCAACGCCTCCCGAGCCTGCTTGTCATTGCGCTCGTCGTCGTCCTCGGGGACGTAGCGCTCGTCGCCCCAGAACAGGTGCACCTTGGGCCAGGCGATCTCGTGCCCCGCCAGGGACTTGAGCAACCCGATGCCGTTGCCACCGCCGGTCAGGACGACGAGCGCCCGGTCCCGGGCCGCCACGGCGGTGCGGATGTTGTCGGCCAGTCGGTGGGCCGCGGCCTCGACCAGCGCCTGTGTCTCCGGGAAAACTTCGATGATGGTGCTCACACGTACTGCACTTTCTCAATGCCCTCTAGCGCTAACTGGTAAATCTCATCGGGATCCAGCCGCCGCAGGTCTTCGGCGAGGCACTCGCCGGTTTCCCTGCGGGCCAAGGGAAGCAGAGCCTCCGGCTTGGCGGTGCGGCTCAGTGTCGCCGTCCTGCCCTCTTGGGGCCGGCTCAAGACGATGGTCTCGCTTTTGCGTACGAGTTCCACCTTGAGCTCGCCGACCGCGCGGCGCACCGGGCCGTCGATGCAATTGGCCAGCCAACCCGCCAGGATGTCAAGGGCCGGTTCGGTTTTCAAACCGGACACCAGGGCCGACTCGATCGGTTCGTGGGGCGCCAGGTCGACCGCGGATGTCAACAGCGCCCGCCAGTAGGTGATGCGGGCCCAGGCCAGATCGGTGTCGCCGGCCGTGTACCCGGGCAGTCGACTCTTGATGGCCGACAGCGGATCGGTTCCGTTGGTGGCATCGGTGATGCGCCGAATCGCCAACTTGCCCAACGGATCCTGCGCCGGAACGGCCGGCGCGACGTCGGGCCACCATGCCACCACGGGGATGTCGGGGAGCAGGAACGGGGTGACCACGCTGGCGGCATGCCCGGCGAGCGCCCCGGACAGATTCAGGATCACCACCTCGGTGGCCCCGGTGTCTCCGCCCGCGCGCAGCTGCGCGTCCAGGCGTGGCTGGTCGGCGTACGCGTCACCCCGCATCGTGACGATGACCCGGCTGGGGTGCTCGTGGCTGGCGTTGTTGGCCGCCTCGAGCGACTCTTCGAGGATGGCGTCGCTGTCGGGCGCGATGATCAGCGTCAGCACCCGGCCCATCGTCACGGCGCCGACCTTCTCCCGCAGTTCCTCGAGTTTCTTGTTGACCGCGGTGGTGGTGGTGTCCGGCATGTCGATGATCACGGCCGCCGCCATTCCCGGCCGGTGCGGCGCAGCATCTCGAACGCCGACTCCGGACCCCAGGTGCCCGCCTCGTACGGCTCGGGCTTGCCGTCGGCCGCCCAGTTGTCCAGGACGGGATCCAATATCTCCCAAGCCAATTCGACCTCTTCGTTGACCGGAAACAGGGACGGCTCGCCGAGCAGCACGTCGAGGATCAGCTGTTCGTAGGCCTCCGGCGACTCCTCGGCGAATGCCGAGCCGTAGGAGAAGTCCATGTTGACATCGCGGACCTCCATCGCGGTCCCCGGCACCTTGGAGCCGAACCGCAGCGTGATGCCCTCGTCGGGCTGCACCCGGATGACCATCGCGTTGGTGCCCAGCTCGTCGGTCATGGTGGCGTCGAACGGCAGATGCGGGGCGCGCTTGAAGACGAGCGCGATCTCGGTCACCCTGCGGCCCAGACGTTTTCCGGTCCGCAGATAGAACGGCACACCGGCCCAGCGCCGGGTGTCGACCTCCAGCGTGATGGCGGCGAACGTCTCGGTGGTGGAGTCCTTGGCGAACCCCTCCTCGTCGAGCAGCCCGACGACCTTCTCGCCGCCCTGCCAGCCGCCGGTGTACTGGCCGCGGCTGGTGGTCTCGTCGAGCGGCTCGGCCAGCTGGGTCGCCGAGAGCACCTTGATCTTCTCGGTCTGCAACGCCGCGGGATTGAAGCTGACCGGTTCTTCCATCGCAGTGAGCGCCAGCAGCTGCATCAGGTGGTTCTGGATGACATCGCGGGCGGCACCGATACCGTCGTAATAGCCTGCGCGCCCGCCCAATCCGATGTCCTCGGCCATGGTGATCTGCACGTGATCGACATAGTGTGCGTTCCAGATCGGGTCGAACAACTGATTGGCGAACCGCAGCGCCAAGATGTTGCGTACCGTCTCCTTGCCCAGATAGTGGTCGATGCGGAACACCGCTTCCTCGGGGAAGACGGCGTTGACCGAGTGGTTGAGGGCCTGCGCGCTCTCCAGGTCGTGCCCGAACGGCTTCTCGATGACCACCCGGCTCCAGCGATCACCCTGCGGACGGGCCAATCCGGACTTGTGCAGCTGTTCACACACCACCGGGAAGGACTTCGGCGGGATGGCCAGGTAGAAGGCGTGGTTACCGCCGGTGCCGCGCTCGGCGTCGAGTTTGTCCAGGGTTTCGGCCAGCCGGGCGAACGACGCGTCGTCATCGAAAGAACCTGGCACGAAACGGAATCCCTCGGCCAGCCGCTCCCAGTTCTCCTCCCGGAAGGGCGTCCGGCAGTGATCCTTGACGGCCTGATAGACCACCTTGCGGAAATCCTGGGTCTCCCAGTCCCGACGGGCGAAGCCCACCAGGGAGAAGCTCGGCGGCAGCAGCCCGCGGTTGGCCAGGTCGTAGATGGCCGGCATCACCTTCTTGCGGGCGAGGTCGCCGGTGACGCCGAAGATCACCATGCCGCAGGGGCCGGCGATCCTCGGCAGCCGCTTGTCGCGCTTGTCCCGTAACGGGTTATGCCATTGTGCAGCGGTACGAGCCGGGCTCATTTCGAGGCGGAACCCAGCTGTTTCTGCGTCTCCTCCAGCAGCTCGGTCCACGAGTCCACGAACTTCTCCACGCCCTCGTTCTCCAGCACCACGAACACGTCGGTCAGGTCGATCCCGATCCCGGCCAGCTTGTCGAACACCTCCTGGGCGCCCGAAGCCGTGCCGGTGACGGTGTCTCCCTTGATCTCGCCGTGCTCGGCCACCGCGTCAATCGTCTTCTCCGGCATGGTGTTCACCGTGTTCGGCGCGACCAGCTCGGTGACGTAGAGGGTGTCGGAGTAGTCGGGGTTCTTCACCCCGGTCGATGCCCACAGCGGACGCTGTACGCGGGCGCCGTTGCCCTTGAGCGCCTCGTAGCGATCGCCACCCTCGAACACCTCCTGGTAGGCGGCGTAGGCGAGTCGGGCGTTGGCGACCCCGGCCTGGCCGCGCAACGCCAGCGCCTCCTCGGAACCGATCTTCTCCAGCCGCTTGTCGACCTCGGTGTCCACCCGGGACACGAAAAACGATGCCACGGAATGGATCTTGGACAAGTCGTGTCCCGCCTCGCGCGCCTTCTCCAGGCCGGCCAGGTAGGCGTCCATCACCTGACGGTGCCGCTCGACCGAGAAGATGAGCGTGACGTTGACCGAAATCCCTTCCGCCAGAACCGCCGTGATGGCCGGAATGCCGGCCTTGGTGGCCGGGATCTTGATGAACAGGTTCGGCCGGTCGACGATCTTCCACAGCTCCACGGCCTGCGCCGTGGTCTTGTCGGTCTCGGCGGCCAGTCGCGGGTCCACCTCGATGGATACCCGACCGTCGACTCCGTCGGAGGCTTCCCACTGCGGCCGCAGCACGTCGCACGCGTTGCGGACATCGTCGGTGGTGACCGTGCGGATGGTGGCGTCGACATCGGCGCCGCGCTCGGCGAGCTCGGCGATCTGGTCGTTGTAGGTATCGCTGTCGGCGAGGGCCTTCTGGAAGATCGACGGGTTCGTGGTCACCCCGACAACGCTTTTGGTGTCGATCAGCTCCTGCAGATTGCCCGACTGCAGCCGCTGGCGCGACAGGTCATCCAGCCAAACGGAAACGCCCGCGGCGGACAGCGCCGCAAGGTTTGGGTTCTGAGTCATGTGAATCACCCTTTCTCAGTTATCCACTACCTGTTCCGCGGCGGCCGCGACGGCTTCTGCGGTGAAACCGAATTCACGGAACAAAGTCTCGTAGTCGGCGGATTCGCCGTAGTGCTCGATCGACACGATCTTGCCGGTGTCGCCGACGAGCTTGTGCCAGGGCTGCGCGACGCCCGCCTCGACGGCCACCCGGGCCGACACCGACGGAGGCAGCACGCTGTCGCGGTAGTCCTCGGGCTGAGATTCGAACCATTCCACGCACGGCATGGACACCACCCGCGCGACAATGTCCTTGTCCGCCAACAGCTTCTGGGCCCCCACCGCGAGCTGAACCTCCGAGCCGGTGGCGATCAGGACGACGTCCGGCTCGTCACCGCCCGGATCACCGAGGACGTACCCGCCCTTGGCCACGCCCTCGACGTTGGTGCCTTCGAGGATCGGCACGCCCTGGCGGGTCAGGATCAGCCCGACCGGACCGCTGCCGTTGCCGCGGGCCAGGATGGTGCGCCAGGCGTATGCCGTTTCGTTGGCGTCGGCCGGACGCACCACCGACAGCTTGGGGATGGCGCGCAGCGCAGCGAGGTGCTCGATCGGCTGGTGGGTCGGTCCGTCCTCGCCGAGACCGATCGAGTCGTGCGTCCACACGTAGATGGTGTCGATGTCCATCAGCGCGGCCAGCCGCACCGCCGGGCGCATGTAGTCCGAGAACTGCAGGAACGTGCCGCCGTAGGCCCTCGTCGGGCCGTGCAGCACGATGCCGGACAGGATGGCGCCCATCGCGTGCTCGCGCACACCGAAGTGCAGTGTGCGCCCGTACCAGTCCGCCGTGTAGTCCTTGGTCGAAATCGACGGCGGACCAAAGGATTTGACGTTGTCCATGGTGGTGTTGTTGCTGCCCGCCAGGTCGGCCGAGCCGCCCCACAATTCGGGAAGCTTCGGGCCCACGGCGTTGAGCACCTTGCCGGACGCCGCGCGGGTCGCCAGCGCCTTGTCGCCGGGTTCCCAGCGCGGGATGTCGGCGTCCCAGCCGTCGGGCAATTCCTCGGCGGTCAACCGGTCCAGCAGTGCCTTGCGGTCGGGTTCGCGCTCCGCCCAGGCGTCGAAATCCGCCTGCCACTTCTCGTGCGCTTCCTTGCCCCGGTCCACCAGCTTGCGGGTGTGGGCGATGACCTCGTCGCGCACCTCGAACTTCTTCTCGGGATCGAAGCCCAGGATCTCCTTGACGGCCGCGACTTCCTCGTCGCCCAGCGCCGCGCCGTGCGCCTTGCCGGTGTTCATCAACTTCGGTGCCGGGAAGCCGATGATGGTGCGCATCGAGATGAACGACGGGCGGTCGGTGGTCGCCTTGGCGTTGGCGATGGCCTCCTCGATCGCGACGACGTTCTCGCCGCCCTCGATCTCCTGCACGTGCCAGCCGTAGGCGCGATAGCGCGCGGCCGTGTCCTCGCAGAGCGCGATGTCGGTGTCATCCTCGATCGAGATCTCGTTGTGGTCGTAGAACACGATGAGGTTGCCGAGCTGCTGCACCGCGGCCAGCGACGAGGCCTCGGAGGTGACGCCTTCCTCGATGTCGCCGTCGGAGGCGATCACGTAGATGAAGTGGTCGAACGGGCTGGTGCCCGGCGCGGCGTCGGGGTCGAACAGCCCGCGCTCGTAGCGCGACGCCATCGCCATGCCCACCGCCGAGGCCAGGCCCTGGCCGAGCGGACCGGTGGTGATCTCAACGCCCTTGGTGTGCCGGAACTCTGGGTGCCCGGGCGTCTTGGATCCCCAGGTGCGCAATGACTCGATGTCGGACAGCTCCAGGCCGAACCCACCCAGGTAGAGCTGGACGTACAGCGTCAGGCTGCTGTGCCCGCAGGACAACACGAACCGGTCCCGACCCAGCCAGTAGGTGTCGGTGGGGTCGTGTTTCATCGTGCGCTGGAACAGCGTGTACGCCAGGGGAGCCAGGCTCATCGCCGTTCCGGGATGTCCATTGCCAGCCTTTTGGACCGCGTCGGCGGCCAGCACCCGAATGGTGTCGACGGCGGCCGAGTCGAGCTCGGACCAGTCGTCGGGGAGGTGTGGTTGGGTCAGCGTCGAGATCTCTTCGAGTGTGGTCACAGACTCAGTCCTTGGGGTCATCAAGCTGATCAATCCCACCCTAGTGCGGGAGGGCCGGCTCTTGCAGCGCAGGTTTTGGGTACCCGCCACCGGCTGTTGTGAAAATTACGCGGTGGCCGTCGACCCGTAACATGCAGTTCGGAAATCGGGGAGAAGTCTCCCGTGATTGGACCCTGCGGGCAGGCCGTTATCGGCCCGCGGTCTACCATCGTGTGTAGTAGATGCTGCGCGGCTGCGACCCCAAGGAGTTATTGCGTGAGCGTTCGCGGGCGCGTGATCCCGAGTCGAGAAGTACCGAGCCGAGTACAGGGCACGGTGCTGGCGTATCTGGCACTGACCAAGCCGCGGGTCATCGAGCTGCTGCTCGTCACCACCATCCCGGCCATGCTGCTTGCCCACCGCGGCGCCGTGAACCCGCTGCTGATCCTCAACACGTTGGTCGGCGGGATGCTGGCCGCCGGGGGAGCCAACACCCTCAACTGCGTGGCCGACGCCGACATCGACAAGGTGATGAAGCGCACGGCGCGGCGGCCGCTGGCCAGGGCCGCGGTCCCGCGCAGCCACGCGCTGGTGTTCGGGTTGGCGCTGTCGGTGGCGTCGTTCTTCTGGCTGTGGTGGACGACGAACATGCTGTCGGCACACCTGGCCGGCGCCACCATCGCCTTCTACGTGCTGGTCTACACGCTGCTGCTCAAGCGGCGCACGTCGCAGAACGTCGTGTGGGGCGGCGCCGCCGGCTGCATGCCCGTGATGATCGGCTGGTCGGCCGTCACCGGCACCATCGGCTGGCAGGCGCTGGTGATGTTCGCCATCATCTTCTTCTGGACGCCGCCGCACACCTGGGCGCTGGCGATGCGTTACAAGGACGATTACAAAGCGGCCGGCGTGCCGATGCTGCCCGCCGTCGCGACCGAGCGTCAGGTCACCAAGCAGATCCTGATCTACACCTGGCTGACGGTGGCGGCGACGCTGGCGCTGGCGCTGGCCGCCGGCTGGCTCTACGCGGCGGTCGCCGTGGTCGCCGGGGTGTGGTTCCTGGCGATGGCGCACCAGCTGAACGCCGGGGTCCGCGCCGGCGAGCCCGTCAAGCCGCTGCGGTTGTTCCTGCAATCGAACAACTACCTCGCGGTGGTGTTCTGCGCATTGGCGGTCGACTCGGTCATCGCGCTGCCGCACTTGTTCTGACGCCGCGCCTCAGGGCAGCAGCACGATGGAGCCGGCGGTCTTGCGGCCCTGCAGGTCCTGATGCGCGCGCGTGGCTTCCGCAAGCGGATAGCGTCCGCCGACTTCGACGGTGATGGCCCCGCCGGCGATCGCGTCGAACAATTCCTCGGCCCGCCAGCTGAATTCCTGGCCGGTGCGGATGAAGTGCGCCAGCGACGGCCGGGTCAGGATCACCGAGCCGGCGGCGTTGAGGCGCTGCGGGTCGAACAGGGCAACGGGCCCGCTGGCCGCCCCGAACAGCGCCAGCGTCCCCCGCACGGCCAGGCTGGCCAGGCTGGCGTCGAACGTCGTGGCGCCCACGCCGTCGTATACGGCCTCGACGCCGGCGCCGTCGGTGAGCCCGCGAATCTGCCGGCCGAACTCGTCCGCGTCGTCGGGGTAGGACAGCACCTGGTCGGCGCCGGCCTGCCGGGACATTCGGGCCTTCTCCGGGGTGGAGACCGTGGTGATGACCCGGGCGCCGAGCAGGTGGGCCCACTGCGTCAGGATCAACCCGACGCCGCCGGCTCCGGCGTGCACCAGGATGGTGTCGCCGGCCTGCACCGGATACACCGACTTGAGCAGGTAGTGCGCGGTCAGGCCTTTCAGCAGCACCGAAGCCGCCACGTCGGAGCTCACGCCGTCCGGCACATGTGCCGTCAAAGTCGCTGGGGCGGCGGCGAATTCGGCGTAACCGCCCGACGCCGACGCGCTGACCACCCGGTCGCCGACGCGGAAACCGTCGACGCCGTCACCCGCCGCGGCGACGGTGCCGCACAATTCCGAACCCAGGATGAACGGCAACTCGCGCGGGTACTGGCCCGAGCGAAAGTAGGTGTCGATGTAGTTGACGCCGATCGCCTCGGCCTTGATCAACACCTCGCCGGATCCCGGCGTGGGCTGGGGCGCGTCGATGTAGCGCAACACCTCGGGGCCGCCGGTTTCGCTGACTTCGATTGCGTGCATGTGCTTATCATGCCCGGGCATGAAACTCGCCCGTCCGGACATCTTCCATCCCCGCATCGTGCTGGCGGGTCCTCCCGGGCGCGCGGGCGGCGACCCCGACGACAGCGGGCTGGTGCCCGCGCTGCGAACGCGTGGGCTGCACGCCCGCTGGCGGTCCTGGGACGACCCCGAGGTCGCGCGCGCTGACCTGGTCATCCTGCGTGCGACCGCGGACGATCCGGACCGGCGCGCCGAATTCTCGGCCTGGACGCGGCGGGTGCGCCACCTGCTCAACCCGCCCGACGCGGTCGCTTGGAACCTCGATGAGCGGTACCTGCGCGACCTGGACGACGCCGGGGTGCCGACTGTCCTTGGCGGGCGGCGTGCCGTAACGCAGTCGGCGTTGATCTTCCTGGGCGGCAAGCAGTCGCACGCCTGGCCGGACGAGCCGGAGTTCGAAGCGTGGGACCTCGGCTACACCGCGCTCGCGGTGGCCGCGGATCGCGCCGGAATCGCCGTGCGCGACCTGCTCTACGCGCGCGCCGACGTGGCCGGGGATCGGCTGGTGCGGCTCGACCTCGTCGCGCCGGCGCTGGGCTGGCGGCACCTGGACGCCGCCACCCGCGAACGCGCCCAGCGCGATTTCGCGCTGGCCGTGGAGTCAGCCTGCGAGCGGCTCGGGCTCGGCCCGTTCTCGCATCGACGCCCATAGCGCGGCGGTCGCCGCCGTGCACGCCGCGGCCCCGGCCACGTGCAGGGCGACCAGCGCGGCGGGCACCCCGGTGAAGTACTGGGCGGTGCCGACCGCGGCCTGCGCGCACACCAGGGCCAGCAGTACGAACAGGCGCCGCAGGATGGGCCGGCCGGCGCGCACCGCCAGCAGGCCGAAGCCCAGCCCGACCAGCAGCGCGAGGTAGGCGACCAGCAGCGAGGAGTGCGCGTGGACCAGGGTGTCGACGGCGATCTTGAGGCGCGGCACGGTGCGGGTGGGGCTGCGGTCACCCGCGTGCGGTCCGGCGGCCGTCACCAGCGTGCCGGTGACCAGCACCACGGCCAGGTCCAGGCCGATCAGCGCCGTCAGGGCGCGCAACGGCCGGGGGACGGGCCGGCGCATCACTCCGGTCCGGTCCCCATCGGGCTCGCCGATCTTGACGTAGAGGAGCACCGACAGCCACACCATCGTCATCGAGGTGAGCAGGTGGATGGCCACCGTCCACCACAGCAGCCCGGTACGCACGGTGATGCCGCCGATGACGGCCTGTACCACCGTCGACACCGGCATCAGCCACGCGTACACCAGGACTTCCCGGCGTCGGCGGGCCCGGGTCACGGCCAACACGGCCAGCGCCGCGGCGACGACCACCGCGAAGGTGATCATGCGATTGCCGAACTCGACCGCCTGGTGCACGCGCGGCACCTCTGCGTGCGCGACCGGGACGAAGCTGCCCGGAAAGCATTGCGGCCAGGTAGGACAACCCAGCCCCGACGCGGTGACCCGGACGATCGCCCCGGTGACGGCGATACCGCCCTGGGTGAGGATGACGGCCGCGGCGACGAGGCGCTGGACACGCACGCTCGGATTGGGCAGGAGGTCCACCAACCGCATCAGCGTTCGTCCCACGGGCATGGCCCGATGGTAGGCCAACGAAAACTACGTCCTGTAGTAAACCCTTGCGTCGTCGAGATTGCCGTGACGGCTGTTCTGGCGGCGCCGACCACGACCATGGCGGCAATCTCGCAGCCCGGTCAGGTGAACCGGAACCAGCGCAGCGCCGCCAGCGCCGCGAGCGCACCCCACGCCGCCAGGACGAGGACGCCGAACCAGTCGACCGACAGGACCATCGCCCGCGACAGCGCCTCGGTCAGCGCGCCCGACGGGGTGAGCCGGGCCGCCCACTTGACGCCGGTCGGGATCATCCCGGATTCCACCGTTAGCGCGCCGAGCCCGGCGAAGACGAACCACAGCAGGTTGGCGACCGCGAGCACGATCTCGGCCCGCAGCGTCCCGCCCAGCAACAGTCCGAGGGCGGTGAAGCCCGCGGTGCCCAGCGCGATGACCGCCGCGCCCAACGCCAACGCGGCCAGGGCGGGCCGCCAGCCCAGCGCAAACCCGATGGCGCCCAACAGAATTGCCTGCAGGAACACCACGGTGACCACGGCCAGCGACTTGCCGGCGATGATGCCCCAGACCGGCAGCGGGGTCGCCCCCAACCGCTTGAGCGCGCCGTAGCGGCGGTCGAAGGCGACCGCGATGGCCTGCCCGGTGAAGGCGGTCGAGATGACCGCGAGGGCCATGATGGCCGGGACGAAGGTGGCGGCGCGGTTGTGCCCGAAGGAGCCGAACGGCAGCAGCGTGAGCCCGATCAGGAGCGTGATCGGGATGAACATGGTCAGCAGCAGCTGCTCGCCGTTGCGCAGCAGCAGCTTGAGCTCGAGGCCGAACTGCGCGGCCAGCATCCGCGGAACCGTGCTGGGTCGCGGGTCGGGGGTGAAGGTCCCCGCGGGGAAGACGTTCGATTGGGTCACTGCCGCAACTTCCTGCCGGTGAGGTCGAGGAACACATCCTCGAGGCTGCGCTGCTCGACGCGCATGTCGGTGGCCAGCACGTCGATCCGCGCGCACCACGCCGTCACGGTGGCCAGCACCTGCGGGTCGACCGGGCCCTCGACCAGATACTCGCCGGGCGTCACCTCGCTGGCGCGGTAGTCCTCCGGCAGGGCGGCGGTCAGCAGCGACAGGTCGAGCCGCGGCGGCGCGGTGAACCGCAGCTCGTCCTTCGCGCCGCTGCGCATCAGCTCCGTCGGTGTGCCGGCGGCCACCGTTTTCCCGTGGTCGATGATGACCAGCCGATCGGCGAGCTCCTCGGCCTCCTTGAGCTGATGGGTGGTCAACAGCACCGTCACGCCGTCGCGGCGCAGCGCGTCGATCAGTTCCCACACCAGCAGCCGGGCGTGCGCATCCATGCCCGCGGTCGGTTCGTCGAGGAAGACCAGTTCGGGGCGGCCGACCAGCGCGCACGCGAGCGCGAGCCGCTGTTGCTGCCCGCCGGACAGCCGCCGGTAGGTGGTACGGGCGGCATCGGTGAGGCCCAGGGTGTCCAGCAGCCACGCCGGGTCCAGCGGGTCGGCGGCGTAGGAGGCGACCAGGTTGAGCATTTCGCCCGCCCGTGCGCTGGGGTAGCCGCCACCGCCCTGCAACATCACCCCGATGCGGGTGCGCAGGCGGGTGTTGTCGGCGATCGGGTCCAGCCCGAGCACCTCGATGGTGCCGGCGTCCGGGCGCACGAAGCCTTCGCACATTTCGACCGTCGTGGTCTTGCCGGCGCCGTTGGGGCCCAGCAGCGCGAGCACTTCGGCGGCGTGCACCTCGAGGTCGAGATCGGCGACGGCCGTGGTGGATCCGTAGTGCTTGCTAACCCCGCGCAGTCGCACGACTGTTTCAGGAACGTCCGAGCTCACGTGGAATCAGCGTAGGCGTCGGGCACCGCCTGGGAACGAGGGGTGGCCAGGGGGGCGGCAGCGTTCTCGGGCGCGGGCGCGGTTTCGGCGGCCGTCTCCGGCGCTTCGGCACCCTCGGTCGGGAGCCGCCGCCACGGCAAGCGGGCGTACGTCAGCGCGATGAGCGCCGCGACGATGACGGTGCTCGCCAAAGTGGCGTCGACGATCTGGAAGAGCGCGAAGCGGTCCCCGTTGGCCGTCGGGCCGAAGATGCCGACGACGAGGGTGATGACGATGACCGCCGCCCGGAATCCGCTGCGGGTCGCCCAGGCGGCCAGCGGAATGATCGCCCACAGCAGGTACCAGGGCTGTACGACGGGAAACAGCAGCACCGTGACGCCCAGCGCCACGCCGAGGCCGCCGATAGGGTGCAACCGGCCGCGGAAGACGGCCACCAGCAGCCAGCCCACCATCACCGTGATGATCAGCACGCCGATGGCGCGGGTGAGCCCCAGCACCGCGGTGGTGTGATCGCCGAATCCCAGCAGGATCCCGACCTGCCCGGTGCCCAGGGCGAGCAGGGTGGGCGGCGACATCCAGCTGCGGACGACGTTCGCCGTGCCGAGCGTGTTGATCCAGCCGAACCCGAGGCCGCTGGCCCAGCCGACCGCCGCCATCACCGCCAGCGACAGCGTCGTCATCGCGCCGCCCGCCAGCAGCAGCGCCCGCAGGTTGCCCCCGCAGCGGTAGGCCAGCGCCATCGTGACGAACCCGAGCGCCAGCATCGACGGCAGTTTCACCTGCGACGACAGCGTGATCAAGACGGCGCCGGCCAGCAGCGTGCCCAGCGGCTCCCAGTCGGGACCCGGCCGCCAGGAGGCCGGCAACAGCCGCGGAGAGTCGATGCCCCGCAGCGCGAATTCGGCCCCCGCGAGCATCAGCCCGAGCATCAGCGCCTCGTTGTGCACGCCGGCGACCAGATGCATGATCAGCAGCGGATTGGCCGCGCCCAGCCACAGCGCGCTGACCTCGGCGACGCCGCATCGCCGGGCCAGCCGCGGGGTCGCCCACACGATCAACCCCACCCCGATCAGCTCCACCAACCGGTGACACAGCACGGCGGCGACGATGTTCTCCCCGGTGACCGCCGAGATGCCGCGCCCGATCCACAGGAAGAGCGGGCCGTAGGGCGCCGGCGTCTCCCGCCACAGCGTGGGGACCGACAGCGTGAAGACGTGCGACAGGCCGAGCCCGGACGCCGGCCCCACCCGGTACGGGTCGAGTCCTTCCAGGGAGATCTGGCTCTGGGCCAGGTAGGAGTAGACGTCCTTGCTGTACATCGGCGGCGCGATCAACAGCGGAAGCGTCCACAGCAACAGGGTGCGGTCCAGGTCGCCCCGGGACATTCGCCGGTTGCCCAACGCGAACCGGCCGAGCATCAGCCAGGCCAGCGCCATCATGACCGCGCCGGTCGTCGTCATCGTCAGCGACACCGTCTGAATCCGCGACGGCAGGTTGAGCAACCGCACCCCGAAGGTGGGGTCCTGCACGACGGGCCGGGCCCCGGCGCCCAGCGCGCCGATCGCCATCAGGACGGTGCCGGTGGCCCCGAACAGCCGGGTGCGCTGCAGCGCGGTGAGCTCGGTGTCGTTCAGCGGCGTGCCCACCGCCTGCTCGTCGCCATGCAAGCTGGCGATCGACGAGCTCAGCACGTGGTGGCGGGCTGCCATCAGAGCAGCGTAGCCGTCGGGGCGGGCCGGCACCCCGGCCAACCCGGGTGTGACCAGCGCAACGCCCTTCGCGCTAGCCTCGCCTTCGTGGCGATTCGCGACCATGGCGACCCCGGGGACGCACCCTCCGCGCCGACACCCCTGCGCCCGCCGACTAACGCCGCCCGCCCGTCCGCGGCGGAGCAGGCCCGCAGCATCGCCGCCGCCACCAACGCCGCCACGCTGGCCACGTTGACCGCTGACGGCGACCCGTGGGCGTCGTTGGTGGCCTATGGACTGCTGGACGGGATGCCCGTGCTGTGCGTCTCGAGTCTGGCCGAGCACGGCCGCAACCTCGCGCGAGACCCGAGGGCCAGCCTGTCGATCGTGGCGGCGACCGACGACACCGACCCGCTGGCCGGCAGCCGAATCACGCTGGCCGGGACGGCCGCCGAGCCCACGGGCTCCGAGCACGGCGACGCCCGGGCGGCATTCCTGACGGCGGTCCCCGCCGCCCGGCACTACCTGGACTTCAGCGACTTCAGCCTGTGGGTGTTACGGGTTCAGCGGGTGCGCTGGGTAGGTGGATACGGTCGGATGGACTCGGCCACCGGCGATCAGTACGCGGCCGCCTCCCCGGATCCGGTTGCGCCCGTGGCGGCCTGGGCCCTCGCGCATCTCAACGCCGACCACGCCGACTCCCTGGCCGCCATGGCCCGAATCTTCGGCGGCTACCCCGACACCGGGACCGCTTTGTGTACCGGCGTCGACCGCTACGGCCTGGACCTGCGGGTGCACACCCCCCGCGGCGTGGCCTACGCCCGGATCGGGTTTCCCGCAAGGCTGGAATCCGCCAACGAATTGCGTTCGGCCACAGCGGCATTAGCCCGTGCCGCGGACCAGGCTGTCGACGAACACGGCCCGCATGAAGGCGTTTGATCCGCAGCACTGACACGAGCCGGCGAAAGGCCCCCGCCCTGGCTACTTCCGTTCGCCGTCGGCCTTGCTCAGCGCCCGGTCCGCGGTCGAGACCAGCCTGCGGTTGAACTGATACTGGGCGGCGACGAGCTTGTCCGCCAGTTCGATAGCGGCGTCGACAATCTTGGTGCGCAGCGGTTGCACTGCCTCCGGGATTGCCTCGTCAAGGGTCTTGTGGAACGCCCGAAGCGCCTCCGCCGCGGCGTGCTGGCCGGCTTTTGCCGACTCGCGTACCTCGTCGAGCAGGTCGGTCGAATACGATGCGACGGACTTCGATTCAGTCGTCTGAGCCATGTCAATTCCTTCTTTGGGAGTTTTCAATACCACCGCCGACGCTATTCGGCGCGGGGGTTCGGCCACTATGGGCGAAGGTCCCAAAGTGGGCGGGTGTGACCAGCGCAACGGCCGCTCAGGGCACCCTTGGTGGACCGATCCCCGGAATTGCGTCACACTGGTGTTGTGAAAATCCGAACCGACCTCGACGACGCTGCCGTGGGTGCAGCGGCCGCCGCGGTGCGGGACGGTCACACCCGGCGCGCCATCGTGGGCCTGCTGGTGGAGTCTGGATCGATCACCGCCGGCGAGATCGGCGAGCGGCTCGGGTTGACGGCCGCCGGCGTGCGGCGCCATCTCGACGCCCTGATCGAGGCGGGCGACGCCGAGGCGGTGCCCGCCGCGTCCTGGCAGCAGGTGGGGCGCGGGCGCCCCGCCAAGCGTTTCCGGCTCACCGCGGCGGGCCGCGCCAAGCTCGAGCACGCCTACGACGACCTCGCGTCGGCCGCCATGCGGCAGCTGCGCGAGATCGGCGGGGAGGACGCCGTCCGCACGTTCGCCCGGCGCCGCATCGACGCGATCCTGTCCGGCGTGCCCGCGGCGGACAGCGACGACGACGCCGAGGTCGAGGCGGCCGCCGAACGGGTGGCCGGCGCGCTGACCAAGGCCGGCTACGTCGCCACCACGACACGGGTCGGCGGCCCGATCCACGGCGTGCAGATCTGCCAGCACCACTGCCCGGTGTCGCACGTCGCCGAGGAATTCCCGGAGCTGTGCGAGGCCGAGCAGCAGGCCATGGCCGAGGTGCTCGGGACCCACGTGCAGCGGTTGGCGACCATCGTCAACGGGGACTGCGCCTGCACCACCCACGTACCACTGACCCCGGCGCCCAGCCCGCGTCGCGACACCACGAGCATCGAAGGAGCGTCGTTATGACCCTCACGCCAGAGGCCCAAAAGGCCTTTAAAGCGGGAGAAGCTGAGCCGTTGACCCAGGAGCAGGCGATCGCCTCGCTGGGCCGCTACGGCTACGGCTGGGCGGACACCGACGTCGCGGGGTCCAGCGCCCAGCGCGGGCTGTCCGAGGCGGTGGTCCGCGACATCTCGGCGAAGAAGAACGAGCCCGAATGGATGCTGCAGACGCGGCTGAAGGCGTTGCGCATCTTCGAGCGCAAGCCGATGCCGACGTGGGGTTCGGACCTCGGGGGCATCGACTTCGACAACATCAAGTACTTCGTGCGCTCCACCGAAAAGCAGGCCGCCTCTTGGGACGACCTGCCCGAGGACATCCGGAACACCTACGACCGGCTGGGCATCCCGGAGGCCGAGAAGCAGCGCCTGGTCGCCGGTGTGGCCGCCCAGTACGAGTCCGAGGTGGTATACCACCAGATCCGCGAGGACCTGGAGGCCCAGGGCGTCATCTTCCTCGACACCGACACCGGGTTGCGGGAACACCCCGAGCTGTTCCAGCAGTACTTCGGCACCGTGATCCCGGCCGGGGACAACAAGTTCTCCGCGCTCAACACCGCGGTGTGGAGTGGCGGTTCGTTTATCTACGTCCCGCCGGGGGTGCAAGTCGACATCCCGCTGCAGGCCTACTTCCGGATCAACACCGAGAACATGGGCCAGTTCGAGCGGACGCTGATCATCGTCGACGAAAATGCCTATGTCCATTACGTGGAGGGCTGCACCGCCCCCATCTACACGTCGGACTCGCTGCACTCTGCGGTGGTGGAAATCATCGTAAAGCCCGGTGGCCGTTGCCGTTACACGACCATTCAGAACTGGTCGAACAACGTGTACAACCTGGTCACCAAGCGGGCCCGCGCCGAGGCCGGCGCCACCATGGAGTGGGTCGACGGCAACATCGGGTCCAAGGTGACCATGAAGTACCCGGCGGTCTGGATGACCGGGGAGCACGCCAAGGGCGAGGTCTTGTCGGTCGCCTTCGCCGGGGAGGGCCAGCACCAGGACGCAGGCGCCAAGATGCTGCACCTGGCGCCGAACACGTCGAGCAACATCGTGTCCAAGTCGGTCGCCCGCGGCGGTGGCCGCACGTCCTACCGCGGCCTGGTGCAGGTGAACAAGGGCGCGCACGGGTCGCGCTCCAGCGTGAAATGCGATGCGCTGCTGGTCGATACGATCAGCCGCAGCGACACCTACCCCTACGTCGACATCCGCGAGGACGACGTCACGATGGGCCACGAGGCCACCGTGTCCAAGGTCAGCGACAACCAGCTGTTCTACCTGATGAGCCGCGGACTGACCGAGGACGAAGCGATGGCGATGGTGGTTCGCGGCTTCGTCGAGCCGATCGCCAAGGAACTGCCGATGGAGTACGCGCTCGAGCTCAACCGGCTCATCGAGCTGCAGATGGAGGGCGCGGTCGGATGACCGCTTCTGCTGCTGCTGCCCTGAACAAGGGTGAGTTGTTCGCGTCCTTTGACGTGGACGCGTTCGAGGTGCCCGGCGGCCGCGACGAACTCTGGCGGTTCACCCCGCTGCGTCGGCTGCGGGGCCTGCACGACGGGTCGGCTCAGGCGACCGGCAAGGCGCAGATCAGCGTCGGTGGTCAGCCGGGCGTGCAGGTCGAGACCGTCCGCCGCGGCGACGAACGGCTAGGACGTGGCGGCGTGCCCACCGACCGCGTTGCGGCGCAAGCGTTTTCGTCGTTCAACTCCGCGACGCTGGTGAGCATCGGGCGTGACACGCAGATCGCCGAGCCGGTCAACATCACCGTGACGGGCCCCGGCGCCGGCGCGGTGGCGTACGGGCACCTGCAGATCAGCGTCGCCGAACTCGGCGAGGCGGTCGTGGTGATCGACCATCGGGGCAGCGGAACCTACGCCGACAACGTCGAATTCATCGTCGACGACGCCGCCCGGCTCACCGTCGTGTGGATCGCGGACTGGGCCGACGACATGGTTCACCTGTCCGCGCAGCACGCCAGGCTGGGCAAGGACGCGGTGCTGCGGCACGTCGCCGTCACCCTGGGCGGCGAAGTGGTGCGGGTGTCGGCCAACGTGCGGTACGCCGCCCCGGGCGGGGACGCGGAACTGCTCGGGTTGTACTTCGCCGACGACGGGCAGCACCTGGAGTCGCGGCTGCTGGTCGACCATGCGCAGCCCAATTGCAAGTCCAACGTGCTCTACAAGGGTGCGCTGCAAGGGGATCCGGCATCGCAGCGGCCCGACGCGCACACGGTCTGGGTGGGCGACGTGCTGATCCGCGCCGAGGCCACCGACACCGACACCTTCGAGGTGAACCGCAACCTGGTGCTCACCGACGGGGCGCGGGCCGACTCGGTGCCCAACCTGGAGATCGAGACGGGCGAAATCGTCGGCGCCGGGCACGCCAGTGCCACCGGGCGATTCGACGACGAGCAACTGTTCTACCTGCGTGCCCGTGGCATCCCCGAAGAGCAGGCACGCCGGCTGGTGGTGCGCGGCTTCTTCGGCGAGATCATCTCGAAGATCGCCGTGCCCGAGATCCGCGAGCGCCTGACCGCCGCCATCGAACACGAACTGGAAATCACGGAGAAGACAACAGCGTCATGACGACATTGGAAATCAAAGACCTGCACGTCAGCGTCGAAGACCCGAACGCGCCCGAGGGAAGCCGCGAGATCCCCATCCTCAACGGCGTCAACCTGACCGTGAATTCAGGTGAGACGCACGCGGTGATGGGGCCCAACGGCTCGGGCAAGTCCACGCTGTCCTACGCGATCGCCGGTCACCCGAAGTACCGGGTGACGTCCGGGTCGATCACGCTGGACGGCCAGAACGTCCTCGACATGAGCGTCGACGAGCGCGCCCGCGCCGGATTGTTCCTGGCCATGCAGTACCCGGTCGAGGTGCCGGGCGTGTCGATGTCGAACTTCCTGCGCAGCGCCGCGACCGCCGTCCGCGGCGAGCCGCCGAAACTGCGGCATTGGGTCAAGGAGGTCAAGGCCGCCATGGGTGACCTCGACATCGACCCGGCGTTCGCCGAACGCAGCGTCAACGAGGGGTTTTCCGGCGGCGAGAAGAAGCGCCACGAGATCCTGCAGCTGGGCTTGCTCAAGCCCAAGATCGCCATCCTCGACGAGACCGACTCCGGCCTGGACGTGGACGCGCTGCGAGTGGTCAGTGAGGGCGTGAATCGCTACGCCGAGGCGGAGCACGGCGGCATCCTGCTCATTACCCACTACACCCGGATCCTGCGCTACATCCGCCCGCAGTTCGTGCACGTGTTCGTCGGCGGGCGAATCGTCGAATCCGGCGGCCCGGAGCTGGCCGACGAGCTCGAGGAGAGCGGCTACGTGCGCTTCACCGAAGCGGCGGCCGCGGGGGCTTAGCCATGACGGGGACAGCACTGGACGTCGACGCGATCCGCGCCGACTTCCCCATCTTGAAGCGCGTGATGCGCGGCGGGAAGCAGTTGGCGTACCTGGATTCCGGCGCGACGTCCCAGCGCCCGCTGCAGGTGCTCGACGCCGAGCGCGAGTTTCTGATCACCTCCAACGGCGCGGTGCATCGCGGTGCGCACCAGCTGATGGAGGAGGCGACCGACGCCTACGAGCAGGGTCGCGCGGACATCGCCGCGTTCGTCGGCGCCGACGCCGACGAGCTGGTGTTCACCCGCAACGCCACCGAGGCGCTCAACCTGTCGTCATATGTGTTGGGCGACAAGCGGTTCGACCGGGCCGTGGGCTCCGGTGACGTCATCGTCACCACCGAGCTGGAGCACCACGCCAACATTGTCCCGTGGCAGGAGCTGGCCCGCCGCAGCGGCGCCACGCTGCGCTGGTACGGCGTTACCGACGACGGGCGCATCGACCTGGATTCGCTGGAGCTCGACGAACGCGTGAAAGTCGTTGCTTTCAGCCATCATTCGAATGTTACGGGCACTGTGGCGCCGGTGGCCGAACTGGTCCGGCGCGCTCACGCGGTGGGCGCGGTGACGGTGCTGGACGCCTGCCAGTCGGTGCCCCACCAGCCGGTCGACCTGCACGCGCTCGGCGTCGACTTCGCCGCCTTCTCCGGTCATAAGATGTTGGCGCCCAACGGGGTGGGCGTGCTTTACGCCCGTCGCGAGGTGCTGTCGCAGCTGCCGCCGTTTCTCACCGGTGGGTCGATGATCGAGACGGTGACGATGGAGGCGTCGACCTACGCGCCCGCGCCGCAACGGTTCGAGGCCGGCACGCCGATGACCTCCCAGGTCGTCGGGTTGGGCGCGGCCGCAAGATATTTGGGCGCCATCGGCATGGACGCTGTCGAGGCGCACGAGCGCGAGCTGGTCGCCGCGGCACTCCAAGGCCTGTCGGGCATCGACGGCGTGCGGATCGTCGGGCCGACCGTCATGGAAAACCGTGGCTCGCCCGTCTCTTTCGTGGTCGACGGCGTGCACGCGCACGACGTCGGGCAGGTGCTCGACGACGACGGCATCGCGGTTCGCGTGGGGCATCACTGCGCGATGCCGCTGCACCGCCGGTTCGGCGTGGCGGCCACCGCACGGGCGTCGTTCGCCGTCTACAACACCCCCGACGAGGTCGAGCGGCTGGTGGCCGGAGTGCGACGCGCGCTCGAATTCTTTGGGAGACAATGACAGTGCGCCTGGAGCAGATGTATCAGGACGTGATCCTCGATCACTACAAGCATCCGCAGCACCGCGGGCTGCGGGACCCGTTCGGGGCGCAGGTCCACCACGTCAATCCGGTCTGCGGTGACGAGGTGACGCTGCGGGTCGCGCTGTCCGACGACGGCCGGCGCGTCGCGGACGTCTCCTATGACGGCCAAGGCTGCTCGATCAGCCAGGCGGCCACCTCGGTGCTCACCCAGCAGGTGATCGGCCAGACCGTGCCCGAGGCGCTGCACACCGTGACCGCATTCACCGAAATGGTGTCCTCGCGCGGCAGCATCGAGGGCGACGAGGACATCCTGGGCGACGGGATCGCCTTTGCCGGAGTGGCCAAATACCCGGCCCGGGTGAAATGCGCACTGCTGGGATGGATGGCGTTCAAGGACGCATTGGCGCAGGCTTGCACTGACAGGGGCGCGGACTTCGAGGAGGAAGAAAATGAGCGAGACCGCCGCACCGGATGACGAATTCCTTGCCGACCTCGAGGAGGCGATGCGCGACGTCGTCGACCCCGAATTGGGCATCAACGTCGTCGATCTCGGACTGGTCTACGGCCTCAACGTGGAAGAGGGCGACGAGGGAACCGTCGCCCTGATCGACATGACGTTGACCTCGGCGGCCTGCCCGCTGACCGACGTCATCGAGGACCAGTCACGCAGCGCGCTCGTCAGCAGCGGGCTGGTCGACGAGCTGCGGATCAACTGGGTGTGGAACCCGCCGTGGGGGCCCGACAAGATCACCGAAGACGGGCGCGAACAGCTGCGTGCCCTCGGGTTCACCGTCTGAGGCCGAACCCACGTCCTCGCCGCTAGAGGTGGAAGGGCAGATGCGGCAGGTGCAGGTGATGGTGCGGGTGCCCCATCGGCGGGCAAGTCTGCAGGCTGATGGTCATCGCGTGCAGCACGCCGGCGTCCTGAATTCCCTGAGCCCCCATGCACTTACCGTTCGCGATCGTCTGGGCGTCCGACGGCGTCTGCAGCTGGTATGAGGTCGAGTTGACGACCGTCACGGTGGTCGGTTTCGGCTGCGCACCGATACCGTTGACCGCGATCGTGTCACCCGCGACCGACGTGACCGTGCCGTAGAAGCCCGCCGGCGGCGGGCACTTGCCGTCGACGGCGGAGGCGATGGTCACCGCCTGCGCGGTGATCGCGCCACCGGTCGGCGCGCTCTGGGGGGTGGCCCGCACGTTGACGCAACTGCCGGGGGTGACGTCGGTCAGCTTGGCCGGGGCGACCTGCACGACCCGCGTCGACGGCGCGAAATCCACCGTCGCGCTTCCGGTTCGTGTCCTGAGCGCAATCGTGCCGCCCGATACCGACTCGATCAGCCCTTCCACATAGTCCTTGGGCACGGGCGGGGGTGCCGGGGGCGGGGCCGCGCTCGGCGCCGCGCTGGGCGGGGCGGCCGCCGGCACCGACGGGTTGGCGGGGCTGCTGGTTTTCGTGTCGTTCGAACGGCACATGGCGACGCACAGCAGGATCACCGCGATGACGGCGACGAGCGCGAGCCGGGCGAGCCGGGGTTTCACCGGGGTGGCAGGCATCGTCACTTCTCCGATCGCGCGGGTTACCCTCGCCAGCGAGTACCCAGGCGAGCGCGGTTATCACAGCCGCGCTCGCCTGGAGTGACGGTAATCTCAGCCGCGATCAGCCACCCTGGCCGGGCTGCTTGGGCTTGCCGCATTTGCCGTCGGTGGCCTGCCGCACGTTGATGCTGGTCGCCTGCAGCGCGCCCCCGTTGTCCATCGTTCCGCGCGCCCAGAGGCACTTACCCTGCGCAATCGCGTCGGTGGTGGCGGAGGCCTGCTTGCTGTACTTGGTCTTGTCATCGACCGTCACCGCGGTCTGCGTGGTGTTGCCGCTGGGGTCGGTGCCGGTGACGTTGATGGTGTTACCCGACACCGACGCCACCGACCCGCGGACCGGGGCCGGCTTCGGGGCCGGCGCGGGCGAGCCTGGGGGCGCCGGGGTGGTGGAACTCGGTCCCGAACCCTGCCCCGCCGGCTTGGCCGGGCAGGCGCCGTTCACGGAAGGGCTGACCTTCACGGACGCCGCGGTGACGGGTTGCCCGCCCTGGGGCGGCTGAGTCGGCCGCACGGTGACGCAGCTGCCGGAGGTGACGTCGGTCAGTGCGGCGGGGATGGTCTCGGTGATCTTGGTGGTCGAGGTGAAGTTGACCGCGGCGGTCGATTTGTCTTCCTTGGTGACCTGGATGGAATTGCCCGCGACGGACGCGATCATGCCGCTGACCCGGGCTTCGCCGCTGGCCGGGGCCGGCGACGTGGTCGTCGAGGTCACCACCGAGGTGGACGTCGAGGTCGACGTCGTCGGCGTTGCTTTGTTCGACGAACTGCATGCGGCGACGGACAGCGCGGCGACCCCGGTGACCGCGAGGACTGCGAACCGGGTGCGCCGGGGCGTTGGACAGCTGGCAGACATCAACGTTTCTCCAATCATGGTTGGACCCAACGGAATGGGTATTACCCGTCGAAGCTGTAGCTAACCTGTGTGTAATGCCGGTGGTCAGAATGCCTGTTCCGGAACGCGCATGATCTCGCCGTCGATGGACTCGATGACCTTGCGCAGGGATGTGAGCTTCGGAAGCATGTTCTTGGCGAAGAACGCCGCGGTCGCCACCTTGCCCCGATAGAAGGCGGCGTCGGTCGCGGCCCCGTCGGCCAGCGCCGCGTGCGCGACGCCCGCCTGCACCAGCAATCGCCAGCCGATCAGGAGCTCCCCCACCGCGAGCAGGTAACGCACCGATCCGAGCCCCACCTTGTAGATCTCGCCTGGGTGCTGGGCGGCGGACATCAGGTAACCGGTCAACGCGCCCGTCATCGCCATGACCTCGTCGAGCGCGGTCTGCAGCAGTTGGGCCTGCGGCTCGAGGGCCTCGTCGCAGGCATCGATGGTCTCGCTGATCTGAGCCGTCACGAACTGCAGAGCCTCACCGCGGTCGCGAACGATCTTGCGGAAGAAGAAGTCCAGCGCCTGGATGGCGGTGGTGCCCTCGTAGAGGGAATCGATCTTGGAGTCCCGGATGTACTGCTCGAGGGGATAGTCCTGCAGGAAGCCCGAACCGCCCAGCGTCTGCAGCGACTCGGTGAGGATTTCGTAGGCCCGTTCGGAGCTGACGCCCTTCACGATCGGCAGCAGCAAGTCGTCGACGCGGTGCGCCATCCCGTGGTCCGCCCCCGAAACATGTTGCGCCACAGCGTCATCCTGGTGCGCGGCGGCGTAGAGGTACAGCGCCCGTAAACCCTCGGCGTAGGCCTTCTGCGTCATCAGGCTGCGGCGCACGTCGGGGTGGTGGATGATGGTGACCCGCGGCGCGGTCTTGTCGGCCATCTGCGTCAGGTCCGCGCCCTGCACCCGCTCTTTGGCGAAGGCCAGCGCGTTCAGATAGCCCGTGGACAGGGTGCCGGCGGCCTTCACGCCGATCGTCATGCGCGCGTGCTCGATCACGGTGAACATCTGCGCGATCCCGTTGTGCACGTCGCCGACCAGGTAACCGACGGCGGGCAAATCCGTTGCGCCGAAGGTTAATTCGCATGTCGGCGAGGACTTGATCCCCATTTTGTGTTCCAGGCCGGTGGCGAAGACCCCGTTGCGCGCGCCGAGTTCGAACGTTTCCGGGTCGAACAGGAATTGCGGGACGTAGAACAGACTCAGCCCTTTGGTGCCCGGGCCGGCGCCCTCGGGCCGGGCCAGCACGAGATGAAAGACGTTGTCGGCGGTGGCGCCAACGTCCCCGCCGGAGATGAACCGCTTGACGCCCTCGATGTGCCAGGTGCCGTCGGGCTGCGCGATGGCCTTGGCCCGACCGGCGCCGACGTCGGAGCCCGCGTCTGGCTCGGTGAGCACCATGGTGGCCGCCCAGCCGCGCTCCACGCCCTCCGCCGCCCAGCGCCGCTGCTCCTCGTTGCCCTCGACGTACAGGGCCTGGGCCATCAACGGGCCGAGGCAGAAGAAGTTGGCGGAAGGATTGGCGCAGATGATCATTTCGTTGACCGCCCACGCCAGCGGTGGGGGCGCGGCCATGCCGCCGATCTCCTCGTCGAGCATCAGCCGCCACCAGCCGGCCTCCTTGATCACCTGCACGGTCTTGACCAACTCGTCCGGCACGCTGATCGTGTGCTCGGCGGGGTCGAAGACCGGCGGGTTGCGGTCGGCGAACGCGAAGGATTCGGCCACCGGGCCCTCCGCCAGGCGAGCGGCTTCGGCCAGGATGGTTCGCGCCGTTTCGACGTCGAGGTCGCTATAGCTTCCGGCGCCCAGCACAGCGCCCAGACCGAGCACTTCGAACAGGTTGAACTCGAGATCACGGACGTTAGCGATGTAATGGCCCAACGCGATTTCCTCACTGGTCCCTGAGGCGGCGAATCGTCCGCATCAGTGTGTCCGACGTGGGAAAACGTACGCAACCGTAACCTACGGCGGGCCGCGGCCCGATTACGCGTCGATGTCGACGCGGCGAACCGCGCGCGAGCCCGCATCCATTGCGCGGCAGGCAAACCCGGGAAGGGGGTCCGGATGGCCCGGCAGGTCCGGCGTGGTGGGGTATCGGCGGCCTGGCAACCGGGGAACATCAAGCCGCGTTCGGGCGTTATGGCAAATGTGACAACACTCGATCTCACCGCTGAGAAGTTCAACGAAACCATCGAGGGCAACGACATCGTGCTCGTCGATTTCTGGGCGTCCTGGTGCGGGCCGTGCCGCCAGTTCGGGCCCACCTTCCAGGCGTCCGCGGAGAAGCACCCCGACATCGTGCACGCCAAGGTCGACACCGAGGCCGAGCAGCAGCTGGCCGCGGCCGCCCAGATCCGTTCCATCCCCACGCTGATGGCCTTCAAAAAGGGCAAACTGCTGTTCAACCAGGCCGGGGCGCTGCCGCCGGCGGCTCTCGAAGACTTGGTGCAGCAAATCAAGGCGTTCGACGTCGACGCGGCCCAGGCCGGTCAAGCCGAATAGTCCCGACACCGCGGCGCGCGCAGGGCGGTGCCCGGCTACGCGCTAGGTTGCTTGGGTGAGTCTGGTACTGGTAGAGCACCCGCGGCCCGGCGTCGCGCTGATAACCCTCAATCGGCCCGAGCGGATGAACTCCATGGCTTTCGACGTCATGGTGCCGCTCAAAGAGGCCTTGGAGAAGGTCAGGTACGACAATTCGGTGCGCGTGGTCGTGCTGACCGGGGCGGGCCGGGGCTTCTCCTCGGGCGCCGACCACAAGTCCGCGGGCTCTGTGCCCCACGTCGAGGGGCTGACCCGCCCGACCTACGCGCTGCGTTCCATGGAGATCCTCGACGAGGTCATCCTGGGGCTGCGCCGCCTGCATCAACCGGTGATCGCCGCGGTCAACGGCCCGGCCATCGGCGGCGGCCTGTGTTTGGCGCTGGCCGCCGACATCCGGGTCGCCGCCACGAGCGCGTACTTTCGCGCCGCCGGCATCAACAACGGCCTGACCGCCAGCGAACTGGGGCTGAGCTACCTGCTGCCCCGGGCCATCGGCTCGTCGCGGGCGTTCGACATCATGCTGACCGGCCGCGACGTCACCGCCGAGGAGGCCGAGCGCATCGGGCTGGTGTCGTGCCAGGTGCCCGACGAGCAGCTGCTGGACACCTGCTACGCCATCGCCGCGCGGATAGCGGCGTTCTCGAGGCCGGGAATCGAGTTGACCAAGCGCACACTGTGGAGTGGACTGGACGCCGGTAGCCTGGAAGGGCACATGCAAGCCGAAGGCTTGGGTCAGCTGTTCGTTCGTCTGCTCACCGCCAACTTCGAAGAAGCGGTTGCCGCGCGCGCGGAGCGACGCCCGCCGGTATTCACCGACGACAAGTAGCCGTAGCAAAAGGGAGAAGATGTGATCACGGCCACGGACCTCGAGGTCCGCGCTGGTGCGCGCATCCTGCTCTCACCCGACGGCCCGGATCTGCGCGTTCAGCCCGGCGACCGCATCGGGCTGGTCGGCCGCAACGGCGCGGGCAAGACGACGACTTTGCGCATCCTGGCGGGGGAGACCGAGCCGTACGCCGGATCCGTTGTGCGCGCCGGCGAAATCGGTTATCTGCCACAGGATCCCAAAGAAGGCGACCTCGAGGTGCTGGCTCGCGACCGCGTCCTGTCGGCCCGCGGCTTGGACGTTCTGCTCACCGATCTGGAAAAGCAGCAGGCGTTGATGGCCGAGGTGGCCGACGACGACGCCCGCGACCGCGCCATCCGCCGCTACGGGCAGCTGGAGGAGCGGTTCGTCGCGTTGGGCGGCTACGGCGCCGAGAGCGAGGCCAGCCGCATCTGCGCCAGCCTCGGCCTGCCGGATCGGGTGCTGACGCAGAAGCTGCGCACGCTGTCCGGCGGGCAGCGCCGCCGGGTGGAGCTGGCGCGCATCCTGTTCGCCGCGTCCGACACCGGGGCGGGCTCGTCGACCACCCTGCTGCTCGACGAGCCGACCAACCACCTGGACGCGGATTCGGTGGGTTGGCTGCGCGATTTCCTGCGGTCGCATACCGGCGGTCTGGTCATCATCAGCCACAACGTTGAGCTGCTCGCCGATGTGGTGAACCGGGTGTGGTTCCTGGACGCCGTCCGCGGCGAGGTCGACGTCTACAACATGGGCTGGCAGAAGTACCTGGACGCCCGGGCCACCGACGAACAGCGGCGCCGTCGTGAACGCGCCAACGCCGAACGCAAGGCCGCCGCGTTGCGCACGCAGGCCGCCAAGCTGGGCGCCAAGGCCACCAAAGCCGTTGCGGCACAGAATATGTTGCGTCGCGCCGACCGGATGATGGCCGCTCTCGACGAGGAGCGGGTCGCCGACAAGGTGGCCCGGATCAAGTTCCCCACCCCGGCCCCGTGCGGGCGCACGCCGCTGGTCGCCAAGGGGCTGAGCAAGTCATACGGGTCGCTGGAGGTGTTCAGCGGTGTCGATCTTGCCATCGACCGCGGCTCGCGGGTGGTGGTGCTGGGGCTGAACGGCGCCGGCAAGACCACGCTGCTGCGTCTGCTGGCGGGCACCGAGGAGCCCGACACCGGCGGGCTTGAGCCCGGACACGGTTTGCGCATGGGCTATTTCGCGCAGGAGCACGACACACTCGACAACGACGCGAGCGTCTGGGAGAACATCCGACACGCCGCACCGGATTCGGGTGAGCAGGATCTGCGCGGCCTGCTCGGCGCGTTCATGTTCAGCGGGCCCCAACTCGACCAGCCGGCGGGCACCCTGTCGGGCGGTGAGAAAACCCGGCTCGCGCTCGCGGGCCTGGTGGCGTCCACGGCGAACGTCCTGCTGCTCGACGAGCCGACGAACAACCTCGATCCCGCCTCCCGCGAACAGGTGCTGGACGCGCTGCGCAGCTACCAGGGTGCGGTGGTGCTGGTGACGCACGACCCGGGTGCCGCCGAAGCCCTCGACCCGCAGCGCGTTGTGCTGCTGCCCGACGGCACCGAGGATTTCTGGTCCGACGAATACCGGGACCTGATCGAGCTCGCCTGACTTCTGGGTGCTTTTCGGCCAATTCCGCCCGCGGCCGACGGCGGGTTCTTACTCTGGGTGCTTGTCGATCGTGTTCGGGCGCGGAGGGCATCCATGAAAAGGACACCGCAAAGGTCGAAGCAGACCCGGGAACAGTTGCTGTTCGAGCTGCGCAACGCCTACGAGGGCGGGGCCAGCATCCGCACGCTGGCCGCGTCCACCGGCAGGTCGTACGGATCGGTCCACAGCATGTTGCTGCAGGCCGGCGCAACGATGCGCGGTCGTGGTGGGCCCAACCACACCTCGCGATCTGCGCGGGTATAGCGTCACTGCGAAATCACGTCCCCTTGTTCGCAGTGACGCTATGCCTGCGGCCCAGAGTCCTTGCGGCGTACCGAATTCTCCACCAGGTCGAGCACGGCGGACAACCGGCGCGGATCTTCGCCTGACGCCAGCCGGGCCACCAGGCCGTCGAGCACCAACTCCAGGTAGCACTGCAAAACGTCGCCGGGAACGTCGTCGCGGACCCGGTGCGCCTCCTTCTGCCGGCGCAACCGATCGGTCGTCGCCGCCGCCAATTCCGCGGACCGCTCCGCCCAACCGCGGCTGAACTCCGGGTCGTTGCGCAGCTTGCGTGCGATCTCCAACCTGGTCGCCAGCCAGTCGAACTGGTCCGGCGCGGCGAGCATGTCGCGCATCACCTGGATGAGGCCCGCGCGCGACGCCACGTCGGCCATCCGCTCGGCATCCTCGTGCGCCAGCGCGAAGAACAGCGCGTCCTTGTCGCGGAAGTGGTGGAAGATCGCACCGCGCGACATCCCGATCGCTTGTTCCAGCCGCCGAACCGTGGCCTTGTCGTAGCCGTATTCGGCGAAGCAGTGGCGAGCTCCGTCGAGGATCTGGCGGCGGCGCGCCGCCAGATGGCCCTCGCTTACCTTGGGCACGACTAGGGACTAGCCGGACTTAAGCATGTTGCGCAGCACGTACTGCAGGATGCCGCCGTTGCGGTAGTAGTCGGCTTCCCCGGGGGTGTCGATGCGCACCACCGCGTCGAACTCGACCGGGTCGCCGCCATCCTTGGTGGCCTTGACGCGCACCGTCTTTGGCGTCTTGCCGTCGTTGAGCGCCTCGATGCCGGTGATGTCGAACACCTCGGTGCCGTCCAGCCCCAATTCCTTGGCGGACTTGCCCTCCGGGAACTGCAGCGGGATCACGCCCATGCCGATCAGGTTGGAGCGGTGGATGCGCTCGAACGACTCGGCGATCACCGCCCGCACGCCCAGCAGCAGCGTGCCCTTGGCCGCCCAGTCGCGTGAGGAGCCGGACCCATATTCCTTACCGCCCAGCACCACCAGCGGAATGTCCTGCGCCGCATAGTTTTGCGCGGCGTCGTAGATGAACGCCTGCGGGGCGCCGTCCTGGGTGAAGTCGCGGGTGTAGCCGCCGGAAACGTCGTCGAGCAGTTGGTTGCGGAGCCGGATGTTGGCGAAGGTGCCGCGGATCATCACCTCGTGGTTGCCGCGCCGGGAGCCGAAGGAGTTGTAGTCCTTGCGATCGACGCCGTGCTCGTCAAGGTACTGCGCCGCGGGCGTCCCCGGCTTGATGGCACCGGCGGGGGAGATGTGGTCGGTGGTCACCGAGTCACCCAGCAGCGCCAGCACCCGCGCGCCGGTGATGTCGCTGACTGGCTCGGGCTCCGCCGACATCCCCTCGAAGTACGGGGGCTTGCGCACGTAGGTCGAATCCTGGTTCCACTCAAAGGTATTGCCGCTCGGAGTGGGCAGGTTGCGCCAGCGCTCGTCGCCCTTGAACACGTCGGCGTAGTTCTTGGTGAACATCTCCTGGCTGATCGCCGAGGCGATGGTGTCCGACACGTCCTTCTGCGACGGCCAGATGTCTTTGAGGAAGACGTCGTTGCCGTCCTTGTCGGTGCCCAGCGGCTGCTTATCGAAGTCGAAGTCCATGGTCCCGGCCAACGCGTAGGCCACCACCAGCGGCGGGGACGCCAGGTAGTTCATCTTCACGTCGGGGTTGATCCGGCCCTCGAAGTTGCGGTTACCGGACAGCACCGCCGACACCGACAGGTCGTTGTCGTTGATCGCCTTGGAAATCTCCTCGGGCAGCGGGCCGGAGTTACCGATGCACGTGGTGCAGCCGTAGCCGACGAGGTAGAAGCCGAGCTTCTCCAAATACGGCCACAGGCCGGCCTTGTCGTAGTAGTCGTGGACCACCTGCGAACCCGGCGCCATCGTGGTCTTCACCCACGGCTTGGACGCCAACCCCTTCTCGACGGCGTTGCGGGCCAGCAGCGCCGCGCCCAGCATCACCTCGGGGTTGGAGGTGTTGGTGCACGACGTGATCGCCGCGATCACCACCGCCCCGTGGTCGAGCTCGAACTCGCCGCGGTCCTCGGAGCGCACCCGCACCGGGTTGCTCACCCGGCCCTTGGCATGTGCCGCAGCCGATTCGAACTTCGGGGCGTCGTCGGCGTGGCCGTTCTCCAGCGCCCCGGGGTCGCTGGCCGGGAAGGACTCGTCGACCGACTCGTCGAGCTTGGAGTACTCCTTCTTGTCGGGGTCGTCGCCGACGTAGTCGCCGATCTGACCACGGAAGGTGGACTTGGCCTCCGACAATGGGATTCGGTCCTGCGGGCGCTTCGGCCCGGCGATCGACGGCACCACGTCGGACAGGTCGAGTTCGAGGTATTCGGAGAAGGCCGGCTCGTGCTCGGGGTCGTGCCACATGCCCTGCTCTTTGGCGTACGCCTCGACCAGCGCCAGCTGCTCTTCGGAGCGGCCGGTGAACCGCAGGTAGGAGATGGTCTCCTCGTCGATCGGGAAAATCGCTGCGGTGGAACCGAATTCGGGGCTCATGTTGCCCAGGGTGGCGCGGTTGGCCAGTGGCACCTCGGCCACGCCCTCGCCGTAGAACTCGACGAACTTGCCGACCACGCCGTGCTTGCGCAGCATCTCGGTGACGGTGAGCACGACGTCGGTGGCGGTGACGCCCGCCTGGATCTCACCGGTCAGCTTGAACCCGACGACCCGCGGGATCAGCATCGACACCGGCTGACCGAGCATCGCGGCCTCGGCCTCGATGCCGCCGACGCCCCAGCCCAGCACACCCAGGCCGTTGACCATCGTGGTGTGCGAGTCGGTGCCCACGCAGGTGTCCGGGTAGGCCACCCCGTCACGGTCCATCACCACGCTGGCGAGGTACTCGATGTTCACCTGGTGGACGATGCCGGTGCCCGGCGGCACCACCTTGAAGTCGCGGAAAGCGCCTTGGCCCCAACGCAAGAACTGATAGCGCTCCCCGTTGCGCTGGTACTCGATTTCGACGTTGCGTTCGAAGGCGTCGGCGGTGCCGAACAGGTCGGCGATCACCGAGTGGTCGATCACCAGGTCGGCCGGCGCCAGCGGGTTCACCTTCTCCGCCTTGCCGCCGAGGTCGCCGATTGCCTCGCGCATGGTGGCCAAGTCGACGATGCACGGCACCCCGGTGAAGTCCTGCATCACGACGCGAGCGGGGGTGTACTGGATCTCAATGCTGGGCTCCGCCTTGGGATCCCAGTTCGCGATGGCCTCGATGTGGTCCTTGGTGATGTTGGCGCCGTCCTCGTTGCGCAGCAGGTTCTCGGCGAGGACTTTGAGGCTGTAGGGGAGTTTTTCAGTGTTGGGGACGGCGTCGAGGCGATAGATCTGATAACTCTTGTCGCCGACCTTCAGGGTGTCGCGTGCTCCGTATGAGTTCACAGAATCTTCTTTAGTCACTTCAACTCCCGGGATTAAGTTCTTCCGCCGACGGGCCGTGTCGGCGGCGCGGTGCTACTTTAACAGTACGCTTGTCCTGCATTACGACGGGGCGCCCGTAGGTCCAGTCTTATCGCGTAAGTCGACGGTTTAAACCCCCCGAAATGAAGTCGCGTACGGTGCCTGTAGCGCTACGGCAGGAGGGACATCATGACCTTGCATCCGGTCCTACCCGTCTACATCCCGCAAGACGTCGACATGACCGCGGTCAAGGCCCAGGTCGCCGCGACCGGCGTCAGCGCGCCGGCGGCGGACATGCCGGGCCTGCTGCACATCGTCGACGAGGCCCATGCCAAGGGCATCAACCTCAAGATCGTGCTGCTCGACCACAACCCTCCGAACGACACCCCCCTGCGGGACATCTCCACGGTGGTCGGCGCCGACTACCACGACTCCACCGTCCTGACGCTGAGCCCGAGCTACGTCGGCAGCTACAGCACTCAGTTCCCGCGGGTCACGCTGGAGGCGGGCGAGGACATCGCCAAGACCGGTAACCCGGTGGTCTCGGCGCAACACTTCGTCAACGAGCTGAGCGCCCCGGAATTTCCCTGGACGGTCCTGACCATCTTCCTGTTGCTGGCCGTGCTCGCGGCGGCCGTCGGGACCCGAATCCTGCAGGTGCGCGGCAGGCGCTCAGCAACGCCGGCGGATTCGGGGGGAGCGCAGGAAGTGACGCCCACCAACACGGCCTAGCCACCCGCATCCGCCCCGGCCGGCTCCGTCGGTCGGGCCCTGGGACGTCGTCCCGGCAAACCCGGTAGATAACCGTTCGGTCACATTAAACGCACGTAGAGAGTGCGATTTCCGTGGAGCGTTTGCGCGCCCAAAGGTGTGACGTACGGTGCAAATGATGCTGGTGTTGTCTTTGGCGCCCTTAACGAACTCTGTGGCCGGCGCCGCCCGTCGCGTTGAGCCGTAGGAGACCTGAGTCGAATGAGACGCACACGCCGGGGCTCTACTGCGCAGCCGGTCGCAAGGCTGGTGCGGCCGGTCGTGCCGTCGGTGGTGAGCGTGGCCCTGCTGCTCTGCACGCCCGGGCTGGCGCACGGTGATCCCGCCGCCGACAGCCTGGCCGGGCTGATCGCCAACGTCGCCAAGGCCAACCAGCGCCTGGAAAACCTGAGCGCCGAAATTCAGACGGAACAGGAGAGCGTCAACAAGGCCCTGGTCGACGTCGAGACCGCCCGGGACAACGCCGCCGCCGCCCAACACGACCTCGAGACCAGCCAGCAGTCGGTCAAAGACGCCAACGCCGCGATCGCCGCGGCGCAGCAGCGGTTCGACACGTTCGCGGCGGCCACCTATATGAATGGCCCGTCGAGCGGATACCTGACAGCCAGCAGCCCCGACGACATCATCGCCACCGAGGCCGCCGCCCAGACGCTGTCTTCGAGTTCCCAAACGGTGATAGCCAAGCTGCAGCGGGCGCGGACCGAACAGGTGAACAAGGAGTCGGGGGCGCGGCTGGCCAAGCAGAAGGCCGACAAGGCCGCGGCCGACGCCAAGGGCAGCCAGGACGCCGCGGTGGCGGCGCTGACCGACTCCAAGCGCAAGTTCGACGAACAGCGCGACCAAATCGCTCGCCTGGCCGCCGAACGCGACGAGGCTCAGGCCAAACTGGAAGCGGCCAAACGGCAGTGGGCTTCCGGCCCGGGCGGCCCCGCGGCTCCAGCGTCGGGCGACCGGTGGGAGACCGGCTCGCCGGGCGCGCCGGCGCCGCAGGCCGGGGCTCGCCGCTGGGACGGTGGGTGGGACCCGACCCTGCCGATGATCCCCAGCGCCAACGTGCCCGGCGACCCGATCGCGGTCATCAACCAGGTGCTGGGCATCTCGGCGACCTCCACGCAGGTCACCGCCGGGCTGGGCCGCAACTTCCTGCAGCAGATGGGCATCCTCAAGCCCGACGACACCGGCATCACCAACGCGTCCCCCGGTGCGACGGCCGGGCGGATCCCGCGGGTCTACGGCCGGCAGGCCAGCGAATACGTGATCCGGCGCGGGATGTCGCAGATCGGCGTCCCGTACTCCTGGGGCGGCGGCAACGCGGCGGGGCCGAGCAAGGGCATCGACTCCGGCGCCGGCATCACCGGCTTCGACTGTTCGGGGCTGGTCCTGTACTCGTTCGCCGGGGTGGGCATCAAGCTGCCGCACTACTCGGGCTCGCAGTACAACCTGGGCCGCAAGATTCCGTCCTCGCAGATGCGCCGCGGCGACGTCATCTTCTACGGCCCCGGCGGCAGCCAGCACGTGACGATCTACCTCGGCGACGGCCAAATGCTCGAGGCTCCGGACATCGGTCTGAAAGTCCGCGTCGCGCCGGTGCGCACCAGCGGTATGACGCCCTACGTGGTCCGCTACATCGAGTGGTGAACGAATGAGAACTGAACGGGGAGTCATGCGCCGCAAGCGGATTCGTCTGATCAACTTCGCCTGGATCACCACCGTGGTGACCGGGCTGATGTTGTCTTCGGCCATTTCCGGGGCCGCCCCCGCCACCGCCGACCCCGGCGGGTGGGATCCCACCCTGCCGGCGACCATCAGCGCCGGCGCCCCGGGTGATCCGCTTGCCGTCGCCAACGCCTCGCTGCAGGCCACCGCGCAGGCCACCCAAACGACGATGGACCTGGGCAGGCAGTTCCTTGGCGGCCTCGGAATCAACATCCTGGGCGATCCCGCTCCCACCGCGGCCAGCCCCACCAACCCCGGCGGCAAGATCCCGCGGGTCTACGGTCGGCAGGCCATCGAGTACGTGATCAAGCGGATGGGATCGCAGATGGGCGTCCCGTACTCGTGGGGTGGTGGCTCGCTGGACGGTCCCAGCAAGGGCGTCGGCGACGGCGCCGACATCAACGGCTTCGACTGCTCGGGCCTGATGCGCTACGGCTTCGCCGGGGTCGGCGTGCTGATCCCGCGGTTCTCGGGCGACCAGTACAACGCGGGCCGGCACATCCCACAGGACCAGGCCAGGCGCGGTGACCTCATCTTCTACGGGCCGAACGGCGGCCAGCACGTCACCATGTATCTGGGCAACGGCCAGATGCTGGAGGCGTCCAGCCTCGCCGGCAAGGTGACCGTCAGCCCGGTGCGCAAGCCCGGCATGACGCCGTTCCTGACTAGGATCATCGAGTACTGATCCAGGTGTGTTCGCCCGGCGGGATCCCGGGGGCGAACCACCAGCGTCGACGGAATCCGGCGGGCCTGGAATAGTTGGACGCGGGCACGTCGCGGCCCCACGACAGTCGTGGTGCAAGCAGTCGTGTCCGATTGAGCTGTGGAGGGTTATTGATGACAGCAGCAGGTGGGCCGCCTCCGGGCGCCAGCGGTTACTCGGGCCCGGGTGGTCCTTCCGGCTCGCCGGCCCAGGAAGCGCCGTCCGGCGGCGGTAACGGCCTGGCCGCCGAGGTCCACACCCTGGAGCGCGCCATCTTCGAGGTCAAGCGGATCATCGTCGGGCAGGACCAGCTCGTCGAGCGCATGCTGGTCGGTCTGCTCTCCAAGGGCCACGTGTTGCTCGAGGGTGTCCCCGGCGTGGCCAAGACGCTGGCCGTCGAGACCTTCGCCAAGGTCGTGGGCGGCACGTTCGCCCGCATCCAGTTCACGCCCGACCTGGTGCCCACCGACATCATCGGTACCCGCATCTACCGGCAGGGCAAGGAAGAGTTCGACACCGAGCTCGGCCCGGTGGTGGTGAACTTCCTGCTCGCCGACGAGATCAACCGCGCGCCGGCCAAGGTGCAGTCGGCGCTGCTGGAGGTCATGCAGGAACGCCAAGTGTCCATCGGTGGCAAGAGGTTCCCGCTGCCCAACCCGTTCCTGGTGATGGCCACCCAGAACCCGATCGAGCACGAGGGCGTGTACCCGCTCCCCGAGGCCCAGCGGGACCGCTTCCTGTTCAAGATCAACGTCGGCTACCCGTCCCCGGAAGAGGAGCGGGAGATCATCTACCGCATGGGCGTGCGGCCGCCGGAGCCCAAGCAGATCCTGAACACCGGCGACCTGTTGCGGCTGCAGGACATCGCGGCCAACGGCTTCGTGCACCACGCGCTGGTCGACTACGTGGTGCGCGTCGTCATGGCCACCCGTTATCCCGAGCAACTCGGGATGAACGACGTCAAGACGTGGATCTCGTTCGGTGCGTCCCCGCGTGCCTCGCTGGGCATCATCGCCGCGTCCCGGTCGCTCGCGCTGGTGCGCGGCCGCGACTACGTGATCCCGCAAGACGTCGTCGACGTGATTCCCGACGTGCTGCGGCACCGCTTGGTGCTCACCTATGACGCGCTCGCCGACGAGATCTCGCCGGAGATCGTCATCAACCGGATCCTGCAGACGGTCGCCCTGCCTCAGGTGAACGCCGTTCCGCAGCAAGGGCAGTCGGTGGCCCCGGTGATGCAGGCCGCCGGCGCGGCTAGCGGTCGGTGACCGACCCCAAGCAGCCGGCGGTGCCTCATCCGCCATCGATGCAGCGCGGGCAGATCGTGGACCCGAAGCTGGCGGCGGCGCTGCGGCAGCTCGAGCTGACGGTCAAGCGCAAGCTCGACGGCGTCCTGCACGGCGACCACCTCGGCCTGATCCCCGGGCCGGGCTCGGAGCCGGGGGAGTCACGCGAGTACCAGCCCGGCGACGACGTCCGGCGGATGGACTGGGCCGTGACCGCGCGCACCATGCACCCCCACGTCCGGCAGATGATCGCCGACCGCGAGCTGGAGACCTGGATGGTGGTCGACATGTCGGCCAGCCTGGACTTCGGCACCGTCGGGTGCGAGAAGCGGGACCTGGCGGTGGCGGCCGCGGCCGCGATCACTTTCCTCAACAGCGGCGGCGGCAACCGGCTGGGCGCGCTGATCGCAAACGGCGAGACGATGGTCAGGGTTCCGGCGCGCTCCGGGCGCCAGCACGAGCAGACGCTGCTGCGCACCATCGCCACCACACCCAGGGCGCCGGTCGGGGTGCGCGGGGACCTGGCGATGGCCATCGACGCGTTGCGCCGCCCGGAACGCCGACGCGGCATGCCGGTGATCATCAGCGACTTCCTGGGGCCGATCAACTGGATGCGCCCGCTGCGCGCGATCGCGGCCCGGCACGAGGTGCTTGCCATTGAGGTGCTCGACCCCCGCGACGTCGAACTGCCCGACATCGGCGACGTCGTGCTGCAGGACGCCGAATCCGGCGTGACCCGCGAATTCACCATTGACGCGCAGCTGCGTGACGACTTCGCCAAGGCGGCCGCGGCGCACCGCGCCGAGGTGGCGCGCACCATCCGCAGCTGCGGGGCCCCGGTGCTGACGCTGCGCACCGACCGCGATTGGATCGCCGACATCGTCCGTTTCGTCGAGTCCCGCCGGCGCGGTGCATTGGCGGGGCGGCAGTGACATTGCCGCTCCTCGGCCCGATGTCGTTGTCGGGCTTCGAACACTCGTGGTTCTTCCTGTTCCTACTCGTCGTCGCCGGGCTCGCCGCGATGTACGTGCTCATGCAGCTGGCGCGACAGCGGCGGATGCTGCGATTCGCCAACATGGAGCTGTTGGAAAGCGTTGCGCCCAAACGGCCTTCGCGATGGCGGCACGTGCCGGCCATCCTGCTGGTGGCGTCGCTGGTGCTGTTCACCATCGCGATGGCCGGGCCGACACACGATGTCCGCATTCCGCGCAACCGCGCGGTGGTGATGCTGGTGATCGACGTGTCGCAGTCCATGCGGGCCACCGACGTGCAGCCCAACCGGATGGCGGCCGCACAGGAAGCGGCCAAGCAGTTTGCCGACGAGCTGACCCCGGGCATCAACCTCGGGCTGATCGAGTATGCGGGGACCGCCACCGTGCTGGTGCAACCCACGACCAACCGGGAGGCGACCAAGAACGGGCTGGACAAGCTGCAGTTCGCCGACCGCACCGCCACCGGCGAGGGCATCTTCACCGCGTTGCAGGCCATTGCGACCGTTGGCGCGGTGATCGGGGGCGGCGACAAGCCGCCGCCGGCGCGCATCGTGTTGTTCTCCGACGGCAAGGAGACGATGCCGACCAACCCGGACAACCCGAAGGGCGCGTTCACCGCCGCGCGCACCGCCAAAGACCAGGGCGTGCCCATCTCGACGATTTCGTTCGGCACCCCGTATGGCTTCGTCGAGATCAACGACCAGCGCCAGCCGGTGCCCGTCGACGATTCCACCATGAAGAAGGTCGCCGAGCTCTCCGGCGGGAGCTGGTACAGCGCCGGCAGCTTGGCCGAGCTGAAAAACGTGTACGCGACGCTGCAGCAGCAGATCGGCTACGAGACGATCAAGGGCGACGCCAGCGTCGGCTGGGTGCGGTTGGGTGCGCTGGTGTTGGCGTTGGCGGCGCTGGCGGCGCTGCTCATCAACCGCCGCCTGCCGACGTAGCTGCCGCCTTTGCCCCTTTTTGCTCCCCTTTTGCTCCCGAGCGTCACGCCAGCGTGGCTGTGGCAGTCGAGTGTCACGCCAGCGTGACCGGGGCGACATCCCAGGGGGACATTTCAACCACGCGGGACCCAGGCGCTAGGTTGACGGGGTGACTGACACGGCCACCGAGAACACCACCGAAAGTGCCGCCGACGGCGGCAAACCCGCATTCGTATCCCGTTCCGTCCTGGTGACGGGCGGAAACCGGGGAATCGGTCTGGCGATCGCGCGGCGGCTGGCGGCCGACGGCCACAAGGTTGCCGTCACGCACCGCGGATCCGGGGCGCCCGAGGGGCTGTTCGGCGTCGTATGTGACGTCACCGACAACGATGCGGTCGACCGCGCGTTCAAGGAGGTCGAGGAGCACCAGGGTCCGGTCGAGGTGCTGGTGTCCAACGCCGGGATCTCGAAGGACGCCTTCCTCATCCGGATGACCGAGGAGCGTTTCGCGGAGGTCATCAACGCCAACCTCACCGGGGCGTTCCGCGTGGCACAGCGGGCATCGCGCAGCATGCAACGCAAGCGGTTCGGCCGCATCATCTTCATCGGATCGGTCTCCGGCATGTGGGGCATCGGCAACCAGGCCAACTACGCCGCCGCCAAGGCCGGCCTGATCGGCATGGCACGCTCGATCTCCCGCGAGCTGTCCAAGGCCGGGGTGACCGCCAACGTGGTCGCCCCCGGCTACATCGACACCGAGATGACCCGCGCGCTGGACGAGCGGATCCAGGCGGGCGCACTGGAATTCATCCCGGCCAAGCGGGTCGGCACCGCCGAGGACGTCGCCGGGGCGGTCAGCTTCCTGGCGTCCGAAGATGCGGGCTATATCGCCGGCGCGGTGATCCCGGTCGACGGCGGCATGGGCATGGGCCACTGAATTCACCCACGACACAAGGATATTAAGGACTGACATGGCAGGACTGCTCGACGGCAAACGGATTCTGGTCTCCGGGATCATCACCGACTCGTCGATCGCGTTTCACATCGCCAAGGCGGCCCAAGAAGCGGGGGCGCAGTTGGTGCTGACCGGGTTCGACCGGTTGCGCCTGATCCAGCGCATCGCCGACCGGCTGCCGGAGAAGGCCCCCCTGATCGAGCTCGACGTGCAGAACGAGGAGCACCTCAACAGCCTCGCCGAGCGGGTCACCGCCGAGATCGGTGAGGGCAACAAGCTGGACGGGGTGGTGCACTCGATCGGCTTCATGCCGCAGACCGGGATGGGCATCAACCCGTTCTTCGACGCGCCCTACGAGGATGTCTCCAAGGGCATCCACATCTCCGCGTATTCGTATGCGTCGCTTGCCAAGGCGCTGCTGCCGATCATGAACCCCGGCGGGTCCATCGTCGGCATGGACTTCGACCCCAGCCGGGCCATGCCGGCCTACAACTGGATGACGGTGGCCAAGAGCGCGCTGGAATCGGTCAATCGGTTCGTTGCCCGCGAGGCGGGCAAGTTCGGGGTGCGCTCTAATCTCGTTGCGGCGGGCCCCATCCGGACGCTGGCGATGAGCGCGATCGTCGGCGGCGCGCTCGGCGAGGAGGCCGGCGCCCAGATGCAGCTGCTGGAGGAGGGCTGGGACCAGCGCGCACCGATCGGCTGGAACATGAAGGACCCGACGCCGGTCGCCAAGACGGTGTGCGCCCTGCTCTCCGACTGGCTACCGGCCACCACCGGCACCATCATCTTCGCCGACGGCGGCGCCAGCACCCAATTGCTCTAGGTTCCAATGGAATTCGACGCTATCCTGCTGCTGTCCTTCGGCGGCCCGGAGGGACCCGAGCAGGTGCGGCCGTTCCTGGAGAACGTCACCCGCGGGCGCAACGTGCCCCCCGAACGCCTGGACGACGTCGCACAGCACTACCTGCATTTCGGTGGCGTGTCACCGATCAACGGGATCAACCGCGCCCTGATCACCGAGCTCCAGGCGGAGCAGGACCTGCCGGTCTACTTCGGCAACCGCAACTGGGATCCCTATGTCGAGGACACCGTAAAGAGCATGCGTGACAACGGCGTCCGGCGTGCCGCGGTGTTCACCACGTCGGCGTGGAGCGGCTACTCGAGCTGCACGCAGTACACCGAAGACATCGCCCGGGCGCGGGGCGCGGCCGGACCCGACGCGCCCGAGCTGGTCAAGCTTCGGCCCTATTTCGACCACCCGCTCTTCGTCGAGATGTTCGCCGGCGCCGTCGAGGCGGCGGCGCAGAGCGTGCCCGATGGCGCGAGGCTGGTGTTCACCGCCCACTCGGTTCCGGTGGCCGCCGACCGGCGCCTGGGCCCGAGCCTGTACAGCCGTCAAGTCGCCTATGCCACAAGGCTTGTCGCGGCCGCGGCGGGATACTCCGATTTCGATCTGGCCTGGCAGTCGCGCTCGGGCCCGCCGCAGGTGCCGTGGCTGGAACCCAGTGTCGAGGACCATCTCTCCGCGCTGGCCGCGGCGGGCACCGAGGCCGTCATCGTCTGCCCGATCGGGTTTGTCGCGGACCACATCGAGGTGGTCTGGGACCTTGACGAAGAGTTGCGAGCCCAGGCCGAGGCGGCGGGGCTGGCGTTCGCCCGGGCCGCCACACCCAACGCCGATCGCCGATTCGCCCGGCTGGCCGCCGATCTCATCGATGAGCTGCGCACCGGCCGACGGCCGGCCCGGGTGGCCGGCCCCGACCCGGTGCCCGGTTGTTTGGCCAGCGTCGACGGCGCGCCGTGCCGTCCGCCGCACTGCGTCGCCTCGGAAGCGGGCTAGCGGCGATCGCGAGCGCGGCAGAGCGGGCGAAGTGGGTTGCCGCCATAAGGGGGCATAGCCGGGCGAAGCGGGTCGCCTCGGAAGCAGGGCTAGTCGGCCCACGCCGAGTGCAGGATCGCGGTGACGGCGGCCATCCGCGCCGAACGCACCACCGCGGTCAGCGGCCGCAGCGCGTCGCTGGCGATGCGGGCCTCCGAAGACGATTGGGCGCCAAACGGCTCCGGGCCGGCGACGACGGGAGCGGTGAACCGCTCCGGCGAGTCGGGTGACCGACTGAGTCCGGCGCTGACCGCGACGATGGCGTCGACGTGCGCGGCATTCTCCAGCACCCGCAGCGCCCGGGTCGGCGCATGTTCGGGAACCCGGTGCTGCCGTGCGGATTCCAGCAGTTGCTCGACGAGTCCCCGCGGATCGTCGACGTCGGCCGCCGCCGCTCCCAGCCCGATGGCGCCGAGCGCGGCGGCGGCCGACCGGACTGCCGAGCGCAGCTCGTATTCGGCATCGCCGAGCTCGTAATGGTCGAGGACCGGCGCGCCCGGCAGCGAGTACACCGTCCAGGACAGCGCGCACAGGTCGGCGAAGTCCTCCGGCTCGTCGTCGTAGGAGAACTCGGGGACCAGCCCCACGGCGGTGGCGGGATCGTGGGGGTTGGCGATGATGATCGCCTCGCCCGCGGACAGGGCATCACGCTCGAACTGCGTCCCGGGGGCAAGCCCGCGCACGTCGCCGGGCACGGGCAAAAGCATATTGATCGTCCCGCGCAGCCGGCCCGGGCCATCCGGGGTGGGCGCCGACCGGCCGACCGCGGCGCGCAGCGTCTGCAGCAGCGTCACCGTTCCGGCGTCGTGCAC
This sequence comes from Mycobacterium sp. 852002-53434_SCH5985345, assembly GCF_001667155.1. NCBI lineage: Bacteria > Bacillati > Actinomycetota > Actinomycetes > Mycobacteriales > Mycobacteriaceae > Mycobacterium > Mycobacterium sp. 852002-53434_SCH5985345. Next base: position 57,344 of record NZ_LZIE01000094.1, read on the forward strand.
ATCGGGCCACGGCAGCCCGGTGTGGCCGGCGGCGACCGCATCATACGCGGTGACCGATTGCTTTGGCGCCCATGCCGATAACGCGTCCAAGACGTCGTCGGGCGCGGCCTTGCCTGCGAGCCAGGCGTTGGCCCACAGGGACAGCGAGACACTGGGACACCACACGATTCCGCAGTGTAGTTGTTTTGCCCGGCAAAGGCGGATCACGCGTATTCTGGCCGCATGCACGCCGCGGTGCTTTGGCTAATATTCGCGCTGGTGCTTGCCGGTGCGGAGGCGCTCACCGGCCATATGTTTTTGGTGATGCTCGGCGGCGGTGCCCTGGCCGCGGCAATCACAAGCTGGCTGACGGATTGGCCCGGCTGGGCGGACGGGATCGTGTTCCTCGTCGTTTCCGTGCTGCTCCTGGTGCTGGTCCGCCCGGCGCTGCGGCGGCAACTGACGCCCGCGCATGTGCCGCAGATGGGTATCGAGGCGCTGGAGGGCAAGAACGCATTGGTGCTCGAGCGAATCGCCCGCGACGGGGGCCAGGTGAAGCTCGACGGGGAGGTGTGGACGGCGCGTCCGCTCAACGATGGGGATGTTTACGAACCGGGGGAGTCGGTGACCGTCTTGCAGATCGACGGCGCCACGGCGGTGGTCTTCAAGAGCGGTCCATAACGGCTGCGCGAGGACGCCTCCAGAGACCCTGGTAGAGAAAGGAACTCCCGTGCAAGGTGCGGTTGCTGGTTTGGTGTTGCTGGTCGTCTTGGTGATATTCGCCATTGTGGTGGTCGCCAAGTCGGTGGCCCTGATACCGCAGGCGGAGGCCGCGGTGATCGAGCGGCTGGGTCGATATAGCCGGACGGTCAGCGGCCAGCTGACGTTGTTGGTGCCGTTCATCGACCGGGTCCGTGCGCGGGTGGACCTGCGCGAGCGGGTGGTGTCGTTTCCGCCGCAGCCGGTGATCACCGAGGACAACCTGACGCTGAACATCGACACCGTGGTCTACTTTCAGGTCACCGTGCCGCAGGCGGCCGTCTACGAGATCAGCAACTACATCGTCGGCGTGGAGCAGCTCACCACCACCACGCTGCGCAACGTGGTGGGCGGCATGACGCTCGAGCAGACGCTGACGTCACGCGACCAGATCAACGGTCAATTGCGCGGGGTGCTCGACGAGGCGACCGGTCGCTGGGGCTTGCGGGTCGCCCGGGTCGAGCTGCGCAGCATCGACCCGCCGCCGTCCATCCAGGCGTCGATGGAAAAGCAGATGAAGGCCGACCGCGAGAAGCGAGCGATGATCCTGACCGCCGAAGGTAACCGGCAGGCCGCGATCACCCAGGCCGAAGGCGCCAAGCAGGCGCAGATCCTGGCCGCCGAGGGCGCCAAGCAGGCCGCGATCCTGGCGGCCGAGGCCGACCGGCAGTCCCGCATGCTGCGCGCGCAGGGTGAGCGCGCCGCGGCCTACCTGCGGGCACAGGGGCAGGCCAAGGCCATCGAGAAGACGTTCGCCGCGATCAAGGCCGGCAGGCCCACCCCGGAGATGCTGGCCTACCAGTACCTGCAGACCCTGCCGGAAATGGCGCGCGGTGACGCCAACAAGGTGTGGGTGGTGCCGAGCGACTTCAACGCGGCGTTACAGGGATTCACCAGAATGCTGGGCACCCCGGGCCAGGACGGAGTGTTCCGGTTCGAGCCCTCCCCGGTCGACGACACACCTCAGCACGCCGCCGCATCGGACGATGCGGACATCGCCGACTGGTTCTCCACCGAGACCGACCCCGCGATCGCCCAGGCGGTGGCCAAGGCCGAAGCGAGCGCCCGCCAGCCGGTGGACGGCACGCCGCCGGGGACGCCGCCGCAGTTGGCCCAATAGGATTGCCGGATGAGCCTTTTCACTTCGCCAAAGACCTACGTGGCGCTCGGCGCCTTCCACGCCGTGGACGCGGTGCTATGCGGCGTCCAGGTCGCCCCGATCAGGAAGGTTCTCGATGACGTCGGGTTGCCGGAGAACGTTCGGCCGGTGCTGCCGGCGGTGAAGGGGGCGGCCGCCGTGGGCTTGCTGTCGGTCACCCGGTTCCCGGTCCTGGCGCGGGTGACGACGTTGATGCTGACGGTCTATTTCGTCTTGGCGCTCGGCGCGCACATCCGCGTACGCGACAAGGTCGTCAACGCGCTCCCGGCCGCGGTGTTCCTCGCTACGTTCGCCGTGATGACGGCGAAGGGACCGGACCGCAACTAGTCCAGGCGCAACTCGACCAGCGGCAGCGGTGTGTCGGTTTCGGTGATCGGAACCCCGAGCGTTTCCTCCAGCACCGGCCTCATCTGTTCCCAGGCCGTGCGATGACGGCTGACATAGGCGGCCAGTGCGCGGTCGGCCTCCTCTTGGCCGAGGATGCGCGCGGTGGCGCGCCGGGGAGCGTGGCTGCCCGCGTAGACACGCACCCGCGGGTTGGCGTGGATGTTGCGGAACCACTGCGCCTTTCGGCCGAAGCCGGAGGCGACGACGTAGGTGTCCGGCGAGGAGTGACCGACCACCTCCAGCACCACATAGCGCGCCGCGCCGGATTTGCGGCCAACGTGCTCGAGCATCAGCAGGCGTGAGCCGAACAGCGCGCCGGCGCGGGCCTTATACAGCCAGATGGGTGCGCGCATCAGTCGACGCGACCGCAGCACGCGTGCGCCGGCGCTGACGAAAAGGGTTGTGCTGGACACCATTACCTCCGTATCTCGTTCAGCCGTTGCTAAGTCCGTCGCGATAGATCGCAAACACCTCACCGGCCCACCGCCGCATGCCCGCATCCGAGAGCGGATCGACGCCGAGCGCTTCGGTCAGGCGGGGGCGCAGCGTCAGCACCGCGAGGTCATTGACAAGTAGAAACGCCGCGCGCACCGCGGCGTCCGCGCCGGGGCTGGCGGTTCCGGCCGCAACCATCGCGTCCAGAGTGGCTTGGCTGAGCCGGAAGAGCCGGTCGAACAATGCCGAGCCCGCCCGGCCTCCGGTGATCAGCAGCCGGCTCAGGTACGCCGGGATCGCCGAATCCGGCGGCAGGTAGGTGGCCAGGCCGTCGAGCAGGCTCGGCACTGCGGCGGGCTCCAGTCCAACCACGGCGGTCCGCTCGGTCATGCTGGTCAGCAATGCTTCGAAGGTCGTGACCACGTGGCTGTCGACGGCCTCGATCAGCCCGTCTTTCGAGCCATAATGCCTGATGAGCAGGGCCGGTGAGACGCCCGCAGCGGTCGCGATGTCGCGCAGGGTGACCGCGTCGGGGCCACGCTCGGCGATCAATCGCAGCGCTTCGTCCCGGATCCGTGCTCTGGCCGTCCGGTCATCCGGCGGTGGTGAATGCACGTTTACAATTATAAACAGATGTTTACACGCGGCCGGTTCGCCGCTGTCCTCGCACCTCAGGCGTGCGGTGCCGGCGGCAGCGGTGGCGCGGGGACGGCGACCGGCGCGGACGTCGCTGCTACTGGCGAGACGACTGCCGCCGTCACGATTTGGTGGATCGTGACGGCG
>NZ_LZIE01000095.1:0-38591 GCF_001667155.1 Mycobacterium sp. 852002-53434_SCH5985345
GGCCCGCCCGCCGCGCCCCCCCCGTTCACGGCGGGGACCCAGGGCACGCATTGATGCAAGTCCACGCTCCACACAAACCCCGCAGCGCAATTGGGGTCGGCCCGGCCGATCGCCGGCGCCGCGACCGCCGGCAACATCGCCAACCCGAGGGCGAACGCGCCGAATGCCCAGACACGTACCAACTGCTTGATTGTCATGTCGGTCTCCTCCCGGGCCCGATATTCATTTTGCGACACGTACCCATTGGCGGTGCTGTTATTCGGTAACCAGTTCGAAGACCGGGATGACCCGGTCGGTGCGCTCCTGATACTCGCCAAACCCGGGCGCCCGCTCGACGACGATCCGATAAACGGAATCGCGCTCGCCGCGGGGTAATTCGCGCACCGTCGCCGGCTTGGGGGCCTGTGAGCCGATCTCCACAGTCACCCGCGGGTTGGCGCGGATGTTGTGCACCCAGGCCGGGTTGCTGTCCCGGCCCGCGGCGGATCCGACGATATAGATTTTGCCGTCGACGTCGAAATAGGCGACGGGGTTCACCCGCTGTGCACCGCTGCGCGCACCGGTCGACGTCAACAGCAGCAACGGAAAGCCCTCGAACTGTCCCCCCACCTTGCCCCCGTTGCGGCGGAATTCCTCGATATTGCGCTCGTTGAAATCGCGCTCCGATTGCATTGCCTCATCGACCATCACCCCATCCTGGCATGGGCATCCGGCCACCGAGCGACCCGCGATTGATCGCCGCCGAATCCGGGTACCACCTGGGACATCCCATCGGGGGGGTATCCGCTTCCGTAGAAACGAAGTGAGCAAGAGATGGTCGGCTGGCTGGACAGGCTGCAGCGCCGAAACCGCGCGGCGGGTGTGGTGATCGGCGTCGTTTACAAATACCTCGACGATCAAGGCGGTTACCTGTCCGCCCTGATCACCTACTACGGGTTCGTGTCGCTGTTCCCGCTGTTGCTGCTGTTGACGACCGGCCTCGGGGTCATCCTGGCCGGACGCCCCGACCTGCAGGAACAAGTGCTGCACAGCACCTTGAGCCAATTCCCCGTCATCGGCAATCAGCTGCATGAGCCCGCCGGGCTCAGCGGAGGAACCGTAGCCATAGTCGTCGGCGTCCTCGGCGCGCTTTACGGGGGTCTGGGCGTCGGCCAGGCGGTGCAGAACGCGATGGACTCGGTGTGGGCCGTCCCGAGAAACAAGCGTCCTGATCCGATTCGCTCACGCCTGCGCAGCTTGATGTTGTTGTTGGTCCTCGGCTCGGCGGCCCTAGCCGCTACCGCCCTGTCCGCGGCCGGCCAGGCCACCGGGGCGCTAGGCGTATTCGGAAAAATCGGCGTGGCACTGGTGGCCGTGGTGATCAATGCGTTGATCTGCCTGGTGGCATTTCGCGTGACGACCGCGCGAGAACTCACCTACCGTCAAGTCTTACCGGGAGCGCTTGCGGCAGCCGTGATCTGGCAGATATTGCAGTGGGGCGGTGCCGGATACATCCGCCACACTGTGAAGACGGCCAGCGCTACCAACAGCGTCTTCGCATTGGTGCTGGGATTGCTTGCCTTCCTTTTCCTGATCTCGTCCGCGCTGGTGCTGTGCGCCGAGATCAATGTCGTCCTGGTGGAAGGGCTTTACCCGCGGGCCTTGCTCACTCCGTTCACCGACGACGCGGAACTCACACCGGCTGACCGCAAGACCTACACCAAGAAGGCAAAAGCCGAGCGCGTCAAGGGCTTTCAGCGCGTCAGCGTCAGGTTCGGCGACCTCCGCCGCAAGGCGGCCGACCCCCCGACGCCGACGACGCCGACCGTCCACAGCCGGCCCGCCGGCTAGTCAGTTACCACGTCCGGTTTGTTGCTGCAGTTCGTCGATGAGCTCCGACGCTTGCGCCTTCGTCAAATCGTCGGGAACCTCGCGCCCTGCCTCCTGCGCCAAGGTGTGCACGTAGCTGCGCTGCGGACCGGTCATCGGCTCGTCGCCGGTCACCCACTCAGACGTTTCCTTCTCGGGATTCTCGCTCGGTGCCTGTCGGTTGTCTGTCATGTCCTTCACCTCCGCGACGAGGGATAGCCATCGCACGTACGTTCGAAACATGGTGCTTTGGAAGAATCGTTGCCATGTCGCGTTCCTTCGACATCCTGATCGAATCGCCCGCCAGCGTTGAGCAGATCCATACGACGTTCGGCCGCGAGGACTACTGGCTGGCCCGCCTGAAAGCCAGCAACGCCCCCACGACGCTCGATTCGCTGGTAGTTGACGCCGACGGCACCGTGACAGTTCGCGCCACCCAGCACGTGGCCCGCCAGGTAATGCCCACGCTCATTGCCAGAGCCGTCCCCGGCGAGCTGAAGATCGTCCACAGCGAGACATGGCGACCAGCCGGCGACGGCGAGGTCCGCGGCCAAATCAGCGTCGTCAGCTCCGGCGGCATTGGATCGGGCCGTGCGGAAGCGTGGATGGCGCCCGCGGGCAACGGCGCGCGGCTGCGCTTCGCCGTGGAGGTCGCGGTCAAAATCCCGTTGGTGGGCCGCAAATTCGAGAAGTCGATGGAAGCCGACCTGACTAAGAGCATCCCCGCGCTACAGCACTTCACCAGCACTTGGATCGCCGAAAACCCCTGACTTCGCGCCGGAAGCTCGTCAGTTCTCCGATGACGGCGACGCGGGATCGACGGCAACCAGTTCGGTGAGGCCGCTGATGGTGAGGATCGGCATCAAGATCGGGTGGGCGATCAGGTGGATGTGGTCGGCGTGGGTGAACAGCGCGTTGATGGCGGCGCTGTCGAGGTATTCGACGCCACTGAGGTCGACCGTGAGCGGGCCGCCGCCGGGGGACTCGCCGCTCGCGCTGGTCAGGGCCTGGACGAACGTGTCGATGTTGCTCAGATCGATCTCCCCCGCGGCGACCAACATCAGTTTCCCGTCGTCTCGGCGCGCGGTGTCGAGGGTGAGCGACGTGGGCATCATGTGATCCTCGCGGATAGGTGAACCGTGGTCCCGGCGGCGTCGGGGCTGATGGTCACGTCGTGCATGAGCCCTCGCATGAGGGCGATACCCCGGCCCCGATGGGGATAGCTGGCCGGTTGCGGAACCTTCCACGAGCCGGTGTCGGTGATAGTCAGCTGCACCTGGTCGACCAGTGCGGTCGCGCCCAGGCTGATCGTGCCTTCCGGCTTGTCGCGGTGACCGTGCTCGATGGCGTTGGCGACGGCCTCCCCGGCGGCGACGAGCACGTTCATCGCCTGTTCCGGGTCCAGACGGGTCCGCGTCAACCAGGTGCGCAACGCGGTTCGCGCCGGGGCGAGGTGGCTGACGTCGGCAGGGAACGTCAGCTCCAGCGGCGCGGGATGGCGATAAAGCATCAGGACGACATCATCCTGGTAGCCGCCGTCAGGGGCCAGGCCGGACATGATGTCGTTCGCCAAGTCGTCGAGCATGGACGCGCGGCCGTCCTGCACCAGCCCTGCCGCGCGGGAGATCCCCTGTCCCAGTGCGGTGCGGCGGCGTTCGACCAGCCCGTCCGTGTAGAGCAGCAGGGTCGCGCGCGCCGGCATGGTCACCCGGGCCTCGGGGCGCGACCAGCCGGCTCGTACTCCCAGCGCGATGGTGTGGCCGTCATCGAGGATCTGGGTGGTGCCGTCCGAGTGGACCAGGATGGGCGGCGGGTGCCCGGCGCTCGAATAGACCAGCTCACCGGTCTCGGGGTTGAGCACCGCGCAGACGGCCGTAGTGCACTGGGCGCCGGGCAGCCGCGCGGCGAAGCGATCCATCCCGGCAAGAGCGGCGCCGGGGCTGGGATTCTCGAACAGCAACGCGCGGCAGGCGCTGCGCACCTGACCCATGACGGTGGCGGCGGCGAGGCCGTGCCCCACGCAGTCGCCGACGACCATTGCGATGCGCCCGTCCTCCAGGTCGACGATGTCGTACCAGTCACCGCCCACCTGCAGGGGCCGGCTGGCGGCCTGATAGCGGACCGCGAAACCGTGCGGCAGATCGGCCGGGCCGAGGATCGCGTGTTGCAGCGCCAGGGCGGTCTCGCGCTGCTGGTCGACCTGATGGACCCGCTGCAGCCCCTGGCCGAGCCGGCCTGCGAGCACCGTGAGCAAGGTCTGGTCCTCGAGGGTGAACGCGCGACGCTCGGCCAGATCGATCCAGACAACGAGCACGCCCTCGGGGTGCTGCAGCGCGATGCCTGCGGTCCCGGCCTCGCCCGTTCTCGTGGTGAGCAAGTCACCGTCGCGCAATGCGCTGAGCACCTTTTGGGTGTGGGACGGCAGGTCGCCCCACTGCGCGGGCTCGCCGACCGACACGACGAGCGGCGCGCCAAAGGCGGTTCCCGTGGAGGAAGTGTGCGTCGGGAAGGTGACAGCCAGGACTCGGCGCGCCCGCCACAGTCGGCGCAATTCCTCGGCGGCGGCGTTCACCGCGTCGTCGACGGTGTCCGCCTGGGCGAGTTCCTGGTTGAGCGCGTGTTCACGACCCGCCGCCAACGCCAGGGCGATAGCCGCGTGCCGGGCGAAGTCGCTGACGAGCTCGAGGTAATCGTCGCCGAATGGTGACTGCTGGGGGTCGCGAGCGACCGCGATGACGCCGAGCACCGCGCCGTCCGCGATCAGCGGCATGACGATCGCCGAGCGTTCACCGACGTCGGTGAACCCCTCGATCGGATATTGAAAGGACTCGGTGATCAGCGGTTGGCCGCGCCGCGCGACACCACCCGTAGTGGAGCCGTCCATCGGCACCTGGCGACCGATCACCTCCGAGGAGTACCGCCCCGCCGTCGCGGCCACCACCAGGGTGTCGACCTCGTCGGCAGGCAGATCGGGCTCCTTCGGAATCAGCAAAATCGCCTGTTCGGCGCCGGCCAACTCCAGCGCTCTGTTCACGATGAGCTGCAACGGCCCGGTCTGGGGGTCGCCCGACAGCAGCGCGGTGGTGATCTCCCGGCTGGCCTTCGTCCATCTGGCCGTCTCACGTTCTCGCTCGAACAGGCGCGCGTTGTCGATGGCGGCCGCCGCGGCCGTCGCCAAGGCCCGCACCGCGGCCGCCTGGGAGTCGGAGAAGACTCGGCCGGTCCGGTCGTCGGCGAGGTAGAGGCTCCCAAAGTCCGCGCCCCGCACGGTGATCGGTAATCCGAGGAGGGCCTGCAAGGGCGGATCTTGGGCCTGCAGGTTGGCGGCCTGCGGATGAGCACTCACATCTTCGAGACGGAGACCCTCCCCGACCGGCAGATCGCCGAGCCGCCGGGCGGTGTCGTCATCGATTCCCGCGCGGACGAAAGTGGCCAGGGCGCCGTCGGCAGCGCGGATACCCAGGGCGGCGTAGCGGCAGCCGGTCAGCTCCATCGCCCCCTTGACGATCCGGTGCAACGTCACGTCCAGGTCCAGATCAGAACCGATTTCGCTGATGACCCGCACCAGTTGTTCCATCTGGTCGCGGGCTTCGACCAGCTCGTCGAGCTGCTCATGAATCTGGCTCACCAGCTCACGCCGGCCCTCCCAGGTAAACGCCGATCCACCCCCTTCGTTGCCCATGGATACAAACCTAACTGCTCACGCTCGTGAGCATTCCAGTGGCGGTGACTTCGGGCCTGGATACGACGCCTTTACTCGACCTTGACCGTGCATTGAATCCCCCCACCGACGATGGCTGATGTGAGTACGCTTCCATCGGTGGAACTGGGGGTTTTGGGACCTCTCCAGGTCCGGCTAGACGGGGCGCCCGTCACTATCCCGGGCGCCAAACCGCGCGCGATCCTTTCCATGCTCGGGCTGCACGGCGGCTCGGTCGTGGCGGCCGACACGCTCGTCGAGCTCCTCTGGGGCGAGAATCCGCCACGCACCGCAGCCAAGGCCCTGCAAACCCACATCTCCTCGTTACGTCGCACCCTGGGTGACGGCTTCGTTCTGACGGCGGGCGCGGGCTGGACTTTGGCCGAGACCCAGGTTGACGCGGCGCGCTACAAATCGGCAGCCCGACTGGGACGCGACGCCGCGGCGGCCGGCGACACCAGCCAGGCGGTGGCCCGCTTCGAGGAGGCGCTCGCCCTCTGGCGCGGAATGCCCGAGCTGCCCGACGGCCGGCGGGGAACCTCTGAGAAAACGCGATGGATCGAGGGCCACGCCGCGCTGGTGGAGGATCGGGCCGATGCGCTTCTCGCGACGGGCCGGGCCGGGCCGCGGAGATCATCGGCGAGCTCGAGGCCGCAGTGGCCGACGCGCCGCTGCGCGAGCGGCGTTGGGGCCAGCTGATGCTCGCGCTGTATCGCGCCGGCAGGCAGGGCGAGGCACTTGGCGCGTACCAACGTGCGCGTGCGCTGCTCGCCGATGAATTGGGAGTAGACCCGGGACCGGACCTTCGCCGGCTGGAGGCCGCGATCGTCGCGCAGGACTCTGCGCTGGAAACGCCTGCCGCACAACAGCTCCCGTCCGTGACCCGGGCCGTGACGTTCCTGCTGACCGACATCGAAGGGTCGACGGCCGCATGGGAGGCAGACGCCGGCGCCATGGCGGTGGCGCTGGCGCGACACGACGAGGTCGTCGAGCAGGTCGTGACGTCCCGCGGAGGTCGGCTGATCAAGACGCGCGGCGAGGGCGACGCCACGTTCTCGGTTTTCGAGCGGCCATCGGCGGCCGCCGCCGCGGCCATCGAGCTTCAAGATGCGATCGTCCACGAGCCCTGGGCGCTACGGGAGCCCATGCGCATTCGCGTGGCTTTGCACACCGGGGAGGTCGAATTTCGCGACGGCGACTACTTCGGCCGCGCGGTCAACCGCGCCGCCCGCCTCCGGTCGCTGGCTACCGGTGGCCAGATCCTGTGCTCGGGTGCGACGGCGGAGCTCGTCATCGACTCGCTCCCCGATGATGTCGTGCTCGCCGACCTGGGGACGCGCCAGCTGCGCAATCTCGTGCGCCCGGAACACGTTTTCGAACTTCAACTGCAGAGCACCCTGCTCGACGATCCGGCGGATTCGATCGAGGTGCCTCTGGAGCGCCCGAGCCTGCCCCCCGTGCTCGCCGGGCCAGGGCCGTTCGTCGGGCGCGGGCACGAGCTCGAGCGGCTGTCTTCGGCGTGGCAGACCGCACTCGCCGGCGGCACCAACGCGATGCTGATCGCGGGCGAACCAGGCGTCGGTAAGACGCGTCTGGCCGGCGAGTGGTCGCGACAGGCTTATGAATTAGGCGCTCTGGTCATTTACGGCCGATGCGACGAGGACCTCGGCGCGCCATACCAGCCGTTCGCCGAAGCCCTGCGTTCGCTGGTGCCATGCCTCGCTGCGGGTGGGCTCCGTGGGCTGCGCGGCGTCGAAGCACTCCTCACACTCGTGCCCGGGCTGGCCGACCTGCTTCCCGACCTGGCCGCGCCGACCCGCGCCGACCCGGACACCGAACGCTACGCACTTTTCGACGCCGTCGTCGCGCTGTTGGCTATGGCCTCGGCAAGCGCGCCGGTGGTTCTGATCCTCGACGACCTGCACTGGGCGGCCAAGCCCACGCTGCTGTTGTTACGGCATCTCTTGCGTTTCGGCGAACACGCCCGCATGCAGATCATCGGCACCTACCGCAGCACGGACCTCGACCGCTCCCACCCCCTGGCGGCGATGCTCGCCGACCTCCACCGCGACGGCACGGCCAACCGGCTCAGCCTGAGCGGCCTCGACGAGGACGACGTGACCGCCTACGTCGCCGAGGCGGGTTACAACGACGAAGAGCTCGCCCGGGCATTGGCGTCCGTCACGGGAGGCAATCCGTTCTTCCTCATCGAGGCCCTGCGCCACGTGGATGAAAGCGGTGGACGCTGGGATCAGAGCACCCTGCCACAAGGGGTGCGGGAGGCAGTGAGTCGCCGCCTTTCGCGACTTCCGGCGCAGGCGAACAAGGCGCTTGCCGCAGCCGCGGTCGTCGGCAGCCGGTTCGCCTTGGATCTGGTGGAACGCGTGGTGGAGGAGGACCTGGTCGACGCGTTCGACGAGGCGTGCAAGGCCGGCATCGTCATCGAAGAGCCCGGCGGTCGCTACCGGTTCAACCATGCGATCGTCCGACAATCGCTGCTGGCCGAGTTGCCGTCGGTGCGGCGCATGCGGCTGCACCAGCGCATCGCCACAACGTTGGAAAGCGAGGCAGGCCCCGACGACGAACTGCTCGCCGAACTGGCGTACCACTACTTCGAATGCGCGTGGGCGGGGAACGCGGCGAAGGCGGTCGAATATTGCCGGCGGGCGGCGGACCAGGCGATGGCACGGCTCGCCTATGAAGGCGCCGCCGACCTCTACGACCGGGCCCTGCACGCACTCGAAGAGATCGACGAGGAGTTGCCCGACCGCGACGACCAAGCTGCGGCGCTGCTGATCGCGCGCTGCGAGGCACTGCTGGCCGCGGGCGACGTGGCTTCGGCGTCCGATGCCGTCGCTCAATTGCAAACGGCCACGGTCGATTCCGCCCAACTCGCGGCATGGGCCACCTGCTTCGACGGTCAACTCTCGATGCTGACCCACCCGGAACGACTGGACGACGTCGCTGCCGCGGTCGGCGCGGCCGCCGAAGAGCTCGCCCAACTCGGCGACGCCGCTGGAGAAGCCATGGCACACACCGTTCGTGCCGGCTGTCTCGCCCGGCTGGGCAGGATCGGCGACTGCGAAATCGCCCTGGACGACGCTCTTTCAGCGGCGCGACGCGCGCGTGAACACCGCCGGGTGAATGCGGTTCTGGCGAACGCGCCGCTTGCCGCGCTGTGGGGCCCCAATCCCGTTCCGCGCGCGGGTGGACGATGCCTGGATGTGGTGCGGCTGCTCCGAATCACTACCGACTCACCGGCGGTCGAAGCGACATCGACGCGGTGCCAAGCGGTGTTGGAGGCTTTCCGCGGTCGGGCGGCGGCGGCGCGGCGGATGATCGACTCGGCCCGGCGTACGGCCACCGAGATTGGACTGCGCCATTCTCTCATGGAGGTTGAGCAGTTCGCCGGGATCGTGGAGCTGGTGGTCGACGAGCCCACGGCAGCCGAGCCACCCTTGCGCAAGGCCTACAACGGCTTTCGTCGCATGGGCCTCGACGCCGATACCGCCGAAACCGCGGCGCTGCTGGGCCGCGCTTGTCTCGCGCTCGACCGAGACGCTGAGGCCGACGAATTGTGCGCCGAGAGTGAGCGTCTCGCCGGTCATGCGCTGAAGGCGTCGATCGCCTGGCGCACCCTTCGGGCGCGGTTACTATCGCGGCGCGGTGACCACGGCGCGGCGCGGCGGCTTGCCCAGGAGGCCGTCGCGCTGGCCGAGCGCACCGACGCGCTGGTGGATCACGGCGACGCGTGCCTGACGCTGGCAACGGTTTCGGCCGCCGCCGGCGACCTTGCCGGTGCGCGGGCCGCCGCCGAGCGGGCAGCCGAGTTGTACGAGCGCAAAGGCGCTGCGGCGCTTGCCGAAAAGGCGCTCGACGTTCTCGGTGCCGAACAACCACCCACCGCGCCTCCATCCGAACCGGCCGTCGTCGAACCCGAAAACGCTTGCGTGCGAGCGGGACAACGCGTGGCCGCCGCTATCAATACCGGGAATTGGGATGAGTTCGAGCAGCTCTATGCACGCGCGGTCACCGTCGAGAGCCACCGGAAGATCGTTGGCTTCACCAGGGCTGACCTGCCGTCGGACGATTGGGCACTCGAGAATAGGCGGGTCCTTGAGGCGGGCGGCGTGCGGATCACTTCAGTCGTCATCGCTGTGCGAGGCGAGCGCCTAGCCCTCGCTCGATTGGCGGTGGGCACTGCGGACACGAGTCCTGGGGCGCCGGCGGACGAATTCTTCAGTATTTACGGCATCGATGAGGACGGCCGAATCGCCTCACAGGTGTGGTTCGACATCGACGACATCGATGCCGCTATGGCCGAGCTCGAAGCCCGATTCGAGGCGGAGCACCCGGTCACGCGGCGGCTCGAAAACACGGCGGCGCGCGTATTCGAGCACGTCTGGTCGCATTTCGCGGCGCACGACTGGGACGCCCTGGCGAATACCGTCGCCGACAACTATGTGGGCATCGATCACCGTCGGGTCGTGAATGCCGAGACCCAACACAGTCGAAATGCCGTGGTGCGGGATTTGCAAGCGGCCGCCGAAGTCGGCTTCGCGATCTCGATGGTGAGCGCCATGGCGATTCGCGGGGAGCGTCTCGTCCTCGCACGTGTTCGCGCCGCCGGCCGCGACCCCGAGTCGATTCAAAACGATGCCCTCAACGTCGTCGAGATCGACGCCGACGACCGGATCGCGAACGTCTTCACGTACGACGTCGAAGACATCGGCGCCGCCATCGCCCAGCTCGATGGCCGTTACGTTGCTGGCGAAGCTGCGCCTTATGCGTCCACGTGGTCGGTGATTACGCAGGCATACGCTGCGCTCAACAGATTCGAGCTGCCGGCGACCGCGAGGGACTTTGTGAGCATCGACCATCGGCGAGGGGCCGCGTTCGCACCCGGTGACCTGATCGCTTATGTCCGTGCCGCTTGGAATCTCGCACAGGACGGCACGACCCACATCGAGTCTGTCCATCGGCTGACCAACGTCGGAGCGATCGTCACCCATGTAACGCGTGGAACGTCGCAAGAGGGCTTCGAAGCCGAGTGGCGGGAACTCTTCTTACTGGCTGTCGAAGGGGAAGTGATCAGCTGCTGCGAGTTATTCGACGAGGAAGACCTAGACCTCGCGATCGCGAAATTCGACGAGCTGACCCGCCCGGCATCGCATTTGGAAAACGCGGCAACGCTGGCATTCGACCATTTCTGGTCGCACTTCGCCGCCCGCGACTGGGATGCGCTGCGCGAAACCGTCGCCGATGGCTTCTCCGGTGCCGACCACCGAAGGGTGGTGAATGAGGGAAGCCGGCGCGGTCGAGATGCCGTCATCGACAATCTGAAGGTGTCCGCCAACATCGGCTTCACGATATCGACGTTGGATGTCGTCGCCACCCGCGGCACGCACCTCGCTTTGGCACGGGTACGCGCCTCCGGCACCGATCCCGACACGATCCAAAACGATGCACTTAACGTCGTCGAGGTCGACGCCGACGGGCGGATCACGGCGATCGTCGTCTTCGATCTCGACGACATCGACACTGCCTTTGGAGAGCTTGATCGTCGCTACCTCGCCGGGGAAGCGGCTGCCTATGCCCGCACCTGGTCGCTCCTTTCGGAGGGCTTCGCAGCGCTGAACCAGCGGAGAATCCCACCAACGACCTCTGACTGGGCGACCATCGACCATCGACGGCTTGCACCAATCGGTGCCGGTGACCTGGGCGCGTATCTCCGTGTTGCCTGGGAACTCTCGCCGCAGTCCCGCATCTACATTGAGGCTGTGCACCGGCTAGGCAATCGCGGCGCGGTGATCACCCACGTGGCAATCGGGACCTCGCCAGACGGTTTCGACGCCGAGTGGCGGGTGACCGACATAGTGATATTCGACGGCGACCGGATCAGCCGCAGTGAGCTTTTCGACGAGACAGACCTCGCCGCCGCCCTCGCGAGATTCGATCAGCTCACCCGGGTAGAACCGCGCCTCGAGACCACGGCAACCAAAACGCACCAGCGCCTGCAGGCGTGCTTCGAGGCCCGCGACTGGGACGCGATATCCGAGATACTCGCGAAGGACGTTTCAACCGACGATCGCCGTCGGCCGGTGAATGCCGGCACGCGAGAGGGCCGCAGCGCCGTACTCCAAGAGATGTCGGCAACCATCGGAATCGGCGTTGAGAGCTTGACGTCGGATATCATCGCCACCCGCGGCGACCGCCTCGCGTTATGCCGCACCCAAACCTGGGGCCGCGACAAGCGCCCGGAGGCATTCCACACCGATGTTTTCGACGTCGTTGAAATCAACGCCGAAGGCCGGCTCACCGCCCGGATCATCTTTGATCTGAACGACTTCGAGGCCGGCATCGATGAGCTCGAGGCGAGATACATCGCTGGCGAAGCGGCAACGCATGCGCGCACGTGGTCGGCCATCGCGCGAAGCTTTGCGTCGATCAATCGGCGCGAAATGCCTCCGACAACGCCGGATTGGGTAAACATCGACCACCGCCGAGGGACCTCGATTGCACCCGGTGAAATGGCTGCCTTGATGGGCGCCGCATGGAGTTCTACGTCTGATCTGAAATGCTTCATCGAGTCGGTGCACCGTCTGAACGATCGCGGTGCGGTCATCACCCACGTGGCGAATGAGACCTCAGCAGACGGATTCCATGCCGAATGGCGAGTCATCAGCGTCATCACGGTCAAAGGCGACCTCATCAGCCGCACTGAGGTATTCGACGAGGCAGAGCTCGAGGCCGCGCTGGCGCGGTTTGAAGAGCTAGGCCGCACGGCGCCACGGCTGGAGAACGCGGCAAGCCAAGTGGGAAGGCGGTATCTAGCGCGTTTTGCGGCCAGCGACTGGGACGCCATGACCGAGATGCTGGACCACAACTTCGTGAATGACGATCGCCGCCGCGTGGTGGGTGCCGGACCGCAACATGGCCGAGACGCCCAGATCGCCGACATGCGGACCGTCGCCGACCTGTGGACGGCAAGCGTGGTGACAAACGTCGTGGCGATTCGCGGCGACGGACTTGCCCTCATGCGCCTGCGCTTCGCTGACCATGATCAAGGGCCCGATGCCTTTCTCACAGACGTGTTCGGCGTGCTCGAAATCAACGCCGCCGGGCGGATTACCGCGGTCGTCTTCTTCGATAGCGACGAGGGCGACGCCGCCTACGAAGAACTTGATTCCCGTTACCTGAAAGGCGAAGCGGCTACTCACTCGCGGGCTTGGTCAGTCATCATGAATGGTTATGCCGCACTGAACCGGCACGAATTGCCGCCGACTACGCCGAATTTCGCAAGCATCGACCACCGCCGAGGGACGGCATACGCCCCCGGTGAGCTGATTGAATACGTCCGCGCGGGATGGGACCTCGGTCAGCGAGTTTGCACCTACCCAGAGGTAGTGCATCGACTGACCGACGTAGGAGCCGTCTATACCCATGTCGCGCATGGGATATCGCGCGAGGGCTTCGACGCTGAGTGGCGAGGGATCAGCCTCGTGACGGTCGACGGTGACCTGGTCAGCCGCTCCGAAGTTTTCGACGAAGCAGACATTGATGCCGCGCTTGCGCGCTTCGAACAACTCAGCCAACTGACGCAACGACAGGAAAACGCGGCGAGCCGTCTATACGAACGGTTCAAGGCGGCTTATGCGGTTCGTGACTGGCGCGCGGTAGCCACGATGCTAGATGACGACATTCGGAGCGAGGACCGTCGCCATGTAGTCAATTCAGGCCTCCGACAGGGGACCGACGCGGTGATCGCCGAGGTCTCCGGGCTGTGCGAGGCCGGATTCGACATCACCTCAGAGGTCGTCGCCACCCGTGGCGACCGCCTTGTCCTGAACCGCATCCGAACCACCCTCCGCGGCCAAGGAGTTGATGGCTTCCACGCATTCGCTCTCGACGTCATCGAGATCGACGCCGTGGGCCGCGTCGTGGCGCGCATCGTGTTCGACGTGGAAGACCGGGACGCGGCGTTCGGGGAACTTGAGGCTCGGTACCTCGCCGGCGAGGCGGCCGGCCATGCGCGTACGTGGACGGTCATCGCCGACATCTACGCTTTGTTCAACCGGAATGAGCATTTCGAAGTGGACTGGGTCATGGTCGACCACCGGCGTGGCACGCCGTTCGCGTCCGGCGACCTTCCTCCAGCTCTCCAGAACTTCTTCGATCTGACGCCGGAGTTTGAGGTCCGCATCGAAACGGTGCACCGGCTCAACGATTTCGGGGCTGTCATCACACATGACTCCCATGGGTTCTCGGCTGACGGCTTGGACGTCGAATGGCGCATGATCCAAGTCCTCATCGTTGAAGGCGACCGACTCACCCGCTGCGACCTGTTCGACGAGAGTGAGTTGGACACAGCGATCGCACTATTCGATCAGCTCAGTCGTCCGACACCCCAGCTCAAAAACGCGGCAAGCCTCGTGCTCGAGGAGTTCCTCGCCCACTTTGGGGGTCGCGACTGGGATGCCATGGCAGAACTGCTCGCCGACGACTTTCGCTCAGACGACCGCCGGTCCGTCATCAACGCCGGAATCCGACGCGGTCGAGACGCCGAGATGGCGAATTGGCGTGCCACTGGCGAGGTCTGGACGACTGATGTTCGGGCGACCGTTATCGCGACCCGCGGAGAGCGCCTCATGCTCTCTCGTTTCACCTTCGCAAGCCAAGATTCGCTTCCCGAGGCTTTCCAGGCTGCGGCGCTTGCCGTCATCGAGGTCAACGACGACAACCGATTCGGGTCGACCGTGGTGTTCGACCCTGACGATATCGACGCCGCATCTGAAGAAATCGACAATCGTTACCTCGCAGGCGAAGCGGCCCCCCACTCGCACACCTGGGCAGCCATCGCACAGAGCTACGCCACGGTCAATAGGGGCCACCTTCCGTCGACGACAACAGACTTCGCCGACACCGACCATCGCCGAGGAGCAGCGGCGACACCGGGTGAACTTCTCGCATTCCTCCGTAGCGCGTTGGACCAGACGCCTAATCTGACGATCCGCATTGCAGCTGTACATCGTCTCAGTCGATACGGCGCGGTCGTCGCCCACACTGCGGCTGGGACCTCCCCGGAGGGGTTTGAAGCCGAGTGGCGTGAGGTCATCATCTTGGCAGTTGATGGCGGCATGCTCAATCGCTGCGAGATATTCGACGAGGCGGATCTGGATGCCGCCCTTGCCCGATTCGACGAGCTGAGCCGCCCGACGCGGCAACTCGAGAACGCAGCAAGCCGAGCGGAGGACCGCCTCTTTGCGCGCTCGGCGGCCGGCGATTGGGCGGCGGTCGCCGAAATCCTGGCCGGCAACAGTTTTGTCGACGATCACCGTCGGGTGGTGAATGTCGGCGTCTGGGACGGTCGCGATGCCGTGATGGCAAACATGCGCGCCCTGGCCGAGGGCCTCGCGCAGGTAACGCTGACGGTCATCGCGACCCGCGGGGAGCGCCTGGCCCTCATTCGAATCGCCTCCTTCGACCGCGAGTTGCAGCGCGGCGAATTCGTCATCGAGATGCTGGGAATCACCGAGATCGACACAGACGGGCGGATTGCGGCCCACGTCTTTTTCGATGCCGACGACTTTGACGCCGCCTTCGAAGGACTTGAAGCCCGGTACCTCGCCGGAGAGGCAACCGAGCATTCCCGCACGTGGTCAGCCATCGCACAGGCCTATGCCGCGGTTAATCGTCACGAGCTACCGGCGACGACGCCGGACTGGACCAACATCGACCACCGACGAGCAATAGCGTTCGCACCGGGAAATCTGAAGGGATACCTCGAAGCCTCTTGGGACCTGCTCGCGCCGGGGCTCCACGCCTACATCGAAACCGTGCATCGGTTGAACGAGCTGGGCGCGGTAGTCACCCGAGTTGTGGAGGGGACGTCGAGCGACGGCTTCCAGGCCGAATGGCGAGAGATAGGCATCTCGACCGTCAAAGGCGCTCTGATCAACCGCTCCGAGATCTTCGACGAAACAGAACTCGACTCCGCGCTTGCCCGCTTCGACGAATTGCAAGCGCAGCCGCACCGCTTGGACAATGCGGCAAGCCAAGTGAATGAACGATTTTGGACCTGCCTGGCGACGCGCGATTGGGCGACGATGGCCGAGATACTCGCCGAGAACGTTGTGTCGCATGACAACCGTCGGGTTGTCAACTCCGGTGAACTGCGCGGGCGCGATGTGAACCTCGCAAACCTGCGGGCAGTCGCTGACGTCGGTTTCGAGGGCGTTGTCTGGACGGTCCTCGCGCTTCGTGGACAACGCCTTGCCCTCTCCCGCATTCGGTCCTCCGCCCCCGGACTTGAGCCCGGTGAGATTAGCGCGGACATGATCGGCATCGTGGAGATCGACGGGGACAACCGGATGATTGTTCACTCCATATTCGACGCCGACGACTTCGACGTCGCTTTCGCCGAACTCGAAGCTCGGTACATCGCCGGCGAAGCGGCCACCCGTGCGCGGATATGGTCGTTGGTCGCGCAAGGCCACGCTCAGTTCAATCGGCACGAACTTCCAACGATGATGCCGGACGTGGTTTACATCGACCATCGACGGGGCGTCACAATCGAGGGCGCCGATCTGGCCATAACTGTTCGCGCCAATTTGGATCTTCTTCCGCAGGTGCACGTCTACGTCGAGACCGTGCATCGGCTGACCGAACTTGGAGCCGTCGCCACCCAAGTGGTGAAAGGGACCTCACAAGAGGGCTTCGACGCCGAATGGCAAACGATCGCTATCTTCACCTTCGAAGGTGACCTGCTCAGCCGCTACGAAACCTTTGACGAGACGGATCTCGACGCCGCGCTCGCAAGATTCGATGAGCTCGTCTGTGGTGACTGAGACGGTGCCACGACGACAACCGCTTTATCTGCTAGCGGACAGTCAGCTGCTGTTCTGGAAGCGACGGGACCGGCTGCTCCTCGAGGGAGCCCTCGATGGATTGGCGCGGGACACACCGCTTAGCGCGGCCTACATCGGTGCCTCCAACGGGGACCGCCCCGAGTACTACGGGATCTTCGAGACGGCAATGGATGCGATTGGAATCACCGACCGGCGCATGATTCTTTCGGCCTTCGGCTCCGACGACCGCGCCTTCCTCGAGCGTGCCCGGTTGATCGTCCTCGCGGGTGGCGATGTACGACTCGGCTGGGACACGTTCGAGAAAGCCGGCATGAAGGACGTGATCCTGCGCAGGCACGCCCAAGGGGCCGTCCTGGTGGGCATCTCGGCCGGCGCCGTCCAGCTCGGACGCTATGGAATCGTCGAGACGCCCGAATCGCCCCCGCTTGAACTAGTCGATGTGTTCAACCTCGTACCCTTGGTGGTTGACGCGCATGACGAGCGAGGCGGGTGGGCGCGGCTATCGCGAACCGTCGAAGAGCTCGAGGGATCGGCCGGCGGCCTCGGAATCCCATCAGGCGCCGGAGTCATGGTGCACGCAGACGGCACTATCGAGGCTCTCCGTCATCCCGCGCATGAGTTCCGTTTCGAGGGCGGTCGCGTCACGCACTCGCTGTTGCGCGCCGAAGATGACGGCTGATTTTCTCGCACCGCAACGAAGTTCGGTGCGTGAACATCGCCATCGCGTTGTGACGGTTGGCCGTTGTAATAGTGACTTTCGGCCCGAGTAACCAACCCGGTCGGTGTCCAGAGTTAACACCATGCCAACCGCAGGTAATTGCCGCATAAAGGAGCCAGCTATGTTCTTCGCACATCTGACCCCGCGTCGGCTACTAGTCGGGGCAATCGGTGCTGGCGCAATTACCGGCACGCTGCTATGTAGCACCGCGGCGACCGCCGCGGCTGACTCCCCGCCTCGGCCCCCCGGCTGCACGGCAGCGGATGTAGCCGGCGTCGCGTCAGGTGTCGCGGCAGCGCTCTCGGGCTACCTGTTCACTCATCCGGACCTGAACGAGTTCTACACCGGACTCCAGGATCGTCCCAAAGACCAGATCCGCGACGACGTCCAGCAGTACTTCAACGCCAACCCGGAAGAGCAAGCCGATCTCGAAAACATCCGTCAGCCCCTGGCTGACATCAGGCAGCGTTGTCAGTGGACACCGCTGCTGGGGCAGGGCGGCGCGACCCCTTGAGCGATCGAAACAAGCACGCCCAAAACTTGCCACCGGTCAGAGTGAGGAGATCCCGATGAACGGGTGGGTGCGGCCTTGGACTGCAGGGGCGATAGCAGTATTGACCCTTACCGCGATTCCTGAGATGTATGCCGTCGTAGAGCCTTCCGGTGTGGCCAACGCCGACGTCTGCGCAAGCGTCGGCAGGCGTGTCTCCGTGAGCGGGTGCACCAACGTTGCCGATACTATCAACGCCAATGTCCCGCCACCGGACGCGTATGCACCGCTGCCGCAAGACTTTCCGCCCCCACCGCCCCCACCGCCCCCGGTGAATGTTTGCGTCGGAGCCGGCCGGCGAGTTCATGTAAGCGGATGCTTCTGAAACGGCGGCTGCTATACCGTTCACCGCTTAGACGCTGTGCCTCGACCTCGCCGCGTGCGGTGCGCCGCTAACACGTCAGCATTTGCCAACGATTGGGCCTCAGCGGCCAGGGTGGACGCCCTGTTGGCGTGGGCGATGGCCTCGGTGTCGCTGGTTGCCTGCTTGCCTTGCGCCGCCGCCAAATGCCGTTTCGCCTCTTCGACCCTGGTTTGGGCCCCGGTGCCGACGCTCTCGCGATGTCTGGCGACGTAGTCGGAGATCTGGCGCAATCTGCCGTCCGCCATGGATAACGCCTGCTCCAATGAATAGTCGTGCCCTCCAACGCGCCCATCGGTAGGGGTGACCCGCCGGCGGCGTCGCGCGCGGTAGAGCATGAAAACCACCACGACGACGACCACGAGGACGACGACGCCGATCGCGATCGGCACCCAGATCGGCTTTGTAGGCTTTGATGAAATTGCCGATCTGTCCAACCCGTCAGCCGCGGCGACCGCAGCGCCACTCCAGTCTTTGGCGGCAATCGCCGGTTCAATTTGTTTGCTTCGCAAACCGATCAACTCGGCTGCTGTGAGGCCCTGCACCTGCGGCGGCACCGTGAACGCGTACAGCTTGGTGTTCGTGGCCACGGCAAGCAGTGCGTCGTGGTCGCCCATCGCGCTGGCGTCGCGGGTGCGGTCAGCCCAGTTTTCTGGTTTGAACCTGGAAAAGTTGTCGACGTAGACCACCCACAATTGGATGTGCTGATGGCGGTAAAGCCGGTCGATTGCCGAGCTGACCGCTGCCCGACCGGAATCCGTCAGCACCCCGGTGCTGTCAGTGATGTGATCCGTGAGTTTGGACGGCGGTTGTGCGCCGGCGGGGCTTGCCAACAGCAGCCCCGCTGTGAGGATTGTCAGAATCACACCCGCCAGGCGAACAACCCGCATACGGGTAATTTAGCCGTCCTTCGCGGAAAGGCGGACAACTGCAGCTCAGGAAATGATCGGGCCGAGGAAAACACTAGGCCGCAGGGGCTTGCGCTGGCATGGTGGCGTTTCGTGCGGGTGTGGCTGAGTGGCTAGGCAGCGGCCTGCAAAGCCGTATACACGGGTTCGAGTCCCGTCACTCGCTCTGCGCCATGGCGTCGAGGTAGAACCATCGGCCGGCGCGGCGCTCGAACCGACTGCGCTCGTGCAGGCGGCCGACGCGGCCCGCGGACTCGAACTGGGCCGTGAATTCCACTTCCCCGTGATCGTCGTCCGGACCACCCGCGACCGTGTCGATCACGTTCAGGCCGATCCAGGTGGTGCCCGGGTCAATCGTCACGTCGGCCGGGCGCGTGCGGGGGTGCCAAGTGCGGTAC
The DNA here is from genome assembly GCF_001667155.1 of Mycobacterium sp. 852002-53434_SCH5985345. Taxonomy (NCBI): domain Bacteria; kingdom Bacillati; phylum Actinomycetota; class Actinomycetes; order Mycobacteriales; family Mycobacteriaceae; genus Mycobacterium; species Mycobacterium sp. 852002-53434_SCH5985345. The sequence goes on from NZ_LZIE01000095.1 coordinate 19,352, forward strand.
AGGTAGTCGGCGTCTCCGTGGGCGAATGCCGAATACCGCGATCTCATCAATTCCTCGGCCGACCGGGCCTGCGACTCGCCGTGGTGAAACGGCCCGCAACAGGCCGAATAGCTTTCGGCACTGCCGCACGGACACGGTTCGTTCATGCCAAGAGCCTGACAGACCGTTACGGTGCCTCCCCCATCGGCGCACCACCCGGCGCGTCCTGCAGTATCTGCTGCAATTTGTCGAGCGGATCGCCTCCCGCGGGATCAAGCCGCCGTGGTGGGATCTCCCGGCCGTCGGGTGCGACGGTGGCGACCGGCGGCGGTGGAGGTGGTGCCGCTGGCGGCGGGGGCGGTGGCGGTGGCGGTGTTGCCGGCGGCGGAACGTTGAGCGCAGTTCGTTTGGCCGCCAACCGGTTCGCGGCGTCATCCCGGATGGCCCGCCGTTGCGGGTCCGTGTCACCGTTACCGAGAAAACAGCTTTGTGGCGCCTGGTCTACGACGGATAGCGCGCTCGCATAATGTTCCTCGGCGCGCGCCCGATCCCCGGCCGCCGCGGCACGGTCGCCCTCGGTCTCTCGGACCAGTTCGAGGTTGACCCGCACCGGGCAGGAGCGGTCGGCGCTGCTGCGGGCAAGCGCGGCGGAGAAGTGACTGTCGGCATCGTCGAGTCGGCCGTCAAGCACGGCGGCGGCGCCCGCAGCGAACGGCGCCTTCGCGGGTTCCATTACGTTGGCCACGCCAAGGATTGCCGCATCGGACCGCAAGGTGTTCCCATCGCCGCTCGCGAAGGCGTGAGCCGCCGAATTGCCAGCCACCACAACCGAAAAAAGCTTGACCGCAACCAGCAGCGCGGCGGCGGTGACCGGTGCCGAGTAGACCAGCAGCCGCCGTCGCAGCCGCAGCCGTGCCGGTGGGGGAGTCACGACGTCAGGTCCCGCCGGGCGATGCGGCCGCGCCGGAATTCGCGGACCGAAAGGTAGATCTCGGCGAGCAGCAGCCCCGCGGCGAGCAGCGCAGGCAGCCAGTACAGCTCGGTCTGTCCGTCGGCCTCCGCCCGGAAATCCGCCGTGTCGGGCAGGTCGGGCCGGAAAGCCTGTCCCGGATCCCGATGTACATACGGCACGTTGAGTTGTGCTGCAATTTGTCGCAATTCGGCTTCGTTGATCGCGTCGCTGCGGCCGTAGCCCAGCACCGCTCCGCCGGCCACCGCGCTCTGCGTGAGGTTGAAGTCGCCCTGGGGGGCGCGCGAACCTGGCGCACCGGAGCCGAAGTAGAGCACCACGTTTCGCGAACCCGGATACTGCTGCGCCGCCTGGATCAACTGATATCGCAGCACGTTGTCCGCCGCTCCCCCGTTCACATCGGAACCCGCGTTTTCGGGGCCGATCGCGGCGACGGTCGGGCGCAGGCTCCAGACATCCTCGGCCAGCGGCCAGTCCAGCGAGGCCCGCGAGGCGAAGCCGACGAGCGCGTACCGTGCCGCCGGGTACTGCTTGATCACGGCGGCGACGTCGTCACGCATCCCCGCGATCCGCGGTTCGCCGGCGCCGTAGTCGTCGACGCCGGAGTCGGCCGATCGATCGACGACGAGGAACACGTTGAGGTTCTCGCCAGCCGCTCGGGTTGCGCCACGGCCGTTTTCGTCGTCACGAAGTCCGGGGCGGGTGGTCGCGGCAAGGAGCAGCAGCACCGTGAAAGTCACACCGGTCCAACGTAGCGCCGTGCGGCCACGCCGGCGCCCCGCCGATAGGAGCGCCTGGCGCAGCGCCACCAGTCGCGCCAGGAGTAGCGCACCTGCGACGACCGCGAAGATCGGCCAAGGCAGCAGAGGATGGAATGTCATCGGCGCAGCACCAACAGGGCCACCGACAGCACGGCCGCTGACAGCAGCGCGATTACTAGCGGTACCACCGGGTCGTCGCGGAAGTCCGCGGTCACGATGGTGCCGTCGGCCAGGCGCGCGGGTGGGGTGTGTGCGCGAATTTCGTTGATTGCCTTGATCACCGATCCTCGTCCCGGCGCGAGGTACCGGCCCCCGCTCCGCTTGGCGAGGGCGACGAGCGGGCCACTTGCCGCTGACGGCGCGGTGTCGATGACATTGAGCTGCGTTCCGGCGCGCTCGGCCACGTCCCACACACTGGTGTCGGTGAACAGTGCGGGGCGCGAGTCTCCTGCGGCACGGAGATCTGAGGGCCCAAGATAGATCACCGACCGTCGATGCGTGTCGCCCTTCTCGATCGTCGGAAATCCTGACATACAGAGCGCCAGAACGTCGTTCACGCTGGTCGCATAGTCCGTGTAGGGTACCGCGGGGGCGAACGACGCCGACTGTGCCGCATGAGCCCCGGTGTATTCGCCGAATCGTGCCGCGGCGTACTGGTGGTCGCGCGTCAGCGGCACCAGGCGGCGGTTGACCGATGTCAAGCCGATCCGTTGACGCTGAGGCGACGTGCCGGCCTGCCGCGCGAAGTAGTCGAGCAGTTCGGTCGTCGCCGCGTCGGTCACCGGCTGCCCGACACACAGCATGATGTCTTCGGGGTAGGCGGCGTCGAAGTCGTTGCCGGCGACGGTCGGACGGGCCGCCGCCCACGAGGCGGCGCCGAACATGACCGTCAGGACCACCAGGGTGACCACCGTTGACAGTGATCGCAGCCGGGCTACTTTCGCGTACTCGGGTAACCGGGTCAGACGTGCGATGTTGGCTAACGGGCGCAGCTGCCGGCGGGCAGCGGTCATGGGCAGCAATGCCGCCAGCGCCACAACCGCGACTAAGCAGGCCAATCCGATGGCCAGTATGGGCCACCATTTCAGATCCACGAGCGGATCAACTCCTGCGCCCGGGTGCTCACGTCGGCGATATCGACGTGCGCGGCGGCGTTGAACTGCGCGTCCCCGAGCCGGGTCAGCAGCGGCGCGGCCGCGGCCAGGTTCGCGTCGGCCATGGCCCCGACGTGTAGGTACTGCGCCCGCGCTCCGGTCGCTTGATGCAGAAAGCTGCGCACCGTCCGGCTGATTGCCGCGCACGCCGCCGGAGCCGACATCTGCCCGGCGTCGTGCTCGTCGGCGATGCCTTGCACGCGGCGGGCGAAGCGGTCACGAATCAGCCAGGCGTGCACTCGCCGCACGACGGGGATGCGCCGCAGTCGGTGCGAGGGCAGCGTCCATACGAAAACGATTACGTACCAGATAATTACGGCAATCACCAACGCCACGGCCAACAACAACCACCACGACGAGTACGGCTGCGGACCGAATATGTGGCGCAGCAGATCATCCGGCACGGGCGGCCACCTCGGTCAGGCGAACGAGTTCGCGCCGGATGTGATCGCTGCCGGCGATAGTCGCGTGGGGAATCGCGTGACCGGTGAGGAGCGCGTCGAGGCGGTTGCGACGGGACTGCTCGGCGCGACGGTAAGCGGTGACGACCCGCGGGCCGAGGTCGGCTCCATTCAGGACGAAACGACCGGTGGCGACGTCGTATCCGTCGGTGTTGTCGGGACCCACCGCGGGCATGTCCGACACCATCGCCCACATGATGTCGTGGCGCCCGCTCAGTCGGGCGAGCACTGCGCCGAGTTTGTCATCGGCCTCGGGTTCATCGGACACCACGATGATCAACATGGTGTGTCGGTAATGCGTTGCCACGTAGTCAAGTTGGGTGGTGATGTCACTGCGGCCGGGGTTGGTGCTGGTGTGCTGGTACCAGCGGTGCAGTAGTCCCTCGATGTGCGACTCGCCGCGCCGCTGCGGAATGTTCACACTGCCGCGACGGTCGCCGTAGACCATGCCGATCTGATCCGATCGCCGCAGACCGATCAACCCCACCGCGCCCATGATGTGCGCGGCGACGTCGCGTTTGCCCTCCCCGCTCGGGGCGAGCGCCGACATGTTGCGACCTGCATCGGCGACGAGCAAAATCTTGTGGTGCTTCTCGGAGACGAACCGCTTGATGAGTACGCTGCCCGATCGCGCCGAGGCCTTCCAGTCGATGTCCCGGACGTCGTCGCCGGGCACGTACGGGCGTAGATCGTCGAATTCCATGCTACGCGTGTGCAATAGCGCATAGCGGCCACCTTCGAGCAGGCCGCGGGTGTCGGTGCCGAAGTGCGCCTTGGCCCGGTTGAGGTGCTTACCCAAGGTGGCCTTCCGGCGCCTCAGGGGACCCTGACGACCCGCAGCGCGGCGTCGATGACGAGCTCGGGGGTGATATCGGCGCTGGCCGCTTCGAATCCGAGGATGAGCCGGTGCCGCAGCACTCGGTGCGCGAGCCTCGCGATGTCCTCGGGCAGTACGTGCGCACGCCCGGACAGCAGGGCCTGCGCCCGGGCCGCCTTACAGAACGCGATCGTTGCGCGGGGGCTGGCGCCGTATTCGACCAGTCGCGCGATCTGCTTGGGCAGCGCCCCCGCGGGGTGACGGGTCACATCGACCAGCTGGCTGGCATAGAGCATCAGCGCGCGATCCATGTGGACATGGCGCACCACGTCCTGGACGCGCAGCACGTCCTCGAGGCCGACCACCGGCGGTGCGGGCCGCCCCTTGTCGTAGATGCCGGCGTCGATCCGCGACATCACTTCCACCTCCTCCTGCGGGGAGGGGTAGCGCACGATCTCTTTGAGCAGGAAGCGGTCGGTCTGCGCTTCGGAGAGCGGATAGGTGCCTTCCTGGTCGACGGGGTTCTGGGTAGCGATGACCAGAAACGGGTCCGCGAGGGGATGCACCTGCCCGGCGATCGTGGTCTGCCGCTCCTCCATCGCCTCGAGCATCGCGCTTTGCGTCTTCGCGCTGGACCGGTTGATCTCGTCGAGCAGCACGATGTTCGCGTGCACCGGCCCTAATTGGGTGACGAACGAGTTGGTCGCCGAGTCATAGATCTGCGTGCCGACGATGTCGCTGGGCAGCAGGTCGGGCGTGCACTGGATGCGTTGAAAGCGGCCGTGAATCGACTCGGCGAGCACCTTGGCTGCGGTGGTCTTTGCCAGGCCCGGCAAGCTTTCCAGCAAGATGTGTCCGCCCGCGAGCAGGCCGATGAGCAGCGACTCTCGCAGGTCGCGCTGCCCGACGATCTTGGCCGCGAAGGCCCCGGAAATGGCGTCAACGATTCCCCGGACTTCGTCGATTTCGCGTTGATCCGGTTGTGTCCTGGCTGTAGTCATACGCCCGGGGGATACCCCGGACCCGAATCTCCACACGTGGTCGGCCTCGTCCTCCCCACCCTGGAGTGCCGAATTCGCGTTGATACCGCGCGAAACCTCTGCACTCTGCGCCTGGCGATGCCGACGCGCGCCGCCGACAAAACGGAAATGGACAGCTCAGATGGTCAATTGCCGATGGGTGGCCGGGGTACACCGGCCACGGGAGGGAACGGTCCCTCGCCCTCCTCCGGCACTACCTGCTCGGCACCCCGCTTGGGCTCGGACTTCGGGTCGTCGGCGGTGTTGTTAGACGCTTCATCCGCACGGCGTCGGGTCATCGGCATCTCCTTCTTTGACGATCCGGAACCCATACCCACCCTCGATGTCGCTATACCCAGCGCCGAGATAACTGCTAATTGGCGCGGGCCAGCTGGCAGGGCTTGGACGTGGGCGGCTGCGGATGTCGAAACCAATGACCCTTGTTTGTGGGACTTTCGCCGCTAGCCCGATAGCACCCGCCTGCGGTTAACTGGGACGACGTACTCCACCACGCTGCGCTTGGGGATTCGATGAAAAGAGCAATATTCGGCGTGTCGGCGGCAGCAGCCCTAGCACTAGTACCCCTCTGTGTTCCCTTGGCACCAGCAGACGCCGGCGACCCCTGCGTCGACGTCACCGATCCCGCCGCCCACCAAGCCTGCCTCGACAATTACATGCGTGAGATCTACAGACGCGAACTTGGCCAGTGCGAGGCGAGCCCAAATCACGGACAGATCGGTCAGGTTTGTGGGTAACCACCTCGGCCCCTAGCCCGCCGGGGAGTCCCCATCTTCGGCCGGGGCCCGCCCGCGAAGGTGACGCCAACGTCGGGCGGGTGCATCCCCCAACGCGCCAAGACGTGAGCGCTGGAAGAACTGCGCTCCCTTGAATGCCAAAGCGACTCAAGGCAAGTCGCTGAAGACGTATACCTTCGGTCGGGTGGCTTTACCCGCCCGGCAGTTGTTGCGCCAAAGCCCACGCCATCTGCGCCAGTGCGCGGTAGCGGTCCCGGATTTCTGATGTGCCGGCGCGGGAGTCGGCAGCATTGCCGTCGAGCCCGCGCCGCCACACGCCGGCGGTGATGGAGGCGAGGCGGAACATAGAGAACACGATGAAGGCGTCGAGCGAGCGAGGTGGCTCTCGGTCGGCGTGCCGACAGTAACTCGCAACGAATGCCTGCTCGTCGGGTATCCCGGTGCCGGTCAGGTCCTCGCCCGCTACACCCTTCGTGCCGCTGAAGTCCGGCGGCAGATGGTAGGTCAAACAGGTGTAGGCAAGATCGGCCAACGGATGGCCGATGGTCGCCAGCTCCCAGTCGAGTACTGCAACGATCCGGGGCCCGGTTGGATGGATCAGGACGTTGCCCAAGCGGTAGTCGCCGTGCGCGATGCAAGCCGGTTCGTCGTCCGTTGGCAGGTGTTCTGGCAACCACTGCGCCAACAGATCCATCGCCGGCATGTCCTCCACGCGCGCGGCCTGCCACTGCCTCGTCCACAGCGCCACCTGGCGTTGCAGGTAACCCTCTGGCTTGCCGAAACCCTCGAGGCCCACCGCGCGCCAGTCCACCCGGTGCAGCGCCGCGAGGACCCGTGCGAGGTCCTCGTAGACCGCCGCACGATGTGCCGAAGCGCTCTCGGGCATGGCCGGGTCGTGAAAGATACGTCCGGGGACGTAGTCCATGATGAAAAATGTTGTGCCGATGATAGATTCGTCATTACACAACAGCCGCATACGCGGGACCGGCACACCGGTGTCTCGCAACGCCGACATGACGCGGTGTTCGCGCTCCACTTCATGTGCCCGGGGGAGTAACCGGCCCGGCGGCTTCTTGCGAAGGACGTACTCGCCAGCGGTGGTTTGCAGGTGAAACGTCGGGTTGCTTTGTCCGCCTTGGAACTGGCGAACCTTCAGTTCACCGTCGAAGCCGGGAAGCTTTCCGCGCAGGTGCCGCGCGAGGCCGGCTTCATCGAACCGGTGCGCGGCTAGCACCGGCACCAGTTCTGCCACGCCGTCCATCGCTGCAACGTTACGTGCGAATTCCCGAGCCGCTACGGAAATCGTCGTCTGCGACGTGTCACGGCAGCCTGAATGTGCTGCCGATATCTCAACCGGAGTAGCAACCATCGCCGATGGGCTGCAAACCCCAACGTGAGCGGATCGAGCGGCGTCTTGGAGATGGCTCCAATGTTGCATATGCCCGCGTTCAACGCCCGCAACACACCGGTGTCCATTGGCGAAATCACGATGAAGTTCGTCACGCCGGGGGTGCCACGCGCAGGCTCGCGCAGGTCGCCCTGCCCGACGATCTTCGCCCCGAAGCCGCGGAGATGGCCGGCGGGCGTTGGCACATCCTTGGGTTCAGGGCGAGATGGCACAAGGCCTCGCCCCCGATCACGGCTCCGGACGCCACCTGAGCGGCACGTGAACGGGGAACCAACCGTCGAAAATCTCGCTGGGCGAAGGGCTGTAGGGTTTGGGATGCCACGCTTTGGGCACCTCGCCACCGCTCCAGTCGAACCAAAAGTACGGAATCTTGGCGAGCCACACTTCAAAGAACACGCCCAACAGGTCCCGGGCCAGGTGCGAGGCCGGACACCGGTGCGGGCCTCCCCCGAAACTCCAATTGCGCTGCGGGCCATCGAGTTTGATGACGTGACCTGACATGTCATCAAACTCGTCGCGATGCACGAATCCGACGCACAACTCGACAGGCGACCCGGCTGGGATCGTCGTTTCGCCGATTGTCACGTTGCGGCTGGTGATTCGGGACACGGTCTTCGCCCCGCCATCCAACCGCAGTAGCTCCTCGATGAACCGGCGTTGCCGGTCAGGGTTTTCGCGTAGTTCACGCTGCAATATCGGCTGTCGGGCCAGCACAGCCAGTCCGGCCCTGATAGCAAACGACGCGAAGATGAAGCCTCGGCCCACCGAGGCCATCAGTCCCAGTACTTCTTCGTCGGTCAGGGGTTCGGTGGCGAGGATACTGATCAAATCGGGGCCGCTCTGTGGGGCTCGGCGGATTGCCGCCACCATTTGCGTGTTGACCGCGTCGGGAGCGGTATCCGTCGGCAGCCCGCAGACCGTGACGAAGGCCGCGCGCCAGACGACCTCGGCGACACCCACACCGTCGCAGCGGTCCAGTTGCGCCGCTACGGCGCCGACGCATTGTTCGATGATCGCGCGCACGGGCTTGAGCATGTCCCGCGAGTTGCTGGGAGTGAACAACTGTTCGACCATGATTTTCCGGTACGGACCGAACGGCGGATTACCGGGCATCAGCTCGCCTTGGCGGCTGGCGAAAACCTCGCCATCGCGCATGGCAGCAAGAACGTCGTCGCGCCGCCACAGCACGTACGTGCCGTCCGGCTGCCGCAGCACTGGTTGACCGGAGCGCTCCGCGGCGGCCAGCCACTCCCGATAACCGTTGGCTGCTTCCTCGTCGGAACGCATGACTTCCAGCGCGGCGTCGCTACCCGACTCGATCATCGCGCACCACTGACCTTCACAATCGGCGGTCGCTGCGAACCAAGCATGACCGGCGCCGCCTGGAACTCCGACGCCGAAAGTCTATCGCCGAGACGGCGAGGCGTCGCCGCAACAGCCGCCTGGCCTGCGGCGGCTAGGTGTGGACTTTCCAACCCGCTAGTGGGGTGGGGGCCGCCGGAGCGTTGGGGTCATTGAACTCGATGTAGATGTCGCCTTGGTTGACGGAGCCGTCGTAGGCGATGTATCCGTGGGCGGTCTGGCCGTTGGTCACACTGCCCGAGCGCAGCGGCGGCGTCTTGTTGATCTTCTGGTAATCAACCGTCAGTGAGCCGCGTTCGACGTCCCGGTAAGGGTCTTGCCTCCACGGCGACGACGCGGCAGTCACGTAGGCCTCGCCGTAGCTGAAAGGTGTGTCGGACTTGCCGACGATGGTGAGCTCGATGACGTCGCAGCCCCCGCCGCTCCCGGTGCAGCTCGACGACACCCAGCTCGCGTTGTTGAGCGTGACGTCGGCGGTCGCGGCGCTGTATTCCGTGACATGGATGGTGGTGCCGGCTTTGCCTATCGGAAACGGCTGCTGTTGGGGTGTTGGATCGGCGGCACCGAGCGGCGCCGTTAGGCCAGCCGCCATCGCGAGCAACGCCGCGACCGCTGCGCTCACCGGAGTTGATATGGCCACCCGCAGACGATAGCGCGCACCACTGCAATTGGCCCACGTCATTCGGATGGAAAGTAGGGCGGGCGGGGCTCGAACCCGCGACCAACGGATTGTGAGTCCTGTAGCAAGCGCCTCTGACGAACAGGTGTAATGATTAGCCGGCACAGGCTAACGGCGACGAGCCATAGGATCAACGACGATGCGCTGCCACCTCCCTAGCCCGGCTTCGTGATGGCAATTACAAATATCGAGTTGAGTTTCCTCCTGGAGGCGTCGCGCCGCGGCCTGCTTCCTCAGAAAGGCCGCCTCCTGGAATTCGGCGAAGCCGAGTCCGTGATCGATGCGGCGCAGGCAATCCCGCTTCTTCTCGCCGAAGGACCACGGCGGGACGCGTTGCTGGCCGAGACGGCGCCGGACGGCATGTCTCAGGCCTATGCCGACGCCAAGCGAATCTACAAAGCCCTGTTCGACTTCCGCAGCTACAACGCCATCGATCTGCTCCCGCCCAATGATTATCGCCTGCAGCAGGATCTCAACCTGCCCTTCGATCTTGGGTCAAGGTTCGACGTCTGCATCAACAACGGCACGACCGAGCACGTCTTCAATCAAGCCAATTGCTACAAGGCGATTCACGATCACACCGCCCCAGGGGGAGTGATGATCCATTGGACGCCGTGTCTGGGATGGGTCGACCACGGTTTCTACAACGTCCAGCCGGGTTTCTTCCACGACCTGGCTACCGCGAACAGCTATGAAGTCCTGCTCGCCGTGCTGTCGAGCGAGAGCATGATGGTCCCGATGGTCCCCGGCCAGATCACCTCCGAGATCGTCGCCGCCAATCCAGGCATCCGGGACAGCCTCGCCTGCGCCGTCCTACGCAAGACGACGGATGAACCGTTCCACTTTCCCTTGCAGGGGGTCTATTCCTTTCTCACGGAACTGGCAGCGCGAGCAGATGCATCCCATCCAGGGAGCCTCAAGGATTAGCCGAAGTGACTGACAAGCATCAGCCGAAGGCATACATGCCTGAGTAGGGCGGGGGCGGGGCTCGAACTCGTTCCGAAACCGCAGGTCACCTGCGGAAACACTGGTTCAGCACGCGAAAAGCACGCGAAAACACCTGGGATTACACGAAAGGTGTTGATGGCCTCAACAACGGCCATCGAACTCTCCACAATCAAGCAGGATCTGTGCATTGCGAATGCCTGATTCGAGTATCTCGTCGGAGAGTTGCCGATCGGAGACGGCGCGTGCGAGTTGCAGGGTGGCAACGAGAAGCGTGAACAACCCGAGCGCCTTGGTGCGGGCGGCGGAAGGGTCGTGTGGGGACAAGTGCGTCGCAACCGTGTCGATGATGGATTGCATTCCCTCGGTGTAGGAATCGCGGATGGCGTCATCGCAGCGGCCGATTTCATCGAGCAGGGCCGCAGAGGGACAGCCCGTGCTCGGATCGTCCCGATGACGTGGCGAGAGGTAGTCGCGCACATATTCCTCCAGTGCCGCGCGGCCCTCGGGTAGCGAGCCGAGGTTGGCATGCTGGGCGCGCAGTTGGTCGGCGACCACGTTGGCCACGAGGTCATCCTTGGATTCGAAGTGCGCGTAGAACGCGCCGTTTGTCAGCCCCGCGTCAGACATGAGGGCAGCGACACCTGAACCGTCGATGCCGTCCTCTTTGAAACGCCGGCCTGCGGAATCGATAATCCTTCGCCGCGTTTCGCCTTTGTGCTCCGCGTCGTACCTCGCCACAGTCGCGTCCTCCGTTCGCCTCCAAGTCGCCCTTGCGCATCATAGCCGATTACCTTACAGTCATAATATTATGATCGTCAGCCAATCGGCCCACACCGAGGAAGACCCATGGCTCCTCTGAATGAACCACGGCAGGTGGCCTGCGGCCTTGTGTCACCGAGCCCGATCATGAAGGCCGCGGTGCGAGCGGCCCTCGCCATCCCGGGGAACCCGCGCGGCGCTCGCCGTGGGCGGCGTTGCCCGACGTGGAGTCGGGATATTCGATGACACGTCTGTCCTACGACATTCGCGACAAGGTCGTGCTCATCACCGGCGGAACCGGCGGAATCGGCAGCGCTACCGCGCGCGAACTTATCGGCCGCGGCGCGAAGGTCGCCCTGGTGGACGTCGACCCGCAGACACCACAAATTGCTGCGCACATGTCCTCACACTCGGCCTTCGGCTCAGTCGCCGACGTGTATAACCGCGACGGACTCGACCTCGCCGTTGCCGAAGTCGTTGACCGTTTCGGACGGGTTGACATCGCGATCGCCAACGCCGGCATTCTCTCTCGTGCCGCCACTTTGCGGACCACGCCGAAGTCATCGATCGACTCCGTGCTCGCAATCAACGTCACCGGCGTCGTGAACACCATCCAAGCCGCCATGGATCAGGTCATCGCTCACCGCGGCCAATTCGTCCTCATCAGTTCGGTTTTCGCGTTTCTCAACGGCATGGGCACGATTCCTTATGCCATGAGCAAAGCAGCGGTTGAGCAGCTCGGCCGCGGGTTACGCGTAGAACTTGCCGCGCACGGCGTCTCGACCACGATCGCCTACTTCTCACTGATCGAAACCAACATGATCAGGCAAGGCGTCGACGCCGACCCCGCTGTCGACGATCTGCTCGCGACCTTGCCCCGGCCCCTGTTGAAACGCCTTCAACCCGACTACGCTGCAACAGCACTCGCCGACGGCCTCGCTCATCGGTCACCGCGCGTGGTGGAGCCATCCAGATGGAAGCCCCTTTCGGCGCTGCGAGGACTCCCCGCGCCTGCAATGGATTCGCATCTGGCCCGTGACCGGCGAACCCTTTCCGCGCTGTCCAAACTCGACGCGCGAACCCACATCGCACAGTGAGAACCAACAATCCCAATGTCCCCGCGTGGACATACGACCACATCGAAAGGCACGAAATGGCTTCGTGGATAGACACACCGACTCGCAAGATCGACGTCGGCGGCGTCGAGTTCGCGTATCGCGAACTCGGCACCGGGTCAGCCGTTCCTGTGGTGTTCCTCCATCACCTCACCGCGGTTCTCGATGACTGGGACCCGCGAATCATCGACGGTATCGCCGCGCACCATCGCGTGATCGCCTTCGACAATCGCGGTGTCGGCGCGACGGGCTCCTCGGTGCCACCCACGGTCGAGCAGATGGGCACCGACGCCATCGCCTTCATCCGCGCCTTGGGACTCAAACACGTTGATCTATTGGGCTTTTCGCTCGGCGGCGGCGTCGCGCAGATGATCGCCCTACAGGCACCATACCTTGTGCGGCGCATGATCCTCGCCGGCACCGGCCCACGCGGCGGCGGCGGCATCGACAAAATGGCAACCATCGTCGGGATCGCCTACCTCAAAGCGGCACTCACGTTCAGCGATCCTAGAAATTTCCTGTTCTTTCCCCGCACCGCCGAGGGCAAACGGGCCGCGTCGGACTATCTCATCCGCCTCAAGGAACGCACCCAAAACCGTGACAAACGAATCTCGATGCAGGCCCGCATCGCTCAGCTCAAAGCCATCCGACACGCCGGACAAAGCGAACCCGACGACCTGTCGCTCATCACCCAGCCCGTCTTAGTGGCCAACGGCGACCACGACCTCATGGTCGACAGCAGCCACTCAGCCGACATGGCACGCCGACTGCCGAACGCCCAACTGAAGATCTACCCCAACTCGGGACACGGCGGAGTGTTCCAGCACCACCGGACCTTCGTACCCGACGCCCTGCGATTCCTCGCCGAGGAAAGCGCTTCCGAGACCAACAGGAGAACATCATGAACGCGGATCAAAATCAGCGCAGCGACACGATCACGTCGTACACGCATGCGCCATCGCGCACAGTCACCGCAGCGGGTGTCACCTACGCCTACCGCGAACTTGGGCCGACGGGCGGGGTTCCGGTCATCTTCTTTGTCCATCTCGCCGCCACGCTGGACAACTGGGATCCCCGGATCATCGATCCGATCGCTCAGCACCACCACGTCATCGCTTTCGACAACCGCGGCGTAGGAGCCTCCACCGGCACCGTCCCCGACACCGTCGAGTCGATGGCCGACGACGCCTATACCTTCATCACCGCACTCGGTTTCAACACCGTCGACATCCTCTCCTTCTCCCTCGGCGGAATGGTCGCCCAAGCGCTGGTGCTCAAACATCCTGAACTCGTCCGCAAGCTGATCCTCACCGGAACCGGACCCGCAGGCGGAAAGAGCATTGACAAGGTTGCCGGTACCACCTACTACGACACGCTGCGTGCCGCCCTTGCCCGAAAGGACCCCAAGGAGTTTCTGTTCTTCAACCGCGACGACATCGGCAGACGCGCCGCACGCGCGTTCGTGGAGCGCCTAGAAGAACGCACCGAGGATCGGGACGCGCCGATCACGGTGAAGGCTTTCCGAACCCAACTCAAAGCGATCAAGCGGTGGGGGCGCTCGACACCCGCAGACCTGTCTGTGATCACCCATCCGACGTTGATCGCGAACGGCGACAACGATCGCATGGTCCCCACGGCTCTCTCCGAAGACATGCATCTTCGGATCGCTGACTCGAAACTCGTCATCTATCCCAACTCTGGGCACGGCGCGATCTTCCAGTACCACCACGAGTTCGCTTCTACTGCAATTCGATTCATTGATGCGTGATCTGCATCAACGGCAATATCACCTCCCGGCGAAATCACAACGGAAGAAGACATGACCCAGCAACACAAGAGCTACCTCGAGATCGAGGACCGCGGAGCCATTCTGATCGTGCGAGTGGATGGCGGCCCGCACAGCCTGTTCGGCCTGGACATCGCCAACGAGCTCGACGCGCTGGTGAGCCGCGTCGACCGCGACCCGAACGTTCACGCGGTGGTGTTCACCGGCGCCCGCGAGGGGCGGTTCGTCAGCCACGCCGACGTGCGGTGGCTGCAGGCCGAAGGCGTGGCAGTGCCGGAGTTGAACCGCCGTGCCGCCTCGGCCGCGCTGCGGCTGGCCCGTGGCATCGACCGGGCCCGGGCGCTGGACCCGGTTGTACAGAAGACCCCGCTACGCGGCGTCGCCCAACTGGACCGCCTGCACAACACATTCCTGCGGATGAACGCCAGCGGCGTCATCTTCGTCGCCGCCCTCAACGGATCAGCGCTGGGACTGGGTGCGGAGTTCGCCTGGGCGTGTGATCTGCGGATCATGGCCGACGACGCGAGCTTCTTCATCGGTCAGCCCGAGGTGCTGTTAGGCATCATGCCCGGCGGCGGCGGCAGCCAGCGCCTAACAAGGCTGATCGGCACCCACAAGTCGCTGGTCGCGATTCTGGAGGGCAAGCCGTTCACCCCCTCCCAGGCACTGGCCAACGGCGCGGTCGACGACGTGGTGCCCACCGACCAGGTTGTGGAGCGGGCGGTCGAGGTGGCCGAGTACTTCGGCAAGCGAACCAAGGGGTCGGTCGAGGCGATCAAACGCTCGGTCTACTTCGGCGGATCGATGTCGCTGACCGAAGGCCTGCACGTGGAGCGCACCGAGTTCCTGGGCACCGACCAGTCCCCGCGGGGCCAGCAGCTGATGCTGCAGTACCTCGACGACATCGACTCGGTCGGCGAGTTGCCGCTTTATCACGGCGACACCTACGACCGCGCCCTGGAAGCCGGCACAGTGCCCGCTCTCGGCGCGGAGGTGATGGTCAAGTGAGTGCCACGCAGTCGTTCACCCGCCACGACGTGTCCTTCACCTCTGGTGACGACACCTGCGCCGCCTGGCTCTACCTGCCAACCGGGGTGACCGCCCCGCCGGTGGTGATCCTGGGCCACGGCCTGGGCGGTACCCGCGAGATGCGCCTGGACGCCTTCGCCGAACGCTTCGCCCAGGCCGGGATCGCGGCGCTGGCATTCACCTACCGGCACTTCGGTGACAGCACCGGCCAGCCCCGCCAGTTGTTGTCGATCAAACGCCAACTGGCGGACTGGGATGCCGCCATCGCCTTTGTCAAAGGCCGTCGCGAAGTCGACCGCACGCGAATCGCGGTGTGGGGCAGCTCGTTCGGCGGTGGGCACGCCATCACCGTTGCGTCACGGCATCCCGAACTCACCGCGGCGGTGGCGCAATGCCCGTTCACCGATGGGTTGACCTCCGCGCTGGCACTAGGGCCGCTGGCATCCCTGAAGGTGCTGCCCTCGGTGGCCAGGGACTACGTCTCCATCCTGCGCGGGAAGGCCCCGGCGATGATCCCGCTGGCCGGCCCGCCCGGCTCGCTGGCCCTGATGAACGCCCCGGACGCATTGCCCGGCTATCGGGCCCTTCTGCCGGCGGACACGACGTTCCGCAACGAGGTGGCCGCCCGCGTCGCCCCGACGATCACGACCTATCGGCCCGGACTGTCGGCCAAGGAGATCGCCTACCCGATCCTGTTCTGCATCAGCGACACCGACACTGTCACCCCGCCCGAGCAGACCGAGCGCTATGCCTGGACCGCGCCGCGCGGGGAGATCAAGCACTACGACGCCGGGCACTTCGAGTTCTACCTAGGCGAACCCTTCGAGCAACTGGTCGGCGATCAGATCGAGTTCCTTAACCGCCACCTGCGGCGGGGCACCGTCGTGAGCGCCGACCACGCCGACGGACCGGGCGGGCGGCTCCCGCTGGCTGATCAGGAAGCGACACGATGAAGGCGTTCACGCTGACCCGTTACGGCAAGACCGACAACGTCGACGCCGTCGAACGAACCCAGCCCGCCCTGGGCCACGACGACGTCTTGGTGCGGATCCACGCCGCCAGCATCAACCCACTGGATCTGAAGATCCGCAACGGCGAACTCAAACCGCTACTGCGCTACAAGCTTCCGATCGTGCTGGGCAACGACCTGGCCGGCGTCGTCGTTGAGACCGGTCCGCGGGTGCGCGGATTCGCGCCCGGCGACGAGGTGTACTCCAAACCCCGGCAGGACCGCATCGGCGCCTTCGCCGAACACATCGCCATCGATGAGAGCGACGTCGCCCCCAAGCCCGAGCGACTCGACATGGCCGAAGCCGCCTCCCTGCCACTGGTCGCGCTCACCGCATGGCAGGCGCTGGTCGAGAAGGCCCACGTTCAACCCGGTCAGAAGGTCCTGATCCACGCGGGTTCCGGCGGACTGGGCAGCATCGCCATCCAGTTGGCCAAACATCTCGGCGCGACCGTCGCCACCACGACCAGCGCCGTAAATGCCGGCTGGGTCAAGGACCTGGGTGCCGACGTCGTCATCGACTACAAGACCCAGGACTTCGCCGCCGAATTGTCCGGTTATGACGTCGTTCTGGACACTCAGGGCGGACAGACACTGCAGAAGTCGCTGGAGGTGCTCAAACCCGGCGGCACGGTCATCTCGGTCGCCGGCCCACCCGACCCCGTGTTCGCCCGTGAATTCGGCGCCAACTGGATTCTGGTGCAGGCGATGCGCGCCCTGAGCTTCTCCATCCGGCGCAAGGCCAAACGACGTTCGGTGACTTACTCGTTCCTGTTCATGACCGCCAACGGCCAACAGTTGCGCCAATTGGGTGCCCTCGTCGATGCCGGGGTGATCCGCCCCGTTATCGACCGGGTGTTTCCGTTCGCCGACACGTTGGAGGGGCTGTCCTACGTCGAGAGCGGACGCGCCAAGGGCAAGGTCGTCGTGTCCGTCATTAGCGAAGAACCGCCGTCGTGACCGCAGAGCCGGTCGCCTTCGACTTGCCGGTCATCGGATCCGGGTTCGGGGGCAGCGTCTCCGCGCAGCGGCTGTCGGAGAAGGGGTTTCGCGTCGGTGTCCTCGAACGAGGCCGCCGCTACGAGCCCGCCGACCTACCCGCCTCGGCGTGGCAGACCCACAATTTCGCCCAAGTTAGCTAGCGCATCATCGCCGCGACCGCCAGGCCGCTAGGCCGCTAGGCGCCGGGGTGAACACCGCTAGCCGGCGGCCCCGCGTGGCTGTACACCTCTGACCATGCCTTACTTTGTGGGGCGGGCGGGGCTCGAACCCGCGACCAACGGATTATGAGTCCCTAGACAGCCCTCTTGCGACCAGGCCGAACGATTGCCTGATTCGCGCCATATCCCCTGCCAGACAGTAATATCTGCCGTTGCCGGTACGGGCGCGGTACGGGTCCAGTACGGCTGCAAAACGCCCCCGGTCGCCGGGGTGACGCCTGGGTGAAGATGCGCGCAGGTCTGTTAGCTAGCGATCGGCCGATGAGACGGCGCGCTCCTCATATTTGCCCCTTGAGTGGGGCATGCGCCGGTGTTCAGATTGCGCCGGTCGAACGGAGGCGCTCCATTCCGGCCTCGTCGTAGCCTGCCAGGGCGCGGAGTAACTCTTCCGTATGCTGCCCAACGTGCGGCGCTGCCGGCGGTGCAAATCCCTCGTCGGGTTTGGTCTTGATGCATGTTCCCATCAATCGCTGCGAAGTCCCGTCCGCCTGAGCCTGCTCGTAGACGAGTCGACGAGCTTTAGAGTGGTCGTCGTCGAACAGGTCTGCGCCCAAGAATGCCGGGGCTCCTGCGATATCGGTCGCAATGAAGAAGTCAATCCATTCCTTGCGTGTGCGTTCCTTGAATATTGCCGTCAGCACCTCGCGCAGCCGTGCCTCTGCCTCGAGATCCTGCCCCGGCTTCTGGCGCCCGGGTTCGTAGAGATCCATCCTGTCGAGTGATTCGCAGAATCTCAGCCAGAACTTGTCCTCCAAGGCGTTGAACACCACGTAGTTGCCGTCGCTGGTTTCGTAGTACTGGTAGCGAAGCGATGCGCGGATTCCCTCACCGTAGGTCGGTTGACCGTTCGCCAACGCGGTGAGGTGCTGGAAGTTCCAGTTAATCGCCGCATCGACCTGCGCTACTTCGACGTGCTGCGGCTTGCCGTCGCGCCCGGCGGCGTGCAGCGCGGCGAGTACGCCCATCGCTGCGTACAGCGGTCCCGCAAGAACACCTGTGGTCCCTGTGGCCGCCCCCGAAAGGCGCGGTGTTCCATCCGCATCTATGATCGGCGGACTCAAGCCGGCGAAACAGTCGAACGACAGCCCGTGTGTGGCCAATCGGGTGTACGGCCCATAGCTGCCCATGCCATTGAGCACGCAGTAGACGACTGTCGGGTTGACTGCAACGACGTCGTCGTAGCTGAAACCGAGCCGCTCCGCCGTGCCGTAACGCAGACCGTCGATCACCACCGCGGATGTCGCGGCCAGGCGGCGAAACGCATCTTGGCCCTCAGTCGTTTTCAGGTTTATCGCCACACTCTTCTTGCCGCGATTCCAGTGAGAGTCCTGCAGCTCGCCGCCGGAAACCGCCGAACCGCGGAAGCCACCGCCGCCGGGCGGCTCCACCTTGATCACTTCTGCGCCGAGATCAGCCAGATGCCCGCCGAGTGCATCCGCGGAGAAGAGTGACACCTCGAGGACTCGGACGTCCCTGAGAAGTTCCATCACGCGACCTTTCCCCGCTACATCATGGTGATTGATTTCAGCTCGGTGTACTCCTCGAAGCCCCAGCGACCCTGCTCGCGGCCGAGCCCACTTTGTTTGAATCCGCCGAAGGGGCCGCCGCCGTTGAACATTCCGCGCGCCGGCAGAGACCAGCCGGGCCCCTGCCCGCCACCCGGATTGGCTCCTAGGTCGGCACCGGGTGCGACCGTCTGCACCATGATGGTGCCGGTTCGGAT
Organism: Mycobacterium sp. 852002-53434_SCH5985345; assembly: GCF_001667155.1. NCBI lineage: Bacteria > Bacillati > Actinomycetota > Actinomycetes > Mycobacteriales > Mycobacteriaceae > Mycobacterium > Mycobacterium sp. 852002-53434_SCH5985345. The sequence continues at coordinate 38,306 of NZ_LZIE01000095.1, forward strand.
CTGCCTGGCGACGTTGAATCCCCTTGCGGCATTGCGGGTCATCACCAAACCCGCCAGACCGTAGATGGAGTCGTTAGCGATGCGGATGGCTTCGTCTTCGGAGCGATAGGTCATCACCGCCAGCACGGGCCCGAACACCTCAAACGCGGCTTTTACTACGAGCCGACGGCATTCGTCGACTGCCGCAACGACATGCGCTTGTGCCAGGAAGAGGTTTTCGGGCCCGTGCTGGCGGTGATGACCTATCGCTCCGAAGACGAAGCCATCCGCATCGCTACCGCGGGCA
>NZ_LZIE01000096.1:0-744 GCF_001667155.1 Mycobacterium sp. 852002-53434_SCH5985345
TTGGGGGGGGGGTTTGGGGGGTCGGGGGGGGTGGGGGGGTGTTGATCGAGGCGGGGGTGGGTCCTGAGCGCGCGGTGGGCGTGGCGATGGATCGTTGTGTGGAGTTGGTGGTGGCGTGGTGGGCGGTGGCTAAGGCCGGCGGGGTGTATGTGCCGCTGGATCGGTCGCATCCGGTCGAGCGGATCGCCACGGTGTTGGATGCGGTGGGCGCGGTGTGTGTGTTGACGTGTGGCGCCGACACTTTGGTCGGGGCGGGCGCGCGCCCGGTGTTGCGTGTCGACGAACTCGATCTGTCGGGGCGGTGCGCGAAGCCGATCACCGACGCCGACCGGCTGGCGCCGCTGGCGGTGGACGACACCGCGTACGTGATTTTCACCTCGGGATCCACCGGCGCGCCCAAGGGCGTGACGGTCAGCCACGCCGGCCTGGTCGGATTGGCTGCGGCGCAACGCAAAGTGTTCGTGTTGGGTGCCGACGCCCGAGTGCTGAATGTGGCCGTGCCAACCTTCGACGCCTCGATCTTCGAGTGGATATGGGCAGTGGCTTCGGGGGCCGCACTTGTGGTGGCCCCGCCGGACGCGTATGCCGGGGATGCGCTGACCGCCGTGCTGCAGGACCAGCGGGTCAGTGCGGCGATTGTGACCCCGACGGTGCTGGCGTCGCTGGATCGGGCCCGGCTGGACGGACTCGACACGCTGATCACGGCGGGGAGGCCTGCCCAGCGGAGTTGGTCGGCGCCTGGGC
>NZ_LZIE01000097.1:0-198649 GCF_001667155.1 Mycobacterium sp. 852002-53434_SCH5985345
CGTCCGGAGCCGGCGGGGCGTCGGGAGCCGGGGGCGGCGGCGCGTCCGGCGCCGGGGCGGGCGCCATGTTGGGGTCGAAACCCATCGGCTCCGCAGTCGCGGTGGCCGACGGGATGGTCACGAGGGTGCCCGTGACCGCGGCAAGAACGAGCGTCTTACGGACGTTCTTCAATATCTTTCCTTTCGCGGTGCGCGCGCGCCAAAGCAAGCCCACGGGGGTGGGCTGACGGTTTCTGGTTGATGCGGAAACCTGCTTCGGAACGTGCCGGCTTGTTCCGGCACGACAGCGGTGGGCTCGAATCGCCCGGCGGACTGCTACCCGCCGGCCGCGGACTGGCCTTCGCCGTCCGCAGCCCCGCTCACACGCGGGTCCGTGATTCTGTTTTCAGTTACTGTTCCGTAACCCGTTGCGGGCTAACAGGGACCGTACGAGAACGAGCCGCGTTCGTCATCTTCGGAAGACGGCCATCTCGTTTCGGTAACGGGGTGATCACGGCGCAATACCGTCGCCATTTCGGCAGGTCAGCTGCGTGATTTCGAGAAGTACCCAACAATCGCGCGGCGTTTCAAATCGTGAGCCGAATCACGCCCATTTTGTGAACTGGCGCACGTATTTGCGCTACCACGTTTGGGCCGTTTCGGGTCCAACGGACCCAGGTCCGCTGTCGCGAAGCGGCGCAGCCTACAACAAGTTACGTTGCCCCGTCGCGCGCCACGCCTGACCACGGGAACGAATTGTGTTGCGCTGCTGGCTAACTTGCATCGTTCAAATAGCGGGCGTTGACACCCGTAGCCGTCCCCGCGCCGGAGGCGGTAATGTGCTGAAATTTGTTCCTGCATAATGCTTTTCGACAATTATCTGCCCGCGATCGAGGCCACGGCCGCGGAGGGCGACTGCTCCGCCGGACGCCTCCGTCAAACCGTCCGATTCGGCCTTGCCGATTTGCTCACGAGATCTGTGATTTCGGTCGACGCCGGGCGCATAGACACGGCGTCTTTCGATAAAGCGGTGGGCAATTGGCCTGAAACTCGTGGTGCGCCAACAGATCACGGTGCGCCGCCGGATTGCCTATTCCCCCGACGGCGAGTCGCTTAGCCCGATATCGAAGCGAGGACGAGCACTCGTCTTATGTCGAATAGGCTCGCGCATTCTCGGGCGTGGGCAGTGCCCGAATTTACGCAGAATTCATCCGACGCGATTTCGCCGCGCTGGTGGCGCGAGATTGCCGTCAGCTGCGGGGCTGTGCGAGGGCGCGGAGCTCCGCGTCGGTGTTGACGTTGGTCAGCCACCGCGATTCCGACGTCACGACGCGCTGGGCATCCGATGAGTCCACCAGGGCGCGCATTTTGCGCTCGCCGGCGGCCACCAACGCGTCGACCCGGTCGGCCAGGTCCGTCCGGTACACCGCGGCAAGGTAGTGGTCCTGGCCGTCCCAGGGCAGCACCACTTCCGCACCCGTCTCCAGCGCCCGGCGGGCGAGGTCGTCGATGAGTTCGACGGCCAGGAACGGCATGTCGACGGCGCAGACGAAGGCGAGGCGGGCGCCGGCATCGGCGGCCGCGCGCAATCCCCGCCCCGTCGCCGGCAACGGGCCCAGGCCGCGCAGTTCGTCGCGCATGACCCGAGCGTGCAGTTCGGGCAACGGCTGCCCTTGGGCGGCCATGACAAGGACTGGGTCGCAACGCTGTTGGAGGATGCCGACGACGTGTTCGACCATCGTGGTTGCATCGGAGCCCGCGGACCCGGGGACGGGCAGGCTCGCTTTGTCTCGCCCCATCCGTTGCGATGCGCCGCCGGCGAGCACTACGCCGGCGAGTGAACTCGTTTCGCCCACGTCAGTCGACGGTCCAGGTGTCGCGCCCACGCAGCAGCGACTGCAGGGCGGCGTCGTCGAACGGCTTCGCGGCGCGGGCGGCCTGCACCTGCGAGCGCGCCGCGTCGTCGTAAGTGGGGCGGCTGACATCCCGGAAGATTCCGAGCACGGTGTGATCGAGGTTCTGATCGGAGAGCCGCGACAGCGCGAAGGCGTAGGCCGAGTCGTCGGTGTGCGCGTCGTGCACCATGATCTCGTCGACGGACACGTCGGCGGTCTTGGCGAATTCGAGGCCGAAGCCGGACTTGACCACGCAGTACTCGCCGTCGGCGCCGAAGGTGATGGGGTCGCCGTGGCGGATATTGATCACCCGTTCCTCGGCGCCCTCCTTGCGCAGCACGTCGAAGGAGCCGTCGTTGAAAATCGGGCAGTCCTGCAGGATTTCGACCACCGCGGCGCCGCGGTGCTCGGCGGCGGCGCGCAACACCTCGGACAGTCCGTTGCGGTCGGAGTCGAGGGCGCGGCCGACGAACGTCGCCTCGGCACCCAGCGCCAACGACACCGGATTGAACGGGTGGTCCAGCGATCCCATCGGGGTGGACTTGGTGATCTTGCCGACCTCCGACGTCGGCGAGTACTGGCCCTTGGTCAGCCCGTAGATCCGGTTGTTGAACAACAAGATCGTGATGTTGACGTTGCGGCGCAGCGCGTGGATCAGGTGGTTGCCGCCGATCGACAACGCGTCGCCGTCACCGGTGACCACCCACACCGAGAGGTCCTCGCGGGCCAGCGCCAGACCGGTCGCGATGGCCGGCGCGCGCCCGTGGATGGAGTGAAATCCGTAGGTTTCCAAGTAATACGGGAACCGGCTCGAGCAACCGATGCCGCTGATGAACACGATGTTCTCGCGACGCAGCCCGAGCTCGGGCAGGAAGTTGCGGATGGTGTTGAGGATGACGTAGTCCCCACACCCGGGGCACCAACGGACCTCTTGGTCACTGGTGAAGTCCTTGCCCTTCTGCGGCTGATCCGTGGTGGGCACACCGTCGTTCTTCTTCAACCTAGGGGTCAGCCCTAGGTCCGTGCCCGCCAGATTTCCCACCAGGTCGGTCATTCGATAGCTCCCGCTCCAACCGTTGCTGCCGCCATTCTGGCGACCATCGTCTTGTCTTGCTCGATTTCGGCCAGCGTGCCGCCCTCCGCAGCGCGGATGACACGCCCGATCTCGTCGGCGAGGAATGCGACACCCTGGACCTTGCTAACCGATTGCACGTCGACCAGATACTTGCCGCGGAGCAACAGGGCGAGCTGGCCCAGGTTCATCTCCGGGCACACCACCATCGGGTAACGCCGCAACACATCGCCCAGGTTCGCCGGGAACGGGTTCAGGTAGCGCAGGTGGGCGTGCGCGACCTTGACGCCCTTGCGCCGCGCACGCCGGCAGGCTTCACCGATCGGGCCGTACGAGCTGCCCCAGCCGATCAGCAGCAGCTCGGCGTCTCCGGTCGGGTCGTCAACCTCGAGGTCGGGAACCGATATGCCGTCGATCTTGGCCTGGCGCAAGCGAACCATGAGGTCGTGGTTGACCGGCTCGTAGGAGATGGCGCCCGAGCCGTTAGCCGCCTCCAGGCCACCGATCCGATGCTCGAGGCCGGGGGTGCCCGGCACAGCGAATTGGCGCGCGAGCGTCTCCGGATCGCGGTTGTACGGCTGGAACGGCTCGTCCGGCTTGGCGAACGTGTGCTTGATCGGCTGCAGCGTGCTGACGTCCGGAATGCGCCACGGCTCCGAGCCGTTGGCGATTGCGCCGTCGGACAACACGATCACCGGGGTGTGGTAGGAGACCGCGATGCGTACCGCCTCGAGCGCGGTTTCGAAGCAGTCGGACGGCGAGCGTGGCGCCAGCACGGCAACCGGCGACTCCCCGTTGCGGCCGTACAGCGCCTGCAGCAGGTCGGCCTGCTCGGTCTTGGTCGGCAGGCCGGTCGAGGGGCCGCCGCGCTGAACGTCGATGACCAGCAAGGGCAATTCGGTCATCACCGCGAGACCCAACGCTTCCGACTTGAGCGAGATCCCCGGGCCCGACGTGCTCGTGACGCCCAGAGCACCGCCGTACGAGGCGCCGATTGCGGCGCAGATGCCGCCGATCTCGTCCTCGGCCTGGAAGGTGATGACGTTGAAGTTCTTGTGCTTGGACAGCTCGTGCAGGATGTCCGACGCCGGCGTGATCGGATAACTGCCGAGCACCACCGGAATGTTGGCCAGCTGACCCGCCGCGACGATGCCGTAGGACATCGCGGTGTTGCCGGAGATCTGCCGGTATTCGCCAGAGGGCAACGTCGCCCGCGAAACCTCGTAGGTGGTGCCGAACGCCTCGGTCGTTTCGCCGTAGTTCCAGCCCGCCTTGAGCGCCAAGACATTGGCCTCCGCGATGTCGGGCTTGCGGGCGAACTTCTCCCGGATGAACTTCTCGCTGGTCTCGATCGGCCGGCCGTACATCCACGACAGCAGACCCAGCGCGAACATGTTCTTCGCGCGCTGGCCGTCTTTCTTCGACGCGCCGATCGCCTCAACCGCGCCCAGCGTCAGCGTGGTCATCGCGACGGAATGCACGACGTAGTCGGACAACTCGTCGGACTCGAGGGGGTTCGTTACGTAGCCCACCTTGGTCAGGTTGCGCTTGGTGAACTCGTCGGAGTTGGCGATCACCATGCCGCCGCGCGGCAGGTCGCCCAGGTTGGCCTTGAGCGCCGCCGGGTTCATCGCGACGAGCACGTCTGGGCGGTCACCGGCGGTCAGGATGTCGTAGTCGGCGATTTGGATCTGAAAGGACGAGACCCCGGGCAGGGTGCCTGCGGGGGCGCGGATCTCCGCGGGATAGTTCGGCTGGGTCGCCAGGTCGTTGCCGAAAAGCGCTGCCTCCGAGGTGAACCGGTCACCGGTCAGCTGCATGCCGTCGCCGGAGTCCCCGGCGAAGCGAATGACGACTTGCTCCAGGCGCTGGCGGTCGGACCCGCCACCGGAAGGCGACCCGTTCGAGCCGTTGTGAGAATCAGATCCGGCTCCGCTGCCGTTCGGATCCACGTATCCGCCTTCCATTCGTCGGATAGGCACTTCGCTGCTGAAGCTTTACGTTACGCGCTGTTCAAGCGAGTCCCGCGCCCTCGCGCTGTGTGTCACTGGTGGTACCAATTATGGCACTTCTTTAAGAGACTCTAAGACGAGAATGGCCGTCTCTAAACCATTACACGCAGCGGTTTTCACCTAAAACCGATGTCAGCCGGGGGACGGTGGCGCCGACACTTCAAAAGTGTGGTATTGGTCACTCTTCCGCGACGGCGGCCAATTCTCTGGGCGCCGTTTCGGGCATCGCGATCAGGTACAGGAAGAAGCCCACGCCCGCGAGCGCTCCCAGGGAAGCGAAGGCGGCGTCGTAGCCGGCGGCCACCACGATCCAGCCCGCAACGAGGTTGGAAACCGAGGCGCCTATCCCCGTCGCGGCCGTCACGGCGCCGAGGCTGACATTGAACCGGCCGGTGCCGTGCGTCACGTCTTGGACCACGAGGGGAAACAGCGCGCCGAACACGCCGGCCCCGATGCCGTCAAGCAGCTGGACGCCGACCAACCAGTACGGGTTACCGGACAGGGTGTAGAGAAATCCGCGGGCGGCCAAGACCGCGAAGCCAACCAGGAAGATCGGCTTTCGTCCCCACGAATCGGCCTTGGTTCCGGCGAAGTAAGCCACCGGCACCATGACCACCTGCGCGGCGACGATGCAACCGGCCATCAGGGCGGTCCCGACGTCCTTGTTGTGCAGCGCCAGCAGCTGGCCGACCAGCGGCAGCATTGCCGCATTGGCGAAGTGGAACGCAATGACCGTCGCGGCGAAGATCATCAGCCTGCGGTTGTGCAGCAGCGCCGCCATCCGCGACGGCGTCTCGTGCGGCCCTCCCCGCACGTGATCCATGCCCCGGGCGACGTCATGGTCGATCGCATCGCCCGGAATCCGCAGCGTCGCAAGCACACTGGCGGCCGCCATGACGGCAAGCACCCAGAACACCACCACCGGGCCGAAGAAGTAGGCCAGCCCGCCGGTAATGGCGGCGGCCGACGCGTTGCCCGCGTGGTTGAACGACTCGTTGCGCCCGATCCGCCGGGAAAAGTAACGGGGACCCACGACGCCCAAGGTGATCGCGGCCAGCGCCGGGGCGAAGACCGAGCCGGCGATGCCGGTGAGGGCCTGCAATACCGAGATCGAGTAGAAGCCGGGAAACAACGGCATCGCCAACGAACCGACCGTGATGGTCAACGCCCCGACGATGATCAGCGCCCGTTTGGCCGTGCTCCGATCCACCAACGCGCCGGCCGGCGCCTGCGCAACGATCGCCCCGATCCCCCCGACCGCCATGACGAACCCGATCGACGCCTGATCCCAATGGTGGGCCAGCAGCAAGTAGATCGACAGGTAGGGGCCCAGCCCGTCGCGCACATCGGCCAGCAGGAAGTTCACCAGGTCGAGCGCGCCCGTCAGCCGGCGCGGTACGGGGCTGGCGGTGGCAGCGGCGGCCGGCATGCGCATCTAGTACCCAAATGCGCGGCGGCTCGACCGCCGGGGAGTGTTAGGCGCTCTTGTCGCGACGCTCGGTGCGCGACGGCTTGCGCGGCACGATCGTCGGCAGCACGTTGTCCTGCACGGTCTCCTTGGTCACTACGACCTTGGCGACGTCGTCGCGGCTCGGGATGTCGTACATCACCGGCAGCAGGACCTCTTCCATGATGGCGCGCAGACCGCGGGCGCCCGTGCCGCGGTGGATCGCCTGGTCGGCGATCGCCTCCAGCGCGTCATCGGTGAATTCGAGCTCGACGCCGTCCATCTCGAACAGCCGGGTGTATTGCTTGACCAGAGCGTTCTTCGGCTCGGACAGGATCTTGACCAACGACTCCCGGTCCAGGTTGGTCACCGAGGCGACCACCGGCAGCCGGCCGATGAACTCGGGGATCAGGCCGAACTTGATCAGGTCCTCGGGCATGACGTCGGAGAAGTGGTCGGTGGTGTCGATTTCGGCCTTCGAGCGGACCTCGGCGCCGAAGCCCAGGCCCCGCTTGCCGACGCGCTCGTAGATGATCTTCTCCAGGCCGGCGAACGCCCCCGCGACGATGAACAGCACGTTGGTGGTGTCGATCTGGATGAACTCTTGGTGCGGGTGCTTGCGGCCGCCCTGCGGGGGAACCGACGCCTGCGTGCCCTCCAGGATCTTCAGCAGGGCCTGCTGAACGCCCTCGCCGGAGACGTCGCGGGTGATCGACGGGTTCTCGCTCTTGCGGGCGATCTTGTCGACCTCGTCGATGTAGATGATTCCGGTCTCGGCGCGCTTGACGTCGTAGTCGGCGGCCTGAATGAGTTTGAGCAGAATGTTCTCGACGTCCTCACCGACGTAACCGGCTTCGGTCAGCGCGGTGGCGTCGGCGATGGCGAACGGGACGTTGAGCATCTTGGCGAGCGTCTGGGCGAGGTAGGTCTTGCCGCAGCCGGTGGGACCGAGCATCAGGATGTTGGACTTGGTCAGCTCAACCGGCTCGTGCCGGGAGTCGCGGCCCTTCTCCCCGGCTTGGATGCGCTTGTAGTGGTTGTAGACGGCGACGGCCAGCGTCCGCTTGGCGGTGTCCTGCCCGATGACGTAGCCCTCCAAGAATTCCCGGATCTCAACCGGCTTGGGGAGTTCGTCAAGTTTGACGTCGTCGGCGTCGGCCAGCTCCTCTTCGATGATCTCGTTGCAGAGGTCGATGCACTCGTCGCAGATGTACACACCGGGGCCAGCAATGAGCTTCTTGACCTGTTTCTGGCTCTTCCCGCAGAACGAGCACTTCAGCAGGTCACCGCCGTCTCCGATGCGCGCCATGGTGCTTAGGTGCCTACTTCCTTTTCGCCGTTCGTCTTGCTGTGCCGCATGTATGCCCCGACGCTACCCGCTAGATCGGGCCCGACGCGACCGTTAAGGCCGAATCGCGTCGGTGGTATTCATGCTGTCCGTCTGGATGAAACATATAGCCACACGGCGCCCGTCACTCGCGAAAGGCGCGCTTTGCGTGTCTTTGGCGTGTCGCGGTCGTTACCCAACCGAGGCTGGTGCGGCGACCGATTTCCACTTCCGCTGGAGATGCCGACCCGGGTAGAGCATGGGCAGATCCCCAAGAAATCACCCTACAGTGGCCGGGTGGAATTGGCTCTGAACAGCGGGTCGGTCCTGATCAACGATGGCGGCCTGGCGACCGAGCTGGAAGCGCGCGGGCATGACCTCTCCGACCCGTTGTGGTCGGCCAGGCTACTGGCGGACGACCCGCACGAAATCGTCTCCGTTCACGCCGCGTTTTATCGCGCCGGTGCCGCGATCGCGACGACGGCGAGCTACCAGGCGTCGTTCGAGGGCTTCGCTTCCCGCGGGATCGACCGAGCGGAGGCCGCCGGGCTACTACGTCGCAGCGTCGAACTTGCGAAGACCGCGCGTGACCACGCGGGCGCGGGCGGGCTCGTCGCCGCCTCGGTCGGCCCGTACGGCGCCGCACTGGCCGACGGATCGGAATATCGCGGACGCTACGGCCTGTCCGTCGCGGCTTTGCGGCGATGGCACCGACCCCGGCTGGAGATCCTGGCCGACGCCGGCGCCGACGTGCTGGCGTGCGAGACCGTGCCCGACATCGACGAGGCCGAGGCGCTGGTCGATCTGGTCGGTTCGGTCGGCGCGCCGGCCTGGCTCAGCTACACCATCGACGGCACCGGAACCCGGGCCGGGCAACCGCTGGCCGAGGCGTTCGCCGTCGCCGCCGGGGTGCGCGAGATCGTCGCGATCGGCGTCAATTGCTGCGCACCCGAGGACGTGCTGCCGGCGATCGAGATCGCCGCGGCAGCCGGCAAGCCCGTGATCGTCTACCCCAACAGCGGCGAGCGTTGGGACGGCCGGGGCTGGGCGGGGCGGCGTTCATTTTCGGCGCGGCTGGCCACGCAGTGGGTGGCGGCGGGGGCACGCCTCGTCGGTGGCTGCTGCCGGGTCGGGCCGGCGGACATCGCCGACGTCGCGGCCGCCTTGCGCCCGGCGTGACCTACAGACCTACGCGTTCTGCGCGGAGAGCTTCCGGTACTCCAGGACGGTGTCGATGATTCCGTAGTCCTTCGCCTCTTCGGCGGTAAGGATCTTGTCCCGGTCGGTGTCCTTGCGGACCGTCGCGGCGTCCCTGCCGGTGTGGCGGGCCAGCGTGGTCTCCATCAGCGTGCGCATCCGCTCGATCTCGGCGGCCTGGATCTCTAGATCGGAGAACTGGCCCTGGATCACACCCTGAAGCGACGGCTGGTGGATCAGCACCCGCGCGTTGGGCAGCGCCATCCGCTTGCCGGGAGTGCCCGCGGCGAGCAACACCGCCGCGGCAGAGGCGGCCTGGCCCAGGCACACCGTCTGAATGTCGGCGCGCACGTACTGCATGGTGTCGTAAATCGCCATCAGCGAGGTGAATCCGCCGCCGGGCGAGTTGATATACATGGTGATGTCGCGGTCGGGGTCCAGCGACTCCAACACCAGTAGCTGCGCCATGATGTCGTTCGCCGAAGCGTCGTCCACCTGGACGCCGAGGAAGATGATGCGCTCTTCGAACAGCTTGTTGTAGGGATTCGACTCCTTGACGCCGAAGCTGGAGTGCTCGATGAACGACGGCAGGATGTAGCGCGCCTGCGGCTGGATCTGAGGGTTATGGGTACTCACTGGGCTTCTCCGTTGGTGATGTGGGCGGCGCGCGTGATGATGTGGTCGACGAACCCGTATTCCAGTGCTTCCGGGGCGGTGAACCAGCGGTCACGATCGGAATCGGCCTCGATGCGTTCGATCGACTGCCCGGTGAATTCCGCGTTCAGCCGGAACATCTCCTTCTTGATGACGTGGAACTGCTCGGCCTGGATGGCGATGTCGGCCGCGCTGCCCGTCACCCCGCCGAGCGGCTGGTGCATCAGGATGCGCGCGTGCGGCAGCGCGTAGCGCTTGCCCTTCGTGCCGGCCGCGAGCAGGAACTCGCCCATCGAGGCCGCCATGCCCATCGCGTAGGTGGCGATGTCGCAGGGCGCCAGCACCATGGTGTCGTAGATGGCCATGCCGGCGCTGATCGATCCGCCCGGGGAGTTGATGTACAGCGAGATGTCCTTGTCGGCATCCTCTGCGGCGAGCAGCAGGATCTGCGCGCACAGCCGGTTGGCGACCTCGTCGTTCACTTCCGAACCCAGGAAGATGATGCGCTCGGAGAGCAAGCGCTCATAGACCGAGTCCGTGAGGTTGAGCCCTTGCGAGGGCGAACGCATGTCAGACACGACTGGTTTACCTGCTTTCTCGAGTTCTTCTATGCACCGACACTAACCAACCGAGCCCACTGTTTCGCGGTCACGCTCCCCCTCAATTGGGCGCTTTCGCTCACAGCGTCAAACCGGTCACTCCGTTTCGTCGCCGGGGGCCTCAGCTTCGTCGGCGTCTTCGGCTTCCTCGGCCTCGCTTGTCAGCTCGGCCTCGTCCGAACGCTTGCCGAAGAACTCACTGGTGTCGATCGCGTTGCCATCGGTGTCGGTGACCGTCGCCGCCCGCACCACCTCGGCGATGGTCAGCCCGCGCCGCACGTCGGCGAACATGGCCGGCAGCTGGTTGTTCTCCTGCAGGTAGCCCAACAGCTGCTGCGGCTCGATGCCGTATTGCCGCGAAGTCGCGACCAGTCGTTCGGTCAAGTCGTCCTGGCCGACCTGGACCTCCAGCTCGTCGGCCAGCGCATCCAGCAGCAGCTGCTTCTTGACGTCCGTCTCCGCGGCGGTGCGCGTCTCGGTCTCGAATTCTTCGCGGGTCTTTCCCTGCCCGGCGAGCGCCTCTTCGAGCTTGGCTTCGTCGTGGTCGAGGCTGTGTAGCGCGTCGTGGAGCGAGCTGTCGACCTGCGCCTTGACGATCGCTTCCGGCAGCGGCACATCGACCTGTTCGAGCAGCGTGTCCAGCGCTGCATTACGAATCTGGTCGGCCTGCTGGGCGCGCTTGACCCGCCCAACCTGGTCGCGCAGGCTCGACCGGAGCTCCTCGATGGTGTCGAACTCGCTGGCCAGTTGGGCGAACTCGTCATCGGGCTCGGGGAGTTCGCGTTGCTTGATCGACTTGACCGTGACCGTCACCTGCGCGTCCTGCCCGGCGTGCTCGCCGGCCGCCAGCTGGGCGGTGAACTCCCGGGACTCATCGACGGACAGTCCGACCAGGGCGTCGTCGAGGCCGGCGATGAGCCGGCCCGACCCGACCTCGTGGGACAGGCCCTCCGCGGCGGCCCCCGGCACCTCTTCGCCGTTGATGGTGGCGGACAGATCGATGGAGACGAAGTCACCGGTGGCCACCGGACGGTCGATGCCGGTCAGGGTGCCGAACCGGGTGCGCAGTGACTGCAATTCGGCGTCGACGTCTTCGTCGCTGACGTCGATCGGGTCCACCGAGATCTTCAGCGCGCCGAGGTCCGGCAGCTCGATCTTGGGGCGGACGTCGACCTCGGCGGTGAACGCCAGCTCCTCGCCGTACTCCTTCTTGGTGACCTCGATCTCGGGCTGGCCGAGGGGCTGCACCTCCGAATCGACGACCGCCTGCCCGTACCGGGCGGGCAGCGCCTCGTTGACGACCTGGTCGAGGAGGGCCTCCCGGCCGAACCGGGCCTCCAGCAACTTCGCCGGCGCCTTGCCGGGCCGGAAGCCGGGAAGCCGCACCTGCTTGGCCAGCTCCCGGTAGGCGCGCTGGAAATCGGGCTCGAGTTCGGAGAACGGCACCTCCACGTTGATGCGGACCCGGGTGGGGCTCAGCTGCTCGACGGTGCTCTTCACGGGGGTGCTCCTCGGTGGTCGTTCCTGGCGTTCGGTGGGCCGTGTGCATGCGGCACGGGGTCGTGCTGGTCGGGGTGACAGGATTTGAACCTGCGGCCTTCCGCTCCCAAAGCGGATGCGCTACCAAGCTGCGCTACACCCCGCGCTGACCTCGATGATCCTAAGGCCCCTCACGTCCGGGTTAGCCACGGGCTTCGCGGCGACCTCGCGGACCCTCACGGAGCGATCACAAGACCGCGTCGATTAGATTTGATCTTCGTCGACAGCTACAGTCACGCTCGACTAGCACATGCGGGCGTAGCTCAATGGTAGAGCCCTAGTCTTCCAAACTAGCTACGCGGGTTCGATTCCCGTCGCCCGCTCGGGGTAAGGATCTGCTCCATAGAGAGGCGCCATGAGCGACGTCAAAATCCATGGCTCATGCGCGTCGGACTTCGTCGGAGTGCGCGACGCGTTCGAGCGCAACTTCGCGCTGGGCGATGAAGTTGGCGCGGCCGTCGCTGCGTGGGTGGACGGGTCCCTCGTCGTCAATCTCTGGGGCGGCTATGCCGACGCCGCCCGTACCCGGGCCTGGCAGCAGAACACCCTGACCACGGTGTTGTCCGGCACCAAAGGCCTGTCGGCCACCTGTGTCCACCAGCTGGCCGACCGCGGCGAGCTGGATCTGCAGGCCCCGGTCGCCCATTACTGGCCCGAGTTCGCGCAGGCGGGCAAACAAGACATCACGCTGGCGATGGTGATGAGTCACCGGTCCGGCGTGATAGGCCCCCGAACCCGGCTGCGCTGGGAAGACGTCGCCGACTGGGATTTCGTCTGCGCGCAGCTGGCCGCCGCAGAACCTTACTGGGCGCCGGGCACCGCCCAGGGCTACCACATGACCACCTTCGGCTTCATCCTCGGTGAGGTGTTCCGCCGGGTCACGGGCCGGACGATCGGCCAGTACCTGCGCACCGAGATCGCCGAACCGTTCGGCGCCGACGTCCACATCGGGCTGTCCCTCGCCGAACAACGCCGCTGCGCCGAGCGGGTCAACAAACCACACGCCCGCGACCTGCTGGCCGACGCGCAGGCGCCCGGCTACCCGGCCAGCCTGGCCGAGCACCCCAAGGCGGGGCTGTCAATCTCCATGGGCTTCGCCCCCGACGACGAGCTGGGCTCCCACGACCTGCAGCTGTGGCGCGAACTCGAGTTCCCCGGCACGAACGGTCAGGTGTCGGCCCTGGGATTGGCGACGTTCTACAACGCGCTCGCCCAGGAGAAGGTGCTCAGCCGCGAGCACATGGACCTGGTGCGGGAGTGCCAGGGCGGCCAGGAGACCGACTTGGTGCTCGGGCCACGGGTCGCCGATCACGGCTGGGGTTTGGGCTACATGCTCAACCAGCGGTGCGTCAACGGGCCCAACCCGCGGATCTTCGGCCACGGTGGCCTCGGCGGCTCCTTCGGGTTCGTCGATCTGGAACACCGGATCGGCTACGCGTACGTGATGAACCGTTTCGACGCCACCAAGGCCAACGCGGACCCGCGCAGCCTCGCCCTGAGCAACGAGGTCTACGCCGCGCTGGGCGTCACCTAGGTTCAGCGCAAACGCGGCTTGTCATTTCTGACAGCTGGGGCACCAGAACACGTTTCGGCCCTCCAACACGGCCGTGCGGATCGAATCTCCGCAGACCCGGCAGGCCTCGCCGGCGCGCCGGTAGACGTATGTCCGGGGCCGCCCGGCCCGGTAAGACGGGGCTCCGTGGTCGTGCTCGGGCCGCACCACGATGATTTTGCCGCGGCGCAAGCCGACCTTCATCAGCGCCACCAAATCGGTCCACGCCGCGTCGAACTCCGCCTCGCCGATATCCCGGCCGGCGCGGAACGGGTCGATGCGGTGGCGGTAGAGCAGTTCGTTGCGGTAGACGTTGCCCACGCCGGCGACGATGGTCTGATCCATCAGTAGTGCGCCAATGGGTCTGCGGGACTTTGTGATTCGGTTCCAAGCCCAGGACGGATCCGCGTCGTTACGCAGCGGATCGGGACCGAGCCTGGCCAGCACGTCGGAAACCTGGCCCTCGTCGATCACCTCGCAGACCGTGGGGCCCCGCAAGTCGGTGCCGTAGTCGGCGCCGACCATCCGCATCCGCACCTGCCCGACCGGTTCGGGAAGGACCGCGTCCGCGCGTGGCCATTCGGTGAAGGCACCGTAGAGGCCGAGGTGCACGTGCACGATCGGTCCGCCTTGAAGGGGCTCGTAGTGGTGGAACAGGTGTTTGCCCCAGACGCTGGTGCGGCGCAACACGCGGCCGTCCACCAAGGCCGAATCGACGAAGCGGCCCTGCGGGCTCGACACCGCAACGGGCGCCCCACCGAAGCGGCGCTGATGCAGCCGGGCCAGCCGGTGCAGGGTATGCCCTTCGGGCATGGCGTCTCAGCCCTGCGCGCCGGGCACCGGGGGCGCCTGGTGAGTGCGCTCGTACTCGGCGAGGATGTCGATACGCCGTTGGTGGCGTTCGGCTTTGGACCATGGCGCACGCAGGAAGGCGTCCACGATGGCCAACGCCTCGGGGACGGTGTGCATGCGACCGCCGATCCCGATCAACTGGGCGTTGTTGTGCTCGCGGGCCAGGGTCGCCGTCTCGACGCTCCACCCGAGCGCGCAACGGGCTCCCGGCACCTTGTTGGCCGCGATCTGTTCGCCGTTGCCCGAACCGCCCAGCACGATGCCCAGGCTGCCGGGGTCGGCCACCGTGCGCGTCGCGGCCGCGATGCAGAACGCCGGGTAGTCGTCCTCGGCGTCATAGGTGAAGGCGCCGCAATCGATCGGCTCGTGTCCGGACGCTTTGAGGTGCTCGATGATCTGCTGCTTGAGCTCGAATCCGGCGTGGTCAGAGCCGAGGTAGACGCGCATGCCCGCAATCCTTACACGGGCCGCTCATCAGTCGAATTCGGGCTTCTCGGTGCGAGTCCGCTTGAGCTCGAAGAAGTGCGGGTAGGACGCGAAGGTCACCGACGCGTCCCATAGCTTGCCGGCCTCCTCGCCGCGAGGGATCTTCGAGAGCACGGGCCCGAAGAACGCCACCCCGTTGACGTGAATGGTCGGCGTGCCTACGTCGTCGCCGACGGCGTCCATGCCGGCGTGGTGACTCTTGCGCAGCGCGTCGTCGTACGCCTCGCTGTGCGCGGCCTCGGCGAGTTCCGCGGGCAGGCCGGCGTCGGCCAGTGACAACTTGATGACTTCCTCGAGGTCCTTGTTGTCCTCGTTGTGAATCCGGGTGCCCATCGCGGTGTACAGCGGGTCGAGCACGCCTTCGCCGTGGGCCTGCTCGGCGGCGATCGCCACGCGCACCGGACCCCAGGCGTGCTTCATCATTTCGCGATATTTGTCGGGCAGGCCTTCGCGGTTCTCGTTGAGGATCGCCAGGCTCATGACGTGAAAGTGCACCTCGATGTCGCGGACCTTCTCCACCTCGAGGATCCAACGCGAAGTGATCCAGCACCACGGGCACAGCGGGTCGAACCAGAAATCGGCTTGGTCTTTCTCGGCGGCCTTCTCAGCCATAGCGCAGTCCTCTCGTCGGTCGGTACACCGTTCAGCACAACCGTAGGCGCCGCGCCCCTGTTCCCGCACCGACCGAGCTGCGGGCCGGGCACGTAAGTTGGACGCGTGGCCCTTCCTAATCTCACCCGGGACCAGGCCGTCGAACGCGCCTCCCTGATCACCGTCGACAGCTACCGGATCGACCTCGATGTCACCGATGGCTCCGGCGCACCCGGCGAGCGGACGTTCCGGTCCACCACCACGGTGGTGTTCGACGCGCTTCCCGGCGCCGACTCGTACATCGACCTCGCCGCCGAGACGGTGCGCGGCGCCAGTCTCAACGGCCACGATCTGGATGTGTCGGTTTACGACGAATCGACGGGCATCGCGCTGCGCGGTCTCGAGAAACGCAACGTCCTCGTGGTCGACGCGGACTGCCGCTACTCCAACACCGGCGAGGGACTGCACCGCTTCGTCGACCCGGTCGACAACGAGACGTACCTGTACTCGCAATTCGAAACCGCCGACGCCAAGCGCATGTTCGCCTGTTTCGACCAGCCCGACCTCAAGGCGACGTTCGACCTGCGGGTGACGGCGCCCAAACACTGGAAAGTGGTCTCCAACGGCGCGACGGTGTCCATCGAAGACGGCGTGCACGCCTTCGCCACCACCCCGCGGATGAGCACCTATCTGGTGGCCCTCATCGCCGGGCCGTACGCCGAGTGGAAGGACAGCTACACCGACGAACACGGCGAGATCCCGCTGGGCATCTTCTGCCGGGAATCGTTGGCGCGCCACATGGACGCCGAGCGGCTGTTCACCCAGACCAAGCAGGGATTCGGCTTCTACCACAAGAACTTTGGGCTGCCCTACGCGTTCGGAAAATACGACCAGCTGTTTGTGCCCGAATTCAACGCCGGCGCAATGGAAAACGCGGGCGCGGTGACCTTTCTGGAGGACTACGTCTTTCGCAGCAAGGTCACCCGGGCCTCCTACGAGCGGCGCGCCGAAACCGTGCTGCACGAGATGGCGCACATGTGGTTCGGCGACCTCGTCACCATGACCTGGTGGGACGACCTGTGGCTCAACGAGTCGTTCGCGACGTTCGCCTCGGTGCTGTGCCAGGCGGAGGCCACCGAATTCACCGAGGCCTGGACGACTTTCGCGACGGTCGAGAAGTCGTGGGCGTACCGTCAGGACCAGCTGCCGTCCACGCACCCGATCGCCGCGGACATCCCCGACCTGGCCGCGGTCGAGGTGAACTTCGACGGCATCACCTACGCCAAGGGCGCCTCCGTCCTCAAGCAGCTGGTCGCCTACGTCGGGCTGGAGCACTTCCTGGCCGGGCTGCGCGACTACTTCCGCAACCACGCGTTCGGCAACGCGACCTTCAACGACCTTGTCGCCGCGCTGGAGAAGGCGTCGGGCCGGGACCTGTCCGACTGGGGCCAGCAGTGGTTGAAGACCACCGGTTTGAACACGCTGCGGCCGGATTTCGACATCGACCCGGACGGCCGGTTCACCCGGTTCGCCGTGACACAGAGTGGGGCCGCCCCGGGTGCAGGTGAAACCCGCGTGCACCGGCTGGCGATCGGGATTTACGACGATGACGGCGCCGGCAAGCTGGTGCGGGTCCGGCGCGAAGAACTCGACGTCGAGGGCCCTGTCACGGAAGTGCCTGCCCTGATTGGTGTTTCGCGCGGTCAGCTGGTGCTCGTCAACGATGACGATCTGACGTATTGCTCACTGCGGCTGGACGCCGGGTCACTGCAGACGGCGCTGCAGCGGATCGCCGACATCGCCGAGCCACTCCCGCGCTCCCTGGTGTGGTCGGCGGCGTGGGAGATGACGCGCGAGGCCGAACTACGCGCCCGCGACTTCGTGGCGCTGGTCTCGGACGGTGTGCACGCCGAGACCGAGGTCGGGGTGGCGCAGCGGTTGCTGCTGCAAGCGCAGACGGCGCTGGGCTCCTACGCCGAGCCGGGCTGGGCGCGCGAGCATGGGTGGCCGCAGTTCGCCGATCGGCTGCTAGAGCTGGCGCGCGCCGCCGACCCCGGATCCGATCACCAGCTCGCCTTCGTCAACACCCTTTGTTCGTCGGTGCTGTCGACCCGGCACGTCGTCGTCCTGGCGGACTTGTTCGACCACGACCCGGCCGAGTTGGGGCTGGCCGGCCTGGAGATCGACACCGACCTGCGGTGGCGCATCGTGACCGCGCTCGCAAGCGCCGGCGAAATCGACGCGGACGGGCCCGCCACGCCTTTCATCGACGCGGAGGTACAGCGCGATCCGACCGCCGCGGGCAAGCGGCACGGCGCCCAGGCGGCGACGGCGCGGCCGCAGCCGCGCGTCAAGGAGGACGCCTGGACCACGGTGATCGAGGACGACACCCTGGCAAACATCACCGCTCGCAGCATCATCGCGGGCTTCGCCCCGGCCGGACAGCATGACTTGCTCACGCCGTTCACCGACCGCTATTTCGAGGCGATACCCGGCGTGTGGGCGCGGCGTTCCAGCGAAGTCGCGCAAACGGTGGTGATCGGCCTGTACCCGCACTGGAACATCAGTGAGGCCGGGATCGCGGCCGCCGACAAGTTCCTGTCCGCCCCCGAAGTGCCGCCGGCGTTGCGGCGGCTGGTGCTCGAGGGCCAGGCCGGGGTGAAGCGGTCCTTGCGGGCCCGCAGGTTCGACGCGGCCGACTAAACCGACGGTGGCGACCCGCAGCGCCCGGCACCGCCGCGCTCGCGATCGCCACTAAACCGACGGCTCCGACCCGCAGCGCCCGGCACCGCCGCGCTCGCGATCGCCACTAAGCCGGGGAGATGCCCGCGCTGAGGACGCGGATCGCGCTGACCAGTCCGTCCACCAGGTCGCCCCGCTCGAACGCCGACGATGCGGCGGCAACGCCGAGCGGCGCGGACGACTCGGCGCCGCGGCCCCGGACCTGGGAGCCGTAGACCACTTCGATGACCTTCTGGTCGGGCGAGACCGCCAGCAGCACCGCATTGTCGGGCGTGGGCACCTTGGCCAGGATCTCGCGAGCCCGGGCGGCGGTGTCGCTGCCCAGGTCACCGAGGTAGATGGCGAACCGTGCCTTCGATGCCCGGGAACCGAACTTCAGTGCGTCGTCGATGGCGACGAGGTCCTTGGTCGGGAACGGGAAATGAACGGAGAGCTCGCCGGGCTCGGTGACTCCGGAAAGCCGTCCGCTGGTGGTGAT
This sequence comes from Mycobacterium sp. 852002-53434_SCH5985345, assembly GCF_001667155.1. Taxonomy (NCBI): domain Bacteria; kingdom Bacillati; phylum Actinomycetota; class Actinomycetes; order Mycobacteriales; family Mycobacteriaceae; genus Mycobacterium; species Mycobacterium sp. 852002-53434_SCH5985345. The sequence goes on from NZ_LZIE01000097.1 coordinate 18,423, forward strand.
CACCCACCCGTTGGGCAGCTCGCCGGGCTCGATCGTCGCCACATCACCATGTGCCACTGGCGCCACCTCCAACTGAGAACTCGTGTCCGCCGTGCCCGCCGTGGGTGTGGCCGACGTCTTCGTCGGTGGCCGCCCACAGGATCGGCGGATGCGTCCACTTCTCACCCAACTTGTAGGTCGCCGGGTGCGGTCCCTTGTGCGACCAGATCAGCACCGCCAGCACGGCCACCAGCAGCAACGGTATTCCGATGAAGTACGCGTGGATCTCCAGCATGCTCACGACGAAAACCGTATCCCACCGGGTGTTCTCGTGGCACACCCGGACACGAGATTGGTCAGGCCGCGCCTTCGCCGAGGTAGCGCGCCCAGGCCGGGTCGAGCTCCTTGACCGTCGACAGCAGTCGCCAGTGCTGCCCCGTCGGTGGCAGCGGGGTCCGGCGCAGCACCCAGCCGAGCTCGGTGAGCAGTTTGTCGCCCTTGCGGTGATTGCACGTCGAGCAGCACGCGACGCAGTTCTCCCACGAGTGGTCGCCGCCGCGACTGCGTGGCACCACGTGGTCGACGGTGTCGGCCTTCGCTCCGCAATACGCGCAGGAGAATCGGTCCCGGTGCATCAGCGCTGCCCGGGTCATCGGGACGCGGGCCCGGTACGGGACGCGGACGTAGGTCCGCAGCTGGATCACCGAGGGCACCATGATCGAGCTGGTGGCCGAATGGATCACCGGTCCGGCCGGGTCGTGATGGACCACGTCGGCCTTCCCGCAAATGACCATCACGATGGCCCGCCGCATCGGCAGCGCGGTCAGTGGCTCGTATGTCGAATTCAGCAGCAGCACCCGCCGACGACTCCACAGGGACGCGCTGTCTTGGCGGGTGGGGGGATGGGTATCGACGCTATGCAGGCATGACGCGGTCGGGGGCCCGGTTAACCCTGCCGCGGCCCCGGAACTGCGGTGGCTGCGGCGTCTCTTGCCCTGCGCCATAGATCCTCCGCGGATAGTCCACCATGATTCGCCGCCAATCGCACCCCTATTGCAGGTGAACGGCATGTCGTCCGGGTGAACAGCGGTTGTGCCCTCGGCCCGGCTCAGGCCGCAGCCGCCGCGATGGACCACAATGGAGGCGATGGATTCCGAGCCACAGTCCTTCTATGACGCCGTCGGCGGTGCCGAAACCTTTCATGCGATCGTGTCCCGCTTTTATGCCCAGGTCGCCGAGGACGAAATTCTGCGCCAGCTGTACCCCGAAGACGATTTGGCGGGCGCCGAGGAACGGTTGCGCATGTTCCTCGAGCAGTATTGGGGCGGCCCCCGCACCTACTCCGACCGGCGCGGGCATCCACGGCTGCGGATGCGCCACGTCCCGTTCCGGATCACTCCCATCGAGCGCGACGCCTGGCTGCGCTGCATGCACACGGCGGTCGCGTCGATCGATTCGGACACCCTCGACGACGAGCACCGACGTCAGTTGCTCGATTACCTTGAGATGGCCGCCCACTCGCTGGTCAACTCGCCCTTCTGATAGCCCAGCGAACTGAACGGAACAGGATGAGCCCCGGAGCATGGTGGTCGAACGCGGTCTTCTATCAGGTCTATCCCCGGTCGTTCGCCGACAGCGACGGCGACGGCGTGGGCGACATCGATGGATTACTGGCCCACCTGGATCACCTCGAGCGACTCGGGGTGGACGCGATCTGGCTCAACCCGGTCACCGTCTCGCCGATGGCCGACCACGGCTACGACGTCGCGGACCCGCGCGACATCGACCCGCTGTTCGGCGGGATGGCGGCCATTGAGCGGCTGATCCCGGCGGCGCACGAGCGGGGCATCAAGATCACCATGGACGTGGTGCCCAACCACACCAGCTCGGCGCACCCGTGGTTTCAGGCCGCGCTGGCCGCAGGGCCGGGCACCGACGCGCGGGACCGCTACTACTTCCGCGACGGCCGGGGTCCCGCCGGGGAGCTACCGCCGAACAACTGGACGTCGGTGTTCGGGGGGTCCGCCTGGACGCGGGTGGTGGAGCCGGACGGCAATCCGGGCCAGTACTACCTGCACCTTTTCGACACCGAGCAGCCGGACCTGAACTGGGAGCACCCGGACGTCTTCGACGATTTCGAGAAGACGCTGCGTTTCTGGCTGGAACGCGGCGTGGACGGCTTCCGCATCGACGTGGCGCACGGGATGGCCAAGCCGGCCGACCTGCCCGACGCGAAGGACGACGTCAAGGTGCTGAGTCACAGCGACGACGACCCCCGCTTCAACCACCCGAGCGTGCACGAGATTCACCGCGGGATCCGCAAGATCGTCGACGACTATCCCGACGCGGTGACCATCGGCGAGGTGTGGGTGCTCGACAATCTGCTGTGGGCCGAGTACCTGCGGCCCGACGAACTGCACCTCGGCTTCAACTTCCGGCTGACGAAGATCGACTTCGACGCCAGCGAGATCCAGCACGCGATCCAGAACTCCATGGAGGCCATCGCGATCGAAAACGCCATCCCGACCTGGACGCTGTCCAACCACGACGTGGGCCGTGAGGTCACCCGGTACGGGGGCGGCGAGATCGGGCTGCGCCGGGCGAAGGCGATGGCGATGGTGATGCTCGCCCTGCCGGGCGCAGTGTTCATCTACAACGGCGAGGAACTGGGGCTGCCGGACGTCGAGCTGCCCGACGAGGTATTGCAGGACCCGACGTGGGAACGCTCCGGGCACACCGAGCGCGGCCGCGACAAGTGCCGGGTTCCGATGCCGTGGTCGGGCGAGGCTCCCCCGTTCGGGTTCTCCTCGTCGCCCGACACCTGGTTACCGATGCCGCGGGAGTGGGCGGCACTGACTGTCGAGCGGCAGGCCGCGGACCCCGAATCGACCTTCTCGTTCTTCCAGCACATCATCAAGGTGCGCAAGGAGCGCACCGAATTCGACGGTGACGAAATCGAGTGGTTGGACGCGCCACGCGATGCGCTGATCTTCAGGCGCCGCGGCGGCGGAGCGGTGTGCGCGGTGAACGCCGGCCGGCGACCGATCCCACTGCCGCCGGGACAGCTCATCATGGCCAGCGCCCCGCTGGTCGACGGCGAACTCCCGCCGGACGCCGCGGCGTGGCTGGCCTGACCGGCCTCCCCCAAAGCCGGGGCGGAGCACTCGGTTTCGCATTGCGCATGGGCGATCGTCGGGGTGGCGCCGCGGGATAGATACCCTCTGGGGGTACTCTCGTGCCATGGCCGAGATCGAAACCCCGATTCCGGGTCTCAAGCTGACGTCGTGTGGGCCCACCGGCGAGAGGCGGGTTGGTGGATAACACCTTGCGATGGCTAGTGACGGCGCTCTTTGCCGTCAGCTTCGCGGCCTACGCGTATTTCCTTGTCGCCCAACGCCGATGCTGGACCGGCGTCGTGAGCCAGCTGCTGCACCTGGCGATGTCTGCGGTGATGATCTTGATGGCCTGGGGGGTTGGCATGAGCTTGCCGACCATCGTCGCACCGACGTGCTTCCTGCTCGCGGGCGCCTGGTTCGTCGGCATCGGCCGCCGCGCGCCCTGGGCCGCCGACGGCAGGCTGACGAACTACTACTACGCCCTCATGATGGTCGCGATGGCCTGGATGTACGGGGCGATGAACGGCAGCTTGCCCGGCCACTCGGATCAGGCGGGCGACGAAGCGATGAGCATGCCCGCACACAGCGCCGCGGCGGGCTTGCAGCACGCCGCACACCACATGCCGCACGCCGCGGCCGACTGGGTCAGCGTCGTCAACTGGACCGCGGCCCTGGGGTTCGGCGCGGTCGCGATTTTCTGGGCGTACCACTGGATGGCGCAGCGCTGGACGAGGTTGATGCCGCGCACCGTTCGACTCACCTACGCGCAAATCGTAACTCAAGCCGTCACCGCCGCCGGCACGGCGCTGATGTTCGCCGACATCGTTTGATCGGACCCGACGACTCGGCGCGTGCCTCATCGCTCCTCTATACCTAGTTACATGGCGACCTACGCGTGGACAGTGATCGGAGCCGGACCCGCCGGAATTGCTGCGGTCGGCAGGCTGCTCGATCGGGGCGTACCGCCGGACAAGATCGCCTGGATCGATCCCGCCTTCGCCGCGGGAGACCTGGGCGGTAAGTGGCGGTCGGTGTCGAGCAACACCATTGCCGGGACGTTCATGAGTTTCCTGAATGGCTCTGCGGCCTTTCGGTTCTCCCAAGCCCCGCCAATGCCGCTGGCCGAAGTGGACCCGGAGGAGACCTGCGCCCTTGCCCTGGTCGCCGACCCATTGGTGTGGGTCACCGCGCAACTGCGCGAACGGGTGCACACCTTCGAGACGATGGCCACCACCCTGTCCCTGCAGCGACGGCAGTGGCGGATCGAAACGCAGGATCCGGAACTGGCCTCGGACAACGTGATCCTCGCCATCGGCGCAGCCCCCAAGAGGCTCGACTATCCCCCCGACGAAATTCCGGTCGAGGTCGCCCTCGATGCCGACAAGCTCGCCGAGGTGCCGCTGGAGGGCGCGACGGTTGGCGTCTTCGGCTCGTCGCACTCGTCGATGATCGCGTTACCGCACCTGCTGCGGCTTCCGGTCGGTCGGGTGATCAATTTTTACCGTAGCCCGCTCAAATACGCTGTCTACCTGGATGATTGGATCCTTTTCGATGATACCGGTCTCAAGGGCCGGGCCGCCGTCTGGGCCCGCGAGAACATCGACGGTGAGCATCCGGAACGGTTGGAGAGGTGCTGGGTTGCCGCCCCGGACTTCGAAGAGAAGATCGCCGAGTGCGACCACGTCGTCTACACCGTTGGTTTCGAGCAGCGGAAGCTGCCCGAGACGCCCCAGTGGGGCCCGCTGCAATACAACCGGATGAACGGAATCATCGCCCCCGGCCTGTTCGGACTGGGCATCGCCTTTCCGGAGTACGCCGAAGATCCATACGGCTACGGGCAATACCGCGTGGGCCTCAAGAAGTTCATGGATTACCTGGACTCGGTTCTTCCGCTGTGGATGGTCTACAGCACGTGACGACTCACCCCGCATGCCGGGGTTTGACTCAAGATGATTCGGAACGTGATACGAGTCAGCGGAGCAGGAGCGCCGGGTCGCCGCGGCGCCGGTACACAGAGCCGAATCGGGCGTCGATGCGCAACCAGGTCGGCAGGATCCGGACCCTGATCATTTCGTTGGCGCCGACGGCATCTGGTGACTGCGGTAGGAAACCCATTGCGGTCAAAGCGAACACACACCGCATGGGCAGCCCCACACTCGCATCGGAGGAGCTCACCTGGATGACTTCCTGGTCGAGCAGCGATACGGGTGGGCCGTGCGAACTGCCGTGTTCCTTGGCAAGTTGTGCGCCGCGCTGCGCCAGGTCGAGCATCACCCGGGCGGGTATGTCCTCGAGGTGGGTGAAGCCGGCGTCCGGGGGCAACGCACCCCGCCACGCGGAGTCCATCGCGAAGCCGGGGTCGACGTAGCCCGCGTCGTCCATCGCGGCCAGGCCGCGCGCCAGGGCGTCCGCGCCCACCGACAGATCCTCGGGCCGCACTTCACCACTCACCACGCGACTGGCCAGGACGTCGAAACCGGTTGCCACCCAAGCCGTCAGCAGACCGGCCGATCGAGTGCGGAGGCGAATGACGGCGGTGTCGTCGAGACGCAGCGCGTAGTCGACGAACGCGGCCAGGTCCCTGCGCTGGGCGGCCCGGTCGGCTGGCCCCAACCAGAGTCCGCGGTCAACTACTGCCGAATCCACCGTTGCAGATACTCCCGATGATGTGGGGAGAGCCGCACCAGGCGCTCCTCCTCGATATGAACGGCGGCCAGCTGCGACTCGGCGACGACGGCGGGCTTAGACTCGGGATCGGCGCCGACCGAGCGCACTTCGTAGCCCAGCGTAAAGTCCACCGCCCGCAGCCGCTTGGTCCACATCGTCACCTGCAGCGGCGAATCGACCAGCCGCAGTTGACCTTTGTACGTCACCTTGACTTCGGCGATTAGCAACCCGATGGTCAAGATATCGACCTCGAATGCTTCGCGCAGAAACTGGACCCGGGCCTCCTCCAGAATCGTGACCATGGTGGCGTGGTTGACGTGCTGATACATGTCGATGTCCGACCAACGCACCGGCACGGGGGCGACGAAGCCGACGCTCAACTTGATGATCCTCTTCCACTGGTGCGGGTCATGCGCCGGATCTGACGCGCGGCCACCGACAGCGTCGCGAGATCCTTTTCCCCGCTTTCCTGAATTTCGATGAGGGTTCGGCGGGCCCGCTCCACCCTTGATGCGGATAGGTGTTCCCACTCGGCGATCTTCTCCTCGCCGCTTTCGTTCGGCTCGCCCACGGCGAGCACATCGAAGCACAACGATCGCAGCGAGGCGTAGATGTCGTCGCGAATCGCCAAGCGCGCCAGGGAATGCCAGCGGTCATTGCGGGGCAGTTCGGACACCGCGGTCAGCAGGCCGTCGGTGCCCAGCCGGTCCATCAGGGCGAAATAGGTGTCCGCGACCTCGGCGGCGTCGATGTCGTTGATGTCGCCGATGTCGATGATGTCCAGCAGACTAAATCGGTAGAGACCAGCGGCGATCATGTACGCCAGGTCGTTGGGTGCACCTTGCGAAGAGAATTCGGCGGCTTCCTTCTCGACGATCGCCTTGTCGTCGCCGCGCAACCACTCCGACATCCGCGGGGTCAGGTCTTTGACCTTCGCCGCGAACCGGTTGATCTCCGCACCCACGGCCAGCGGTTGCGGTCGGTAGTTGAGCAGCCAGCGGCCGGCGCGGTCGATCAGCCGTCGGGTGTCGAGCGTGAGCCGATCGGACATCGCGACCGGCAGATTCGCCGCGCGGATCCGCCGCCAGATCTCTCCCACGCCGAAGATGGCGTCGGTGGCGACGTACGTCCGCACCGCGTCGACGGGCCCGACCCCGACATCCTCGGTGATCCGGAACGCGTAGCTGATGCCGGCGGTGTCGACCAGGTCGTTGATCAGCATGGTGGTGACGATCTCACGGCGCAGCTGGTGGGTGCGGATCCCTGCGCTGAACCGTTCCCGCAACGGCGTCGGAAAGTATTGCGGCAACCGGGATGCGAACACATCCTGCTCGGTCAATTCGGTGTTCAGCATCTCCTCTTTGAGCCCGAGTTTGACGTGCGCCATCAGGGTGCACAGCTCGGGCGACGTCAGGCCGATGCCGGCCTCACACCGCCGGTCGATCTCCTTCTCCGACGGCAGGGCTTCCAATTCGCGGTTGAGCCCACGCTCGTCTACGAGGTATTGAATCTGCCTGCCGTGCACCGGCAGCAGGCTGGCCGCGTTGGCGCGGCTGGTGCCGATCAGGTCGTTCTGATCCTCGTTGTCGGTGAGCACCAGTTGCGCGACCTCGTCGGTCATCGACTCCAGCAACGCTTTGCGCTCGTCGGGGTCGACCTTGCCGGCGGTGACCAGCGAGTCGATCAGGATCTTGATGTTCACCTCGTGGTCCGAACAGTCCACGCCGGCGGAGTTATCCATCGCGTCGGTGTTGATGCGCCCACCCGACAGATCGAACTCGACCCGGCCCAGGGCGGTCACCCCCAGGTTCCCGCCCTCGCCGATCACCTTGGCGCGCACCTGACTTGCGTTGACGCGCACCGGATCGTTGGCGCGATCGCCGACGTCGGCGTCGGACTCGGACTCGGCCTTGATGTAGGTGCCGATGCCGCCGTTGAACAGCAGATCGACCGGCGCCTGCAAGATCGCCTTGATCAGGTTGGGCGGGGTCATCTCGGTGATCTCTGCGTCGATGCCCAACGCGTCGCGCACCTGCGGGCTGACGGGGATGGACTTGTGCTCGCGGCTGTACACACCGCCGCCCTCGCTGATCAACGACCTGTCGTAGTCCTCCCAGCTGGACCGCGGCAGGTCGAACATCCGCCGGCGCTCCTCCCACGAGGCCGCGGGGGCGGGGTCGGGGTCGAGGAACACGTGCCGGTGATCGAAGGCGGCGATCAACCTGATGTGCTTGGAGAGCAGCATGCCGTTGCCGAACACGTCACCGCTCATATCGCCGATGCCCACCACCGTGAAGTCCTCGGCCTGGGTGTCGACGCCCATCTCCCGGAAGTGTCGCTTGACGGCCTCCCACGCACCCCTGGCCGTGATGCCCATCGCCTTGTGGTCGTAGCCCACCGATCCGCCGGACGCGAAGGCGTCACCCAGCCAGAAGCCGTAGGACTTCGCCACGTCGTTGGCGATGTCGGAGAAGGTCGCGGTGCCCTTGTCGGCGGCCACCACCAGGTAGGCGTCGTCACCGTCGCGCCGTATCACCTCGGGCGGCGGGCTGACCTTTCTCGTTTTGTGGTCGACGTTGTCGGTCACATCGAGCAGGCCGGAGATGAACAGCTGATAGCAGGCGACGCCCTCGGCGCGGGTGGCATCGCGGTCCTCCGCCTGATCGCCGGTCGCCAGCGGCGGCCGCTTGACGACGAAGCCGCCCTTGGCGCCAACCGGCACGATGACGGCGTTCTTCACCGCCTGCGCCTTGACCAGGCCGAGGATCTCGGTGCGGAAATCGTCGCGGCGGTCCGACCAGCGCAGCCCGCCGCGGGCCACCGGGCCGAACCGCAGGTGCACACCTTCGACGCGGGGCGAATAGACGAAGATCTCGTACTTGGGACGCGGCAGCGGCAATTCGTCGATGAGCTGCGCATTCAGCTTGAGTGCCAACACGTTTCGGGCGCGTGCCGAACCCTCGCGCGTCACAAAGTAATTGGTGCGCAGCGTCGCCTGAACCAGCGATGCGAACGCCCGCAGGATGCGGTCGGTGTCCAGGCTCATCAGCGCGTCGATGTCGGCGGCTACCGCGGCCGCCGCCGCTTGTGCGTCACGGTTGACTGACGCGCCCGACGGCCGGGGATCGAAGAGCGCCTCGAATAGGGCGACCAGCGATCGCGCGGTGGACGGGTGCTCGTTCAGCACCGACTCGATATAGGACTGGCTGTACGGAAAGCCCACCTGCCGTAAGTACTTCGCATAGGCGCGCAGCAGCACGACCTGCTGCCAGGTCAGCCGGGCGCGCATGACCAGCTCGTTGAACCGGTCGATCTCGACGCGACCTTGCCAGATCGCGGTGACCGCATCGGCGAACCGCTGTGCGGTCGCGTCGCGGTCGGCCGTGGTCGTCGCCGGCGCGATCGTGGGGTGCGTAGAAATCTTGAACTGATAGATCCATACCGGCAGCCCGTCCGGGCGGGTGACGGTGAACGGTCGCTCCTCGAGCACCACCACGCCCATGCTCTGCAACATGGGCAGCAGCTGGCTCAGCGAGGCGGTGCGCCCGCCCAGAAACCAGGTCAGCTGGGCGGCCCCATCCTCGCCTCGCTCGGAGAACACCAGTTTGACCGAATTATCATGCAGCCCTTCGATGATGCCGATGTGCTCGATGGCATCGGCCGGGGTGACGGCTTGCTTGTAGACCTCGGAGAAAGCGGTGCCGTAGTGCTCGGCATCGGCCTGGTCGACGGAGCCTTCCGCGGCGGCCCCGATCAACCGGTCGGTCCAGGTCCGCGCGGCTTCGCTCAGCAGTCCCTGGATGCGGACCCGGTTGGCTTCGGAGACGTCGACCGGCGCCGCGTCTTCCGGCAACCGCACCATGAAATGCATGAGGGCCCAAGGCGATTCGCTAACGCGCGCGGTGAATTCGAGCCGCGTGCCACCGAACTCGCGGACCAGAATGTCCTCGATTTGCAACCGCACCTGCGTGGTGTAGCGATCGCGGGGCAGGTAGACCAGGCACGAGACGAAGTACTGGAGCCGATCGGCGCGCAGGAACAACAACGCCCGCCGTTGGGATCCCAGATCCACCACGGCTTTGGCCATCGTCAAGAGCCGTTCGGCGCTCAACGTGAACAGCTCTGAGCGCGGGACGGTTTGAATGACGTCGAGCAGCAGCTGGCCGGGGTGGATCGGGTCGCTGTCGGCCAGGGCGAGCGCGTCGCGCACTCGGGTCGAGATCGTGGGGATTTCCAGAACGTCCGCGTTCATGGCGGCGACGGTGAAGAGTCCGACGAAGCGGTGCTCGACCACGCCGTCGTCGCCGCCGACATTTTCCCGAACCGCGACGGCGTACGGATAGGCACCGTAGCGCAGGTAGCTGCCGACGACCGATTGCGCCAACACCAGCAATTTGTCGTCATCCGTCAGCCGAGGGCGGGCACCGGTGCGGGAGCGCAGGACGCCCAGCCCGGGTGACCCGTCGCCGGAGACGAAACGATCGTGCACGCGGCAACGTTGGTAGCCGAGCAGCAGAAAGTTACCGTTACCCAGCCAGCGCAGCAGCGCCGCGACATCGGCGCGGTCGGGGGCCGAGAAGTGGCCCTGGGCGTTGGTTTCCACTTCCGCGGCCAGGCCGCTCAGGGTGGCGATCAACTCGCCCGCGTCGCTGGCGACCTGTTGCACGTCGGACAGCACCTTGGGCAACAACCGTTCGACCTCGGCGAGGCCCTTGCTGTCGACCGAGGGCAGCAGTTGCACGTGTATCCACGCCTCGCCCACGTATTGCGGGGCACCGGGCGGTTTCGACTCGACGCTGACCAGGTCGCCCGCAGGGTTGCGGTGAACCTCGAACACCGGGGTCATGATGGCCGCGTAGGGCACACCGAGGCGGTGCAGCAGCACCGTGACGGAGTCCAACAGCATGCCGCCGTGGTCGGTGACGACTTGCAGCGCGGGCCCGAATCCGGCCGGGTCGTCCGCGGGGTAGACCGCGACCCGGCTTTGGCCGGCGGGACGGTGCTCACCGAGCCGATAGTGCGCGCCGAGCATGGCGGGGGTCACGATCGCGGTCGGGACGGTCAGGTCGATTGGGCCGGATTCCGCCCCGGGTTCGTCGCCGTGCGGGCCGCGATAGCTCTCGATATAGGCCTTCGCGATCCAGTCGGGGATGTCCTGCTGCCGGGTGAAGGCGGTCCACGGCTTGAGCGCCTGCTTGGCTCCGGGATCAATCGTCATGCCGATGGCTCCCAACTCGTGACGAACGCCACTGCGCTCAACCGCCCACTTCCCCCGCAAGCGGGGTGCACCCGCCGCGGCTCGTCTGGGCCGCATTTTCGGGGTGCTGCGCAGCTGACACTAGTCGCGCGTGAGCTTCCGGTGGGTCACTCTGTGCGGCCGGGCCGCGTCAACACCGAGCCGTTCGACCTTGTTCTCCTCGTATGCGCCGAAGTTGCCCTCGAACCAGAACCACCTGGCCTCGTTGTCCTCGTCGCCCTCCCAGGCCAGGATGTGCGTGCAGGTGCGGTCCAGGAACCAGCGATCGTGCGAGATGACCACCGCGCAGCCCGGGAACTTTTCCAGGGCATTTTCCAGCGAACCCAGCGTCTCGACGTCGAGGTCGTTGGTGGGCTCATCGAGCAGAAGCAGGTTGCCGCCTTCTTTGAGCGTGAGCGCCAGGTTCAGCCGGTTTCGCTCGCCACCGGACAGCACGCCGGCCGGCTTCTGCTGGTCGGGACCCTTGAACCCGAACGCCGAGACATAGGCGCGCGACGGGATCTCGTTCTGGCCGACCTCGATGTAGTCGAGGCCATCCGAAACGACTTCCCACACGGTCTTCTTGGGATCGATGCCGGCGCGAGACTGGTCGACGTAGCTGAGCTTGACCGTCTCTCCGACCTTGACCGTCCCGCTGTCCGGCTGTTCCAGCCCGACGATGGTCTTGAACAGCGTCGTCTTGCCCACCCCGTTGGGCCCGATCACGCCCACGATGCCGTTGCGGGGCAGCGTGAAGGACAGGTCCTTGATCAGGGTCCGCCCGTCGTAGCCCTTGTCGAGGTGGTCGACCTCGACGACCACGTTGCCCAGGCGGGGCCCGACGGGGATCTGGATTTCCTCGAAGTCGAGCTTGCGCGTCTTCTCCGCCTCGGCGGCCATCTCTTCGTAGCGCTGCAGGCGGGCCTTGCTCTTCGCTTGCCGCGCCTTCGCCCCCTGCCGCACCCAGGCCAGCTCCTCGGTGAGCCGCTTGTGCAGCTTGGCGTCCTTGCGGCCCTGCACCGCCAACCGCTCGGCCTTCTTCTCCAGATATGTCGAGTAGTTGCCCTCGTAGGGATACGCACGGCCGCGGTCGAGCTCGAGGATCCACTCGGCGACGTTGTCCAGGAAGTACCGGTCGTGGGTCACAGCCAACACCGCGCCCGGGTAGGCGGCCAGGTGTTGTTCGAGCCACTGCACGCTTTCGGCGTCCAGGTGGTTGGTCGGCTCGTCCAGCAGCAGCAGGTCGGGCTTGGACAACAGCAGCTTGCACAGCGCCACGCGGCGCCGCTCTCCGCCGGACAGATTCGTCACCGGCTCGTCCGGCGGCGGGCAGCGCAGGGCGTCCATGGCCTGCTCCAGCTGCGAGTCGAGGTCCCACGCGTCGGCGTGGTCGAGGTCCTCCTGCAGCCGGCCCATTTCCTCCATCAACTCGTCGGAGTAGTCGGTGGCCATCAACTCGGCGACCTCGTTGAAGCGGTCCAGCTTGACCTTGATCTCGCCGAGCCCCTCTTCGACGTTGCCGCGCACCGTCTTGTCTTCGTTCAGCGGCGGCTCCTGCTGGAGGATGCCGACGGTGGCCCCGGTGGCCAGAAAGGCCTCGCCGTTGTTCGCCTTGTCCAGGCCAGCCATGATCCGCAAGACGCTCGACTTGCCGGCGCCGTTGGGGCCGACGACACCGATCTTGGCGCCCGGATAGAAGCTCAACGTGACGTCGTCCAGGATCACCTTGTCGCCGTGCGCCTTGCGGACCTTTTTCATCGTGTAGATGAACTCAGCCATGCCGCTGTTGTGCCTTTCTGGTCTACAAGTGATCTCGCGGACCATCCTAGGCACCGGCCGACAACCGCCGGCCCGCCCCCAAGCCGACCGTCAAGCCGGCACGGAGAGCGAGACGCGGTCAGCGGCGCCGTCACCGGAGTCGGCCGGGTCGTCGCCGGCCTTCAGGTCCTCGTCACCACCAACGTCGGCGGCCGCCACCGAAGTTCCATTGATGGCCGCCTGCTCCGGATTGGGACCGGTGTAGCCCGGCTTCTCGATCCGCACAATCGCGCGGGATACGTCGGGCCCGACGGAGGTCGCCCGCATCTCCAGTGACGAGCGGCGGTTGCCGTCGCGGTCTTCGTACTCGCTGGTGTAGACGTGACCGACCACGATCACCGGGGCGCCCTTGCCCAACGCGGCACCCACGCCCGTGACCAACTTTCCCCAGCAGTTGACGTTGATGAACAGCGAGTTGCCCGGCTCCCAGCCGCCGTCGGCCGTGCGCCGCCGGGAGTTGCTGGCGACGCGAAACTTGATGACCTCCTGGGTGCCGACCTGTCGGCGTTCGGGGTTGTTGACGATGTGCCCGACCACGGTAAGCGGGGTTTCGAACATTGGAATGATCCCTTCTCGGTTTGCTGTTGGGCGGTGAACGAGGCACCGCCCGTCCTGGCCGCCATTGAGCCCGGCGCCACCGACGGGCCGGCGGGCGAAGGGGCCGGAATCCGGCGGTGCCCCATCGGCCCTGTGGAAGGAATCGCGACTGTGGATCAATCCGCCGGCTGGTGCGGACGGTTGGGTCTGTCGCGCCGCGACAGCTCGGCCAGCATCGCGTTGTAGGCGACCAGCTCGGCGTCGTCGTCGCGGTCGGCGGCGCGGTCCAACCGCCGGGCGGTCCGGTCGTCGCTGCGCGCCCACTGCACCAGCAACGCCAGCATCACGATCACCAGCGGCAGCTCCCCCGCCGCCCAGGCGATCCCGCCACCCAACCGCTGGTCACCGATCAGGTCGGTGTGCCAGGTCAAGCCGAGCGAGCGATAGTAGTCGGCGCCGAGCACCCTGCGGGTGCCCATCAGCACCACCCCGAAGAACGCGTGCAGCGGCAACGACGCGAACACCACGCCCACCTTGGCCAGCGGCGGAATCGGACGCGGCGTGGGGTCGACCCCGATGACGATCCAGTAGAAGAGGTACCCGCTGAGCAGGAAGTGCAGGTTCATCGCCAGGTGCCCCGCGTGACTGCCCACGGCGATGTCGAACAGGCTCGACAGGTACAGCCCGTAGAAGCCGGCGACGAAGAGCACGGTGGCCACGACCGGGTTGGTGAGGAACCGCGACAGCCCGCTGTGCAGGGCGGCCAACAGCCATTCCCGCATACCGGGCGGGTCGTCGCGGCCGGCGGCGGGCAACGCCCGCAGGGCCAGGCTCACCGGGGCGCCCAGCACCAGCAGGATCGGCACCAGCATCGACAGGCCCATGTGGGCGACCATGTGCACGCTGAACATCGCCGGCATGTAGCGACCGACCCCCGACGACGTGACGAACAGCAACGTGAGGCAGCCGAGCAGCCAGGCGACGGTCCGGCCCGGCGGCCAGGCGTCACCCCGGCGGCGCAGGCGGACCACGGCGGCCACATAGAGGGCGGCAAAGACGATGGCGGCGCTGCCGAAGATCAAGTCGAAGCGCCAGTCGAACAGGATCCGCGCCGGGGTCGGCGGGCCGTTGAAGTCGTAGCCGATCTCGGCCTCGGGAATCGAGGGCAGCCGGCTCGGCGGCGGTGGCGGCGGGGTGCGGCCCAGCCCGACGGCGATGCCGAAGGTGAGGCCGAAGACCGCGGCCTCGGCGAGCGCCAGCCGGAGCAGGGCGCGGCGCGCCTCCGGCTGAGGCGGTTCCGCTTGCAAACCGGCGACCGACGAGCGCCGCTGGCGCCAGCCGATCACCCCCAGCACGCATAACGCGGCGAACTTGCCCACCACCAATCGGCCGTAATCGGTGGTCACCAGGTCGCCCAACGGGACGCGCACCGCGGCGTTCACCAGACCGCTGAGCGCCATCGCGACCCAGCACCACAGCGCGATTGCGGAGAACCGCCGCGCCGCCAGGGCGACGTGCCCGCCGCCGCACAGCCCGTAGGCGGTCAACGCCAAGAGGCCGCCGGCCCACAGGCCCGCGGCCATGAGGTGGATCAGCAGGCTGTTGGTCGCCAGGTCGTGCGAACCGCCCGCCGACGAATGGCCGGTCAGCCCGAGCGGGATGAGCGTCAGCAGCGAGCCGGCGAACAGCAGCGGCGTCCACGACCAGCGCAGCACCGAGAGGCTGGCCAGCATCACCAGCGCGGCCAGCGCCGCGGTCCAGCGCCACCCGGAGGCGGTGGTGACCAGGCCGGCGATCGACCAGATCCGCACCGGGTTCAAAAGCGCGACCAGCGGGCGGCCCGACACGTCGGAAATGGTCAGCGGAACCAGGAGCACCGCACACGCCGCCCAGACACCCGACGCCACGGTCCCCAGGCGAAGCGCCCGGTACCCGTCGGCGTCCAGGACGCCGCTGCGTTGGGGCGGCACCAGAAACGCCGCGAACAGGAACGAGCCCACGGCCAGCACCGCGGCGATCTCCCCCGCCGCCCGGATGAACGGTAGCCCCAGCGTGGTTGCCGGACCCGGGTTCGGCAACCCCGTGGCGGTCAGCGCGTCGGCCAGCGACAACGCCCCGATACCGGCCGCCGTGCAGCCCGCCAACAGCGCGACACCGATCAGCAGCGGCCACGCCCGCGCGCGGGGTGGCGTCACCGACCGATCGACCGTCATACGCCCAGGGTATGAGCCCCGACCGGGGACTACCGAGCCAGGCGCTCCCGACGCGCCTTGACCTCGCGGGCGACGAACTGGTCGCGCGCTATCCGCCCGACGTGATCCGAATCTCGCAGGATGTCCCGCAGCTCCCCCCGAAACGCGGCCCGACGGTCGGCGAGGTCCGGCGCGGGCGCGATGAGATCCTGGTCGACGACGACCTGATAGGCCGTGGCGAACAAGAGCGTCGACACCGATTCGCTGCTGCGGACCCGGGTTTGCGCCACGTATTGGCGGCCCACGCCGAGCGCCGAGGCGGTCAAGTCCTTCTGGCCGACGTCGGCCGGCGCATCCCGCAACACGTCGGCGACGATCTCGTAGGCCTCGAAGAACACCCGCAGCATCGCATCCGCCATCAGCGGGCGCTTGGCGAACAGCAGCGCGTCGATCTCCTCGCCCCCGGCGCTGACATGGGCTTCCCAATCGTCGTGCCAGGCCATCTCTTCGGCGATGTTGTCCCGGAATGCCGCCGAATCCGCGAAGTAGAAGTCGAACTTGAGCAAGTCGCGCAGCCGCATCGCCTGGTCCCAGAAGGCGCGCATCCGGTCGCCCTCGGCGTGCCGGGCATGCGCCAGCGCCAATTCGACGATCGAGGTCTCCAGGAAGGCATGGATCAGCGAGTTGCGGTAGAACGCGGCCGCGTGTTGCTCGTCGGGGGCGATGTGCCACACCGGTTCCCGGCCGCCGTCGACCCGGGTGATCGGGTGCCCGTTGGACAACGCGTCGACCGCCGCCCGCACGCCGTCGCGCGAGCGCAGCCGCAGCGCACTCGTCGACATCGGGTTCTGTTTGCGTTCCAGATAGTCGAGCGAGTCCTGCAGGGTGTGGTGCAGCTGATCGACCGTCAACGCCGCGCCGCGGGTGGTGAGCAGCAACGCGCACACCAGGCCGGTCGCCGTCACCGGCGTCGCCTGCAATATCCGCCACGCGACCTCGAACGACATTTTCTGCAGCGCAAGCCGTTTGGCGTCCTGGTCGTGAGTCAGCGTGCCGTGCGCCGGGCCCAGGTATTGGCGCATCGAAACGGCTTCCGGGAAGCGGACGTAGATCTTGCCGTAGTTGCGTTCGCCCTGCGCCCGGATGAAGTTGTACAGCCAGCCAACGCCTTCGGGCGTCTTCTCCCCGCCACGGGCGTAGGCCGCGTACTCGGCGATCTCGTGCAACTGGTCGAAGCTGATGGACACCGGCTGCAGCAGGATGTCTTCGCTGCGGCCGTCCAGGTAGGCATCGGCGACGTAGGCCAGCAGGCCGAGTTTTGGCGGCAACATCTTGCCGGTGCGCGAGCGCGTGCCCTCGATGGACCAACTCAGGTTGAACCGCTTTTCGACGATGTAGCCGACGTATTCGCGCAGAACGTATTTGTAGAGCGGGTTTTCGCCGATGTTGCGGCGAATGAAGATGACGCCGGACCGGCGCAGCAGCGGGCCCATCGCGCCGAACGACAGGTTGATGCCGGCGAACACATGCACGGGCGGCAGCCGGTTTTCCTGCATTGCCACCGGCACCACCGCGCCGTCGATGTAGGAGCGATGCGAGAACAACAGCACCGCCGGGTGGGCCTCCAGCGCCGCGCGCATCGCCGCGACCTGATATCCGTCGTAGTCAATCTCCGGATCGAATCCGCGGCTGAGCATCCTGCCGAGCACGGAAACGAGGTCGACGGACACGCGGCTCCAGCCGGTGGAGAGTTCGTCGAGCATCTCGCCCGCTTCGTCGACGGTCGCGCCGGGGATTTTCTTCAGCCCGGCACGAAATCGGCTGGACTCCAAGATTTCCGGCTTTACCAGCCGCGGAGACTTGTACTGCGGCCCCAGGATCCGATACTCGACGCGTTCCAGCGCCAGCAGCGCGCGCCGGATGACGAATCGGGCGAAGTCGCTTTCATTCTCGCCAACGGTGGTGTCGCGCCACTGCTCGCGCAGTTCGGAGACTTTCGCCGGTTCGCCGGCCACCACCCGCGCCCGCTGGGGAGCGTTGCGAATGATCTGCAGTTGCTGACGTTCGTTGGGGTGGTAGGGATCTCGCCCCGGTAGCAGCCCGGCCAGCTTGGCGACTCTGCCGCGATCCGGTGGCGGCAGCCAGAACACCCGTACCGGGACGATGGAACGGTCGTCGCCGCCGCCGGCCTCGAGCTGCTCGATCAGCGCGGTCAGCGCATCGGGGGGCGCGGTGGGCGGCGGCAGTTCCAGCACGTCGAATCTCGCCTCGGGCTTGTCCGCGCGCTGTTGAGCCATCCAGGCCGTCACCAGTTCCCGCTCGACCGGCGAGGCCATGGACGCCAACACCAGCGAGTCTTGGCCGGTGAGGATCGCGGTGGTATCCGCGGCCGCTTCGGTCACGGCCGCCCTTCGGGCGCGGATTCCGGCGGCTCCGTGCTGGCGGTGGCCTCGGCGGGCCGGTGTGCCTCACCGTCTTTGAGGGCGGCCTGCGACTCGTGCGGATTCGCCTTGGCGGGCTTGGCTTTCGAGGCGGCCTTCCGGGAGGCGGCCTTCTTTGCCGGTGCCTTCGAGACCGCCTTAGCCGCAGTCTTTTTCGCGGGGGTCTTGGCCTTCGTCGCCGCCTTCTTCTCGGCATACAGGTCGACCTGCGGCAGCTCGTCGATCGGCCAGTTGGCCAGCGTGTCCAGATATAGCTGTCGAACCTCGGCGATGCGCTCCGGCAGGTTCTCGACGGTCCAGTCCTGCACCGAGATCGGCGGAAAGACGGCGACATCCACGGTACCGGGATTGACTACGGTGGAGTTGCGGGCGGCGACGATTTCCGCGTTGCGGATCACGATCGGAACGATCGGGATACCGGCCGCCATGGCCAGGCGGAACGGCCCCTTCTTGAAGGGCCCGACTTCGGTGGTGTCGACGCGGGTGCCTTCCGGCGCGATCACGATCGACAGTCCCCTCCGCGCCCGGTCTTCGATCTCGTGCATCGTCTCCACCGCGGCGACGGGGTCGTCCCGGTCGATGAAGACGCCGTCGAGCAGCTTGCCGAGCGTGCCCATGATCGGGTCTTTCTTCAGCTCCTTCTTCCCCACGCCGATCCAATTGTCGCGCACCAGCGCGCCGGCGATGACCGGGTCAACTTGGTTGCGGTGATTGAAGATAAACACCGCCGGTCGCTGCGCGGTCAGGTTCTCCTGACCGATGACGTTGAGCTGCACCCCGGCGATCGCCAGCGACAGCTGGGAGAAGGTCGAGGTGAAGAAGTTGACCCCGCGCCGCCGGTTGCGGGTCAGCACGCCGATGCCCACGGCGCCGGCGGCGACGGGGAACATCGAGCCGAAGCCGGCGAGGGTGCGGATCTGCCGGCGCAGGCCCACCGGACCGCGGCTGCTGAAACGCAGGATCGGCCAGCCGCGGCGTTTGGCCACGGCGGCCATCTTGCCCTCGGGATTGGTCGGGCGCGGGTTGCCGACCAGGTACATCAGGGCGACGTCCTCGTCCCCGTCGGCGTAGAAGTAACTGTCCTTCAGGTCGATGCCGTTCTCGGCCGCAAACCGTTGCACCGCAGCGGCTTTGCCGGGCCCCCACAAGATCGGCTTCTGCACGCCGCCGGTGAGCATCCCGTCTTCCGTGGTCTCGAACTTATTGGTGAGCATGTTCGAGATGCCGAGGAACCGCGCCACCGGGTTGACCTGGATGGTCAGCGCCGACGAGCTGAGCACCACGGTGTGCCCGCGAGCGACGTGCGCCCGCACCAGCTCGCGCATCTCGGGGTAGATCCGCGACTCGATTCGCTGCACGAACAGCCGCTCGCCGATCTCCTCCAGGTCGTCCAGCAAGCGGCCGGCCAACGCGGCGGCGGCCTTGCCGATGAGGTCCTCGAACTCGATCCGCCCGAGCGTGTGGCTCAGGCCGGCCTGGACCATGCCGAGCAGCTCTCCCACGCCCATGTCACGGCGCAGCAGCCGCTCCTGGGTGAGAATCACCGCCGTGAAGCCGGCCACCAGCGTCCCGTCGAGGTCGAAGAACGCCCCGATCTTCGGACCCGGTGGGCTGGCCATGATTTCGGCGACCGAGCCCGGCAGGCGCATGTCCGTCCCGGGTGTCCCGCGCTCGTTTCCCTGGTCTTTCGTGGTGCTCATGAGCCCGACGCCGTCCGTGCCGAAGTCGCCGGTTCGGTGAACGAGGCCGGCACCGCGTGGGGCGCCCCCTCCCCGGCCAGCGCCAGAATTTCGTCGAAGCCCTCCAGCAGGCATTGAGCGAACAGTGGCTCGTTGCGCACCGATGCCCTGTCGTAGCGCACGGTGATGGTGCACCACCCGCCCCGCGAGATCAGCACCACCATCATCGCCACCCCCGGTAATGGACCGATCCCGTACTGCCGCAACACCTTCGCGCCGGCGATGTAGGTATCTCCCGGGTACACCGGGACGTTGCTGGCCTGCACGTCGGAGCCGATCACCGAGCCTGTGATGCCCTCGAGCACCGCCGTAGGCAGGATGCTCAGCAGTGGCGCGACCGAACCGATGATGTTCATCGCGGGCTCGTCGCGGCGCTGCGTCATCTGCGCGCGGATCTTCTTCATCCGCGAGACCGGGTCGACGGTACCCACGGGCGCGGCCAGGTTGACCCCGGTGAACCTGTTGCCGCCGGCCGTGTCGGCCTCGGCCCGCAGGTTCACCGGTACCGCCATCGGCAGCGTGCTGATCGGCACTCCGAGCGCCTCGTGATAGCGCCGCAGGGCTCCGCAGAGGCCGGCGAGGTAGGCGTCGTTGATCGAGCCCCCGCCGGCCTTGGCCGCCCGGTGCAAGTCGGAGAGCGGGATGTCGATCGCTTCGGTGCGGGTGGCCAGGCTGCGGCGCCGCAACAGCGGCGACGGCTCGGCCGCCCGATTGAGCACCCGCATGCCCGAGAGCGCGTAACTCACGACTCCGGACACGGTGGACCCCGGCTCCAGGACGGCCCGTCCGGCAGCCGACACCGCCCCGGACACCGCGCTCACGACACCGCCGACCACGGCGGTGGGCAAGTGGTTAATGCCTTGCCGCATCAGGTCATTGGGTGTGAGGTCCTGCGGGATGGGCAGCGGGGGCGTCGGCTTGGAAGGCGGGTCGCGCTCCAGGTCGTAGATCTCCGCGAACATCTGCACACCGCCGACGCCGTCGGTGACCGCATGGCTGACGTGCAGCAGCGTGGCGGCTTTGCCGTCGGCCAGGCCCTCCACCAGGGTGGCCGTCCACAGCGGACGGGAGATGTCCATGGGCGACTGCAGGATCACCTCGGCGAGGTTGAAGACGTCGCGCAGTGTGCCGGGTTCGGCCACCCGCATCCGGCGCACGTGGAACTCGAGGTTGAAATCGGGATCCACCACCCAGCGCGGCGACGCGGTCGGCAGGGTCGGCACGACAACCTTCTGGCGCAGCCGCAACACCCGTCGGGAAGCGTTCTCGAATCGGGTCAGGAACTTATCCCAGTCCGGCGTGGTGTCGAGAAGTTCCAGCGCCATGATCCCCGACCGAGTCCGGGGATTCGCTTCACCACGATGCATCAGATAGTCGACCGGTCCAAGTTGGTCGGACAATTTCACGACCTCGACGGACTCAGTCATGGTCCTCCGCCCGACGCGCCAGCCCTGTCACCGTCGATCAAGCCTCCTGCCTCGGCCCCGCCAACCCCATAGCCAACACAACGCTAGTCGGGTTGCCGCGCTGGTGAAAGGAGCGGTCGGACCGCCGCGCCGGTGACCGAGGGCCCGGGCTCAGCTGGCCGACGTGGCTGCCAGCTGGTCCAAGTCCAGCAGGGAGCTGACGCGCCGCCCGTAGATGACGCCCAAGAAATCGGCGACGGCGTCGGCGGCCAGCCGCGATCGAACCGTGGAGAGGATGTCGAACGCGTGGTGCGCATTGGTGAGCTCCGCGTGGGCCACCGTGGCAGCGCCGGCCGCGCGCAACGCCGCGCAGAAGCCCCGGGCCTGGCCACTGGGAACCAACTCGTCCTTCTCGCCGTGCAGCACGAAGAAAGGCGGCGCGTCGCTGTGCACGTAGGTAACCGGTGACGCCGCCCTGAACCGCTCGGGCTCGTCGGCGTAGCGGGCCTTCACCACGAACTGCTCCAGGAACGGCAGCATCAAGTCGTGCATGTTCTCGAAATCGGTGAAGTCGTACACGCCGTAATAGGGCGCGACGGCCTGAACCGTCGTGTCGGCGTCTTCGAATCCGGGTTGGAACGCCGGGTCGTTCGGGGTGAGCGCGGCCAGGGATGCCAGGTGTCCGCCGGCCGAGCCGCCGGTGATCGCAATGAAGTCGGGATCGCCCCCGTAGTCGGCAATGTTTTGGCGGACCCACGCGATCGCCCTCTTCACGTCGATGAGGTGCGCGGGAAACGTCGAACGTGGGCTCTTGCAGTAGTTGATCGAGACGCAGATCCAGCCGAGCTCGGCCATGCGGCTCATCAGCGTGTAGGCCTGCACTCGTTTGTCGCCGACGGTCCACGCCCCGCCGGGGACCTGGATCAGCACTGGCGCCCGCCGCCCCGGCGCCAGGTCATGGCGGCGCCAGATGTCGAGCAGGTTGTCGCGCCCACCCGGACCGTAGGAGATGTTTGACGTCTGCGCCGCGTACCGGCGATGCGGCCCTGGCCTGTTCAACATGCCGCTGCGCGGCGCGCAGGCCGGCTTGATGCTGCTCGGGTGGCACACCTGCTCGCGGAAGTCTGGACCGAACGACTCCTCGAGCGCGGCGGTCAGCGCCCTATCCGCCCGCTGCGCGGCCCAGGATGTGCCGACGCGGCCGATGGACGGGTGCGCGACCCGCGACAGCGCATGCCCGGTCAGCACGTGCGGTGGAAACTCCGTCGAAAGCCAGCCCACGAGGCAACCCAGCGCGAACGGCGAGCCGCGCAGCAACAGCGTGCCGGCCCGGTAAGCATCCATCGCGTCGGCCGCCAGCCGTCCTGCCTGGGTACCAGCCCATGAGCACCGTGAAGTCAGGTGCGTGGTCACGCTCATAGCAACGCCACCCCTCGACGATCTGCACACGCCTCGTTGCGGTAAACGGCCGGTTACCGGCCGGTGTTGCACGTGTGTCGAGGGTCCCAACCATAACCGATAACCGTGGCGCGGGAACGCTTTTCGCGCGCGTCGCGGCGGCGAGTCGTCTCGCGACACGCCGTTGGAATAGACTGACCTGCACATTGCCTCCGTAGCTCAGGTGGATAGAGCAAGGGCCTTCTAATCCCTAGGTCGCACGTTCGAGTCGTGCCGGGGGCACCAAGTTTGACGTCGGACGTCAGTTGATGCTTGACGTTTCGGCTTCGGGTGATGCCTGGTGACCCCTAACAGCCGACTACTTGACCATCGTGAACTGACAAACGTTGGTGTAACCGTCCCGAAAGAGGTCCGAGCAGCCCCGCAGGTAGTGCATGTAGATGTCGTAGGTCTCCTGCCCCTTCAACGCGATCGCCTCTTCTTTGTGTGCCTCGAGAGCGTCCGCCCAGGTATTCAGCGTCGGAACGTAGTTCTTGCCGATGAAGTGATGGCGCTCGATCTTGAATCCCGCGTCCGTGGCATACCGGTCGATCTGGTGAACCTGGGGCAACCTACCGCCCGGGAAGATCTCCTTGAGGATGAAGCTGATGAACCTCAGCAGGGTCATCGTCGTCTTCAAGCCGAGCGCGTTGACCTCCTCGGTGGTGGGCACCACGATCGAGTGCAGCAGCATCCGGCCGTCGTCGGGCAGCAGGTCGTAGAACTTCTTGAAGAAGACGGCGTAACGCTCGTACCCCGCGTCGCCCGCTCCGTCGGCGAAGTGCTCGAACGCGCCCAGCGACACGATCCGGTCAATCGGTTCGTCGGGGAATTCCTCCCAGCCCTGGATCCGCACCTCCATGCGGCGGGGACTGTCGATCTCTTTGAACTTCTCCACATCGTGTGCGTACTGGTTCTCGCTGAGCGTCAGGCCGATGACGTTGACGTCGTACTCGGTCACCGCGTGCCGCATCGTCGAACCCCAGCCGCAGCCGATGTCGAGCAGGGTCATGCCGGGCTCGAGGTTGAGCTTGTCCAGGGCCAGCTTGCGCTTGGCGTACTGCGCCTCTTCCAGCGTCTTGGTCAGATTCTGCGGGTCGGGATGTTCGTCGAAGTAGGCGCAGCTGTAGGTCATCGACGGGTCGAGCCAGAGCTTGAAGAACTCGTTCGACTTGTCGTAGTGCGACCGGACCTTCTCGACCGGCGGTTTCAGGTGCGCGCTTCCAGCGTTCCCTTGAGCGGACATCTACAACGCCCCTAACTTCCCTGCGGATACGGATGACCAAGATTTTCCAGTGGTCAGAGTGATCGTTCCCCAAAAACGTCTAGGTAAAAGCGCTGCCAATCCTTGGGTCACACTTTCGATTCATGCGGGTGGACTCACACCCGGGTAGGACGTCGGCTCATCGTTGACATTTGGTCTCCGGGTGATGCCTGACAGTGTTCCGATTGATGCTTTAAACCCGTTCGGCTGACCCTCCCTGATCAGGGAGTTGAGCGTACCGAGCAGCGGCATCGGACCGTCTTGGTTAGGCGGTGAAACCGCCGTCGACGTTCCAGGCAATGCCGGTAATGAAGCGTGCCTCCGGGCTTACCAGGTAAGCCACGGCGCTGGCGATGTCCTCGGGGCGGCCGTAGTGACCGACCGCCGTGAGTTCCCGCATGGCATCGGCGAATTCGCCCGCATCCGGATTGGCGTCGGTTGCCGTAGGCCCCGGCTGGATGACATTGACCGTGATGCCGCGCGGTCCCAGCTCGCGGGCCAGCCCGCGCGTCAGCCCGGAGAGCGCGGCCTTGGTCATGGCATAGACGGCGCTGCCCGGACGTGGAACGCGGTCCGCGAAGATGCTGCCGGTGGTGACGATGCGGCCACCGGCACCTAGGTGGGGAATCGCCCGCTGGATGGCCACGAATACGCCCCGAACATTGACTGCCAGCATCCGATCGAAGTCCTGTAGCGCAAAGGATTCGGCGACACCGGACTTACTCAACCCGGCGTTGTTCACCAGGATGTCCAAACCGCCGAAGGCCGCCACTGTGGCATCGACCGCGTCGGTGACCTGTTGCGCGTCGGCGCTGTCGGCCTGAATGGCTACCGCCGTGCCGCCCCGTTCCGACACCTCCGCCCGCAGCGTGTCTGCCGCGGTTGCCGAAGCTGCGTAGGTGAATCCCACCATCGCGCCGTCGGCGGCCAACCGCTTAACGATCGCCGCGCCGATCCCGCGCGAGCCACCGGTGACCAGTGCCCGCCTTCCCGCCAGAACGTTCATTCCTGTCCGCGCCTCCGAATCAGCTTTGGGGTCCGAAGGCGTGCCGCGTCCACTCGGCGAAGGACTGCCACCGGATGTCCGGGTTCGCGGCGTGCAGAGCCTCGATATCGACGCGGTACCCCGGGGCGTTGAGGAACTGCCACATCGCGTGCATATCGGGATTGGCGATGGAGTCGAGCGGGGTCTGTTCGTGTCGCACGCTGCGCCCCAAGGCCGCGCTGAGCACGTCGGCCATCTGCGCCGGCGTGGCGGCGTCGCCGGCCAGCTCGATGCGCTGCCCTAGGTACGGCTCCGGATTGCCTAGCACCTTTGCGACAAACGCCGCCAAGTCTGGGCGGGCCAACTGCTGCAACGGACGATTGGGCGGCAGCGGCAGATCGAGCAAGCCGGCATGAATGCGGTCGGTTCCGCCGAGGGCGTTGTCGAAAAAGTAGGTGGGGGCAGCAATGGTGTACGGCACGCCGCTCGCGGTCAGCTCCGCCTCGATGATCGCTTTGCTTTCGAAATGCGGCACACCGGTGTGCTGATCCGCTCCGGCGACTGAACTGAAGACCAGGTGTGGCACCTGCTCGTCGATGGCCGCCCTGACGATCGCACGACCCTGGGCCAGCTCGGCGTCGACCCCCGCGTCGAACGGAGTGGTCAGCGCGAATACTCCTGCGACGCCGCGCACCGCCGCTCCAAGTGCATTGTGGTCATCGAGAGAGCCGACGACAATCTCGACGCCGCGCTCATGCAGACGACGAACCGACGGCGCGTCAGGACGCCGCACCATTGCGCGCACCGGGGCTCCTACGGCCAGCAACGCGTTGGCAACCGCGCCACCCTGCCCACCGGTGGCGCCCAACACCAAGAAGGGTGATCCGGACGTTGCTCTCAACGGAGTTCCTTGCCGCTGCGGCCGCCCTGGCCGAACCAGGGGTAGACAAGACCGACCTCTTCGGCTTTCTTCGCGATCGCCACCGTGGCACGGATGCGCTCGGCTTCGGTGGGTGTGTAGCCCGTCGTCGGATCATCGGTGACGTCGCCGACCGTAAAGATCCCAAATTGCATACCGGACATCGATTCCACACCTAACGACCGCGGTGCGCTTAAGGACCCCCTATGTCCGAATAGGCCGCGGCGCGTGAAAAGACCTTACGCCTCGTCCACAGCGCGGGTAAGTGCTTGACTAAACACCTGGCCGCACGGAAGCGGCACCGAGCCAGGAGTGATCAGCCAATGACGCAACCCAGCGATGCGTGGCCGAGCCTGCGAATTGACGACTGGGCGCCGACGCGGGTCACACTGCACATGTGGATGCAGATCGTCGGCAAGGTCCGACTCGCTCATTCGCCGATGGTCAACCATTGGTGGCAGGTCACTTCGTATGTGACTCCCCGTGGGCTGACGACTTCGACGATCCCGTACGGGACCGAGGTTTTCGACATCGAATTCGACTTCATAGATCACCAGTTGCTGATTCGGAGCAGCACCGGAGCCACCCGTGCCGTGGCGCTGGAACCGATGTCGGTCGCCGAGTTCTACGCGCAGACCATGCGGACACTGGATGAATTAGGACTCACCACAAGCATCCAATCGCATCCTAACGAAGTCGACCCAGCCCTGCCGTTCGCCGAGGACAGCGAGCACGCGTCGTACGACCCTGCCGCCGCCAACCTGTTCTGGCGCCAGCTCCTGGAGGCCGACCGGGTACTTGGTCAATTCCGGTCCCGCTTTATCGGCAAGGTCAGCCCGGTACATTTCTTCTGGGGCGCAATGGATCTCGCGTGCACTCGGTTTTCCGGCCGCAAAGCACCCCGCCATCCCGGCGGGGCGCCGAATTGCGGAGACTGGGTCATGGTCGAGGGCTACTCACACGAACTGAGCAGCTGCGGGTTCTGGCCCGGCGGGGGCAACGAGGGTGCGTTCTACGCTTACGCCTATCCGGAGCCCGACGAGTTCGGTGACCACGCCGTCGGTCCCGCAAACGCTGGCTACCGCAAAGAGCTCGGTGAGTACGTCTTACCGTATGAGGTTGTGCGGCAGGCGGCTGATCCGGATCGGACGCTGCTCGGTTTTCTCCAAGACACCTATGAAGCGGCGGCCATCAATGCCGGCTGGGACCGTGCCGCGTTGGAAGACGACCCGGATCGGTGGAGCGCCTACCGAACACGAGGATGACCACCGAACGGAAAGTCATTGCCGCGCAGCGAGTGCCGTTGGCGTCGCCCGCTGCACGGTGGCTGGTCGCAGCGGCGGTCCTTGGCTCCGGCATCGCGTTTCTCGACAGCACCGTGGTCAACGTCGCGCTCCCCGCTATCGGGCGGGACCTGCGTACCGGGTTGGCGGGCCAGCAGTGGGTACTCGACGGCTATCTGCTGTCGCTGACGGCGTTGCTGCTCTCCGGAGGCGCGGCGGGCGACCGTTATGGTCGGCGCCGTGTGTTTCTCAGCGGCTTGGCCGTTTTCACCGCGGCCTCGCTCGCCTGCGGACTATCGCCGACCGTGAGCTGGTTGATCGGCGCACGCATCGTTCAGGGCGTCGGCGCGGCAGCGTTGGTTCCCGGCAGCCTTGCATTGATCGACGTCGGAATCAGAGACCAAGACCGGGCGCGTGCCGTGGGGATTTGGGCAGGCATGTCCGGGGTAACCACGGCACTCGGCCCGTTGATCGGCGGTTGGCTTGTCGACGCCGCGTCCTGGCGGTGGATCTTCTTCTTGAACATTCCGCTGGCCGCCGCCGGGTGGATTACGGCTCGTCACGTTCCCGAATCGCGCAACACCGCCGCGCGAGGACGCCCGGATGTCCTGGGCGCCGCCGCGGTGATGGTCGGCCTCGCCGGAATGATCTACGCGCTGATCGAAGCGCCTTCTCGCGGCTGGACGCCAATCACCGTGGCAGCCGCCACAATTGGCGTAGCGGCACTCGTGACGTTTGCGTTGATCGAGACGCGTGCCGCCGCCCCGGTCCTACCCCTGCGCTTATTTCGCTTGCGCCAATTCACCGGCGCGAACCTCACCACGCTCGCCGTCTATGCCGCGCTCGGGGGCGCTCTCTTTTTGCTGGCACTACAGTTGCAGCAAACCCTGCACTACTCGGCGTTAGCTGCCGGCCTCGCAACCCTGCCGACCACCATCATCATGTTGCTCGGCTCGCCGTGCGCCGGTGCCTTCGCCGAGCGCCTGGGTCCGCGGCTGCCCATGACGGTAGGCTCCCTGTTTGCCGCAGCCGGACTGGCGTTGATGGCCCGCATCACCCCGGGGGCGTCATACTTCGAAGCGGTGCTGCCCGCAGTCGCGGTCTTCGGCCTCGGTTTGGCGATCACCGTCGCGCCGCTCACCGCGGCGGTCCTCGCCGCCGTGCCGGAGGAGCTTGCCGGAACCGCTTCAGGCGTCAACAACGCCGTCGCGCGCCTCGCCGGACTGCTCGCCGTCGCGGCCTTGCCAACCGTGGCCGGAATCGATGCCGGCATCGGGCAACCCCTCGGCCATGGCTTCGCAGTTGCAATGCTCATTGCCGCAGCACTTTCCGCGAGCGGCGGGATCGTCGCGGTCGTCACCATTCACAGCGGCGTCGGCGTCGCACACCAAGTACTGCCCGGGGTTAATTGCGCCTGCCAAGACCCCTGCACTCGACATACCGCGCAAGCGCCGGATGGCAGGTAGCAGTTCCTTATCGTTTCTGTGCCGCGAGCGCGTGTGCCGCGATCGATAAGCGTTCGAGGAACCGTGACTAGCTCCCGACCAACTATGCGGACGGGTTTGCGTGCGGCAGCGCTGCGGGTAACCCCCCCGGGTGCGCGCGGAATCGGTGATTCCTGCAGCCGCGGTTGCCGTGGCCATTGCCGCATGCTCGGGTCCCATCGCATCGGCTGATCCCACGCCCGAGAATCCACCGTTTCCCATCGGTCAGTTGGGTGTGCCCGTGCATGTGCGGTCGGCCGGCGGCGCGACCGCAGACATCACTGTCGACAGTGCAACGTGGTTGCCGCCGGGGTGCGCCTCGCATTTTGCGAATCCGTCTGGCCCCGGCTGCAACGTCGTGGAATTGACCATCACCGCGACGTCCCACCGGTTCTTCCAATTCGACCGGAACTACATATTCGCGGGTTACGGCGGCGGCAGTCAGCCGTTGACCCATCCCGACAATGCGCCCCAGCCGGCAACGCTTGCGGTCGACTACCAGAGGCTCGACAAGATGCCCCCGCTGCAGTCGGGCGGCCTTCAGGACGGGCAGACCACGCATGGTTTCGTGGGCTTCGCTATGCCTGCGGCAGGCGACCTGTACATCACGATCAACGATCCCGCGCAACCCGCTCCCTTCACCGAAGCGGGCTGGATCGTCCACACCTGACGCCGACGGCAGGCACTAACCGGTGACCCCGGCCAGTTCGTGTGCCACCGCGTCGAACGCACGCAGCGTGTCCAACATGTGCGGCTCATGGGAGTGCGGCTGGGTGGACACCTTGGCGGCGACGACCTCCGCGGAGCGGTTGACGTAGACCATCTGACCGCACATGCCCAGGCACAACACCACGTTGCTGCCCGGGTACGGGAACCACATCTGGTTGCGGTACATCCCGCCGGACAGATCGGTGTCGTGATCGGGGCTGGCGGCGAATGCCTGACGGGAGTCGGCGCCGCCGTCGAGGGTGTCGGCGATCCACGCCGCCGGCACCACTTGCTCCCCGGTCAGCGAGACACCGTCGCGCAGGAACAGCGAGCCGAACCGGATCATGTCGGTGAGACAGGCGCTGATGCCGCCGTCGCAAAACCCGGTCCCGACCGAGTCGACGGCAATGGTGGCGTCGCGGTGGGCGCCGATCCGACTCCACAACAGTTCCGACATCAATTCGGGCATCCGCTGGCCGGCAGCGACCTCGCAGATCCAGCCGAGGACGTCCGTTTCACACGAGCGATATTCGAACGGTCCGCCGTGAGCCGACTTCTGCCGCAGGGTAGGCAGGAAGTCGTGCAGCGTGGCAGGGACGTCCGGGCCGCTCTTGGGTGCCCACCCCATCGCCTGGTCGAGACGGTGGATCTCGGCGGCCGGATCGTCGTAATTTTCGGAGAAGGCGATGCCCGACCTCATGTCCAGCAGGTGGCGCACCGTCGCGCCGGCGTAGCCGGAATTGGCCAGGGCGGGAACGTATCTCGTGACCGGCGCGTCAAGATCGATCGCACCGGAGCCGTGCAACCCGCCTGCCACCGCCGCCACCATCGACTTGCTCACCGAGAACAGCAGGTGCCGGGTCGTGGCCGTCATGCCGTCCAGGTACTCCTCGGCCACCGTCGAGCCGCGGTGGGCGACGGCCCACCCGTCGGTGACGGTGGCGGCCATTACCGCGCCGACGGTGGTGGCCGTCCCGTTGGTGTTGGTCACCGAAATCTCGGCCACGGGAGCACGGGCGGCCGGAAGGCGCGCGACCGGCCCGGCCCCCCTGGGGATTACTGCGGTCGGCACCATGTCTTCGACATGCTGGAAGGACCACCGCGCGTACGGCGGCGACAGCCAGTTGTGCAGTGCGATACCGGCCGGGCGGCTCACGCGCGCGCGACGAGTCGCGAGACGATCGGCGCGGCGGGCGTCAGGGGCGTTGAGGTGAACTTCGCCTTCATACCCTTGACCCAGCGCTGGCAGCGGTCGCTGAGCTGATAGTCGTCCGTCTGCAGGTGTGCGCGGGTGACGAGCACGCCGAGTTGGGCTCCCTCGGAACGCAAGTCGCCGGGCGCCGCGACCCGCATGTAAAAGGCCTCGGAGCCGTCGAGCAGCGTGGCCCAGTCGTTGGCGGTCCGCGAAAAGGAGACCCGACCGTCGTCGTCGATGCGCCATACCCCGGTGCGCGGCGTCGCGGTGAAGATCTCGATATCCGGCGAGGTCTCGGTGAGGATCACCTGGCCCCAGACCTCGTCCTCGCCGTAGCCGCGCTCCCAGCGGGAGTTGATCTCATCGATGTCGAGCTCGTACTCCACGTCCATGTACTCGAGCAGGTGAAAGAGGAACAGCGGCATGTCGGCGTAGGCCTCGGTGGTCAGATTCGTCATCGGACTCGCGCCGCTCAGGCGCGGATTCACCTCGCCGAGGTAGAGCTCGTCGGAGTCGAGGTCGTGCAGCAGGTCCACCTCGAAATAACCGAGATAACCCTCGCGGCGCATGACGTCGCCCAGCTTTGTCACCATTTCTCGCGCGGCATGCGTCTGGGCGGGCGGCAGCACCTCGTGCCAGATGTCATTGCCACACCAGCTGCCCCGGCTCGGCGTCAGCTCCGAATAACCGACGAGACTGGTCATCGCTGGGCCGACCACCGTGCCGTGGCGGGTCACTGCACCCTCGAGGCACACCTCCACATTGCGGATGCGCTTCATGACCTTGAGGTCCTGCCCGACCAGGTTACCGGCGTGCTGGTCCCAGTCGCGCTGACCGTGCACAAAGAACGTCCCGCTGCCGGCATTGCCGTACGCGATCGAGATGACGAGGTCATCCCCTAACCCGGCGCCTTGTGCGAGCGCCAGCAGTTCGTCGTAGGAGCCGGCCCGCCCGATCGTGTTTGGCACGCTCGGCACCCCCGCCTCGCTGGCCAGGTGCGTCATGACGATCTTGGAGCCCAGGCGATTACGCAGCTCGATCGGCGGATGCATGACCTCGAGGCCCGCGGACCGCGCGAGGGCCTGGATTTCCTCGTTCATCATCACAAAGCAGCACTTGCCGCCGGGACCTTTACCGGCGATGAACTCGAGCGTCTCGGAATCGGACAGCAGGTGGCTGCACACCTCGTCCATCGAGTCGAAATCGCGGCGGTCACGTCGCCGGGGCACGAACACGCGCGAGTGTGTGCCCTCGAAAGAGTCAAAGTAGGTCAGGTAGAAGAAGTTTCGTATCCAGCGGTCGACGCCTAGCAGGTTGAACGGGGTCGGCGAGATGAAGTACAGCGGCACCTTGTTCGTGTGAAAGAACGCGCGGATGTCCGAGAGGCCTTTCAACGGGCGGCGCGGCTCCAGCTCGGGCCCACCGGCGGGCACGATCAGGCCACCCGCGGGGGCGCTGCGCTCAGCGCATAGGCGGTGCAATCACAGAGGTTCATTCCACAAGTGTGAACCCGCATGGCCTGCGGCACTCCCTTAACGGAGTTCCTTCATGAACTCTTTCGCCAAAGGGGCCGCCGAGGCCGGATTCTGACCCGTGAAGAGATTGCGGTCTTTCACCGTGTAGGGCTTCCAGACCTCGCCGCGGGAGAAGTCGACGCCCAGCTTCACCAGTTCGTCCTCGGCGGTCCAGCGCGCCTTCTCTCGCAGGCCGACGGCGTCCTCTTCGTCGTTGGTGTAAGCCGTGACCTGGTAGCCGGCGAATGGTGAAGCCCCGTTTCGCCGAGTCGCCATGAGGGCGACCGGAGCGTGACAGACGATGGCCAGCGGCTTGCCGGACGCGAGTGCCGCGGTCAGCAGCCGGCCTGAGTCCGCGTCCTGCCACAGGTCCTCCATCGGGCCGTGCCCGCCCGGGTAGTAGACGGCGTCATAGTCCTCGAGGCGGGCGTCGGCCAACTCGATCGGCCGGCGCAATTCCTCTGCGGAGCGCAGGATCTCCTCCAGCTCCCGGGCGATCTCTTCACTGCCGGCCATCGACGGACGCAGGCTCATCACATCCACATGCGGCACAACACCTTTCGGGGTGGCCACCACGACCTCGTGACCGGCGTCGGTGAGCGCGCGGTACGGGGCGGCGAACTCCTCGGCCCAATAGCCCGTCGGATGCCTCGTGCCGTCCTTGAGCGTCCAGTAACTTGCGCCGGTCACGACGAACAGAACCTTCGCCATCGCGCGTCCCCTCGTTAGCCCCGCAATGCATTGATGCCCAAGCGTCGCCCATCTCATAGTCGGCGTGCAACCGCGAACCGCCAATCGCCAGGCGCACGGAACCGATTTCCTTGTCCGCAGTCTTGTTCTCCGCCACGATTCGCATTTAGCGTCCTGCCGTCGGCGCCTTTGGGCCGGCGCTCTCTGCGGCCGGCATCAACATCAGCGGCAGGCCATTGCGGATTCTCAAAGGCTTCTTGCTGGCCTCGCGCACCGTCGCTGCGCCGCAAGACACGACGGCGTTAAAGGCTCCCAACAAGTGCCGCGATGCCGCCGGTCGCTAAACGTTTGCCAAATTGACGGTTAGGGAACGACAATTGGCGTGTCGTGCGAGCAGATGACGCTAGCCGGGGGATTATGACTTAGGGCGTCTCTATTCGAGGGGTGGTCGATGTGACGTCGGACGACTGGCAACCGGTGGTGCGAGTTGGAGAACCCAAGTTCGTAGCCGGGCTGGGGAACAGGATCAAAGTTGAGGTCAAGACACGGGGGTGGCTAAGCCGAGACTGGCGTGGCTACTTCGGATCCCAGGTTTCGCAGCAACGGCTCGATGCCCGGTACTCCTCCTATCCCTGTTGGGATGAGGTCCAGCGCATCGAGGGCACGTGCGCCGTGGACGAAGCGGAGCGTTACATCGAAATGATCGATGCGGCAATCCACTATGCGAACACGAGGTTCCGCTACGACACGTTGCCAACCACGGTGATCCAAGGGACGCAGCGGGATCAACGAGCATGTGCCGTCAGACGGCGCCAAGCGGCGCTCGATCAGCTGGCGAAGAAGTTGGCTAGACCCGAATGCGGGTAAGCAAAACCAGTTAAGGCTTTGGGCTCACTGCGTGACGCTTCTCGGGCGCCGGTTCAAGCGTGGTCGCGCATTTTCGGTCCTGAATCACATCCCCGTCATTAAACGACGTGGCGTGCTCGGCACCCTTTTGAGCGTCGCCTCGAGCGCCCAATGGCAAACGCATTCGCTTTTTCACAACCATTCTTTGAAAATGCCCGCAGTCGACCTCCAATAGCGTTCGCGTCCCGAATGCGAAGGCAACGGTTGCCGCTGGTGCCTATTGGGCGAAACACACAGCGACCGCGCCCACACCGGTTGCCATCCGCGAGCAGGTCGCGCAGTACCCTTACCCTGCCCCGGAGTCGCGGCCGACGGCACAGCATCGTGCGTCGCCCGGACCCGCCAAACCCAAGCCGCGGAGGTGCCTGATGGCCCAATCCGACCTCGTCTTGTTCACCGTCGAAAATCGCATCGCGCTCGTCACCGTCAACGACCCCGACCGGCGCAACGCGGTGACCGCCGAGATGTCCGCGCGCCTGCGCGCCGCCGTGGAGCGGGCCGAGGCCGACCCCGACGTGCACGCCCTGGTGGTCACCGGGGCCGGCAAGGCGTTCTGCGCCGGCGCGGACCTCAGCGCGCTCGGCGCCGCGGGCGGCGACAAGGCCGAGACGGGCCTGCAGCAGCTCTACGACGGCTTCATGGCCATCGGCAGCTGCCGCCTGCCCACCATCGCCGCGGTCAACGGCGCGGCCGTCGGCGCGGGTCTGAATCTCGCACTGGCGGCCGACGTGCGCATCGCCGGTCCGGCGGCGCTGTTCGACGCCCGGTTCCAGAAGCTCGGCCTGCATCCCGGCGGGGGTGCGACCTGGATGCTGCAGCGGTCGGTGGGCCCGCAGGTGGCCCGCGCGGCCCTGCTCTTCGGCATGCGTTTCGACGCTGAGGCCGCCGTGCGCCACGGCCTGGCGCTTTCCGTCGCCGACGATCCGGTCGCCGCAGCGCTGGAGCTCGCCGCGGGGCCCGCGGCCGCCCCGCGCGAGGTGGTGCTGGCGACGAAGGCCACCATGCGCGCCACCGTCAGCCCGGGATCGCTGGACCACGAGCAACACGTCTTCGCCATGCGCACGGAGCTCGGCCCCCAGGCCTACTCCATCCAGTCGCCGGAGTTTGCTCAGCGATTGGCCGCGGCACAACGCCGGTAGTTCCATCATGGTCAACAGGTTGGGATCGGTAGCAGAGCACACATTGTGTGATTGCTGCGAAGACGCCAACCTCCCTGGCGCATGAACAAAGGACATGCAGCGTGCAAGTCACCCGTACCCTCACCCGCGCCGTTTCCGGCGTCCTTCTGTCCAGCGGCCTCGCGACGGCCGGCTTCGCGCTGGTCGCCGGAACGGCACACGCCCAGCCAAGCCCGGCGCCGCAGGTGTATTGGTGCCCCAACCAGCCGTGGAACCCGGCATGGGGTGAGAACAAGTACTGGAATCAGTGCTGGGATACCGACAACCCGCCCGCGTATCCGCCACCGCCGCCTTCGCGGGCGCCGAGCTTCAACTGCGGCCTGTTCTGGTGCCCCGTTCCGCCGCACCCGTGAGGTTTTACAGGTCGATCAACGCGGTCGCTGGTGACTCGATCAAGTCCCTCAGCTCGGTGACGAACCGGGCCGCCTGCGCGCCGTCGGCGACGCGGTGGTCGAACACGCACGTCAGCGTCATCGTAGGGCGTACCAAGACCTGATCCCCGATCGCCACCGGGCGCGGCTTGATCGACCCCATCCCCAGGATGGCCGCTTCGGGATGGTTGATCACCGGCACGCCGTCGTCGGCGCCCAGGGCCCCGAAGTTCGACACGGTGAAGGTGGAGCCGCGCAGCTCCCCCGGCGTGAGCGTGCCTTCCCGCGCGCCGGTGATCAATTCGGCTGCCCGCATGGCCAATTGGCGGGTGGTCATGTTGTGCGCGTCGGTGATCACGGGGACCAGGAGCCCGCGTGTGGTGGCCACTCCGAATCCCAGGTGCACTCGCTGATCTATGCGAATCTGCGGACCCTCGGGCGAGTCGACCCACGACGAGTTGAGGATTTCGTTGTGGCGCAGCGCAATTACCAGCATTCGCATTGTCAGGACGAACGGCGTGATCCGCTGCTCTGCCGACGCCAGGTCGGACAGCCTCAACAACTCGGTACAGTCAACCGCGACGCTGACTTTGGCGGCCGGGATCTCCCGGTGCGACGCCGTCATTTTGTCGGCCATCCGGGCGTGCACGCCGCGGACGGGTCGAACGTCGGCCCCGTTCTGGTCAGCCGCCGCCAGCACGTCCGCGCGGGTGATGATGTCGTCGGGATCGCGCTGCAGCGAGCGTAGGTCGACCATCAGTTCCTTGGCCAATTTGCGGGTCGGCGGGGCCGCGCGCGGGCGGCCGCTCCGCCGGCTGACGTCGATGCCGGCGTCGGCGCCGTAGCCGACCAACGTGGGCAGCTGCTCGGAGGCCGCGGGGACGTCGCCGTTCAGCGGCGCGGTGTCGATGCGCACCAGCACCGCGCCCACCGGGAGCACATCGCCTTCGCCACCGTGGGTTTCGACGATGCGCCCCGCATACGGGCTGGGCAGTTCCACCTCCGCCTTGGCGGTCTCGACGGAGCAAAGCACCTGGTTGAGCTCGACGTCGTCGCCCGCGGCGACGTTCCAGTGCGTCACCGTCACTTCCTGCAATCCCTCCCCGAGGTCGGGAACCCGGAACGACTTGACCCGCTCGTCGGCGCTCATGGCTGTCCCAACGCACGCTCGACGCAGTCCAGCAGCCGGTCGGGCCCGGGTAGCCACAATCGCTCCAGTCGCGCGGGCGGGTAGGGAGTGTCAAATCCACAGGCGCGCAACACCGGCGCCTCCAGTTCGTAGAACATCTCCTCTTGGATCCGGGCGGCCAACCCGGCGCCGTATCCCAGGCTGCGCGGCCCCTCGTGCATCACCACACAGCGTCCGGTCCGGTGAATCGACTCCGCCACCGTATCGAAATCCAACGGGACCAGTGACCGCAGGTCAATGACCTCCAGGCTCCAACCACGTTGCCGCTGCGCCTCTTCCGCGGCGCCGACCGCGGTGCTGACCAAGCTGCCGTAGGTCACGACGGTGACGTCGGAGCCGGGCCGGCGCACCGCCGCCCGTCCGATCGGCGGTTCGGGCCGCTCGGTGTCGACATCGCCGCGGACCTGATAGCGCCGCTTCGGCTCGAGATACATCACCGGATCCGGGCAAGAGATCGCA
The DNA here is from genome assembly GCF_001667155.1 of Mycobacterium sp. 852002-53434_SCH5985345. NCBI lineage: Bacteria > Bacillati > Actinomycetota > Actinomycetes > Mycobacteriales > Mycobacteriaceae > Mycobacterium > Mycobacterium sp. 852002-53434_SCH5985345. The sequence goes on from NZ_LZIE01000097.1 coordinate 55,136, forward strand.
TGGCGAAGCAGCCAGTACGCGTCGGCCGGGCTGGACGGAACCACAACTTTCAGGCCCGCGGTATGCGCCCAATACGATTCGGTGGAATCCGAATGATGTTCAGCGGCACCGATTCCGCCGAACGACGGGATCCGCACCGTCACCGGCATGTTGATCTCGCCGCGGGTGCGGGTGCGGTACTTCGCCAGATGGCTGACCACCTGATCGAAGGCCGGGTAGGAAAAGCCGTCGAACTGAATTTCCGGAACCGGCACAAACCCGCGTAGCGCCAGTCCCACCGCGATCCCGATGATGGCGGACTCCGCCAGCGGCGTGTCGAAACAGCGCTGCTCGCCGAACGTTTGGGCCAGCCCTTCGGTTACCCGGAACACCCCGCCCTCGACCGAGACGTCTTCGCCGAACACCAGCACCCGGTCGTCGGCGGCCATCGCGTCAACCAGGGCACGGTTGAGCGCCTGCACCATGGTCAGCGACTGCGCGCCGGCGTTCTCCGTTGTGGCGGTGAGGGTGTCACCGGGGCTCGCCGGGCGATCAGCGAGCTGAGTCATTCAGGCCTCCCCATCGCTTCGGTCGAGTTCGGCCCGCAGCGCTTGGCGTTGCGCCTGCAGCCCCGGCGTGATCTCGGCGTACACCGTGGTGAACACCTCGTCGATGTCGAAATCGGGTGCACCGAACACCGCGTCGCGCAGTTCGGTGCGCATCCGCTTCGAGCGGGCGGCGACGCGGTCCTCGAGGCGGTTCGACCACAATCCCTGACCTTGCAGGTAAGTGCGGTAGCGCGGGATCGGGTCGAGCGCCGACCAGCGGTCCACCTCCTCCTGGGTCCGGTAGCGGCTGGGATCATCCGAGGTGGTGTGCGGGCCGAGCCGGTAGGTGACCGCCTCGATCAGGGTCGGACCACCGCCGGCCCGGGCGCGCGCGGCGGCCTCGGCCATCACCGCGTAGCAGGCCAGCACGTCGTTGCCGTCCACTCGTATCCCGGGCATGCCGTAGCCGATTGCCTTGTGCGCGATGGATGGTGCCGCGGTTTGTTTGTGGATCGGCACCGAGATTGCCCATTGGTTGTTCTGCACGAAGAACACACACGGCGTGGCGAACACGGCCGCGAAGTTCAGCGCCTCATGTACGTCGCCCACGCTGGTCGCGCCGTCGCCGAGGAAGGCCACCGTGACCGAATCCTCGCCGAGGCGTTGCGCGGCCATCGCCGCCCCGACGGCGTGCAGGGTCTGGGTGCCGATCGGGATCGAGGTCGGGGCGCAGCACTTCTTGGTGAATTCCAGTCCGCCATGCCAGGTTCCACGCCACACCGCGCCGACGTGGCCGGGCGGGATGCCGCGCACGAGGTAGACGCCAAGCTCACGGTATTGCGGAAACAGCCAGTCCGTCTTACGCAGACAGGCGGCCGCGCCCACCTGGGCGGCTTCCTGACCGCGGCACGACGCGAACAACGCCAGCTCTCCCTGGCGCTTCAGGTTGATGAACTCGGTGTCCAGCTCGCGGGTGACGACCATCATCTCGTAGAGCCAGCACAGTGTCTCGACGGGAAGGTCACGGCCATAGCGGGGCTCGGGCGTCGGTGTCCCGTCCGCGGCGACGAGTTGCACCGGCTCGACGTCGACGGTCATCGGCAGTTGAGGCACCGTCGCCATACCGTCTCCCTACCTCGGTGCCGCAGGGGTCACAGCCACAGCCGGGACCCACCGCGAGCCGAAGTCGATCGCCAGCTACACGAAAGGCTCCGCTCGCCGCGACACTGGCGTACTCACCATTATGCGCTCAAATGTGAAGAGACCGCGGTGATCGCGCACGTGTCGCGCCCAGTGGCGCCGCGGGCCGGGCGGCTTTCGACGGTCACCCCGCGGCGGACTGCTCCGCCCGGCGCACCAGCATTTCCGCATGCTTGAGCACCGGCGAGTCCACCATCTGTCCCTCGAACGCGAAAACGCCGCGTTCGGTCCGCGCCGCGTCCAATACCCTTCGGGCCCAGTCGACTTTCTCCTCACTGGGGCGATAGGCGTCTCGCACGACGGAAATTTGGGTGGGGTGGATGCAGACGGTCCCGTGGAAGCCCACCGCGACGGCATCGTCGGCTTCCGCGCGTAACCCGTCGACGTCCCGGATGTCCAGATGCACCGCGTCGAGCGCGGCCCGGCCGAAGGTGGACGCCGCCAGCAGGACCGTGGACCGGACGTGGCGGGCGAAGTCGCGGTAGGTGCCGTCGGCCAGGCGGCTGGAGCTGCCGCCGAGGGCCGCGACGAGATCCTCGGCGCCCCACATCATTGCGACGGTCCCCTCGGCGGCGGCGATCTCGGTGCTGAAGACCGCCCCACGGGGGGTCTCGATCAGCGCGATGACGTCGCGCGGCGCCAGCGCCGACACCTGCGCGGCCGACTCCGTCTTCGACAGCATCACCGTCGTGTAGGGGGTCTCGGCCAGGGCATCCAGGTCGCGGCCGTGCTCCTGGGTGCCGGCCGCGTTGACGCGCACCACGGTGCGCTCGGGATCCAGCGGGGTCTCCCGCAGCGCCTTGCGCGCGGCCGGCTTGTCCGCTTGGGCCACGCCGTCCTCGAGGTCGAGGATCACCACGTCGGCCGCGGCGGCGGCCTTCGCGAACCGCTCGGGGCGGTCCGCGGGGCAGAACAACCAACCCGGGCCGGCGGCTTGCAGGTTCACTCGGCCTCCTCGTCGCTCGGGCGTTTCTGGACCAGAGTTGTGCGCGCGGCTCGCGCGACTATGTCGCCATGCTGGTTGCGCCCGGTGTGCTCGAGGGTGACGATCCCTTCGCCGGGCCGGCTCTTCGACTCCCGCTTGGCGGTGCACACGGTCTCCGCGTAGAGAGTGTCGCCGTGGAAGACCGGCTTGGGGAACGACACCTCGGAGAAGCCGAGGTTGGCGACGATGGTGCCCAGCGTCAGCTGCGAGACCGACAGTCCGACCAGCGTGGACAGGGTGAACATCGAGTTCACCAGCCGCTCGCCCCGAAAGCCGGGCTGCTCGGCGGCCCACGCCGCATCCAGGTGCAGCGACTGGGTGTTCATGGTCAGCGTGGTGAACAAGACGTTGTCGGCCTCGGTGATGGTCCGGCCGGGCCGGTGTAGATACGTCGTGCCGATCTCGAATTCCTCGAACCACAGGCCCCGCTGGATGATCGACTTGCGGTCCGTCATGACAGCCCCAGCGATCGAGCGATGAGCATCAGCTGGACCTCGGTGGTCCCCTCACCGATTTCGAGGATCTTGCTGTCGCGGTAGTGACGCGCCACGGGATACTCGTTCATGAAGCCGTACCCGCCGTGGATTTGCGTGGCGTCACGCGCATTGTCCATCGCCGCTTCCGACGCGATCATCTTCGCGATGGCCGCCTCCTTCTTGAATGGCTTGCCGGCCAACATCTTCGCGGCCGCGTCGTAGTAGGCCGTCCGCGCGACGTGAGCGCGTGCTTCCATCCGCGCGATCTTGAAGCTGATCGCCTGATACGAGCCTATCGGCTGCCCGAAGGACTGGCGTTCCTTGGCGTAGTTCACGCTCTCGTCGACGCAGCCCTGCGCGGCGCCGGTCGACAGCGCGGCGATCGCAATGCGGCCCTCGTCCAGGATGGACAGGAAGTTTGCGTAGCCGGTGCCGCGGGGGCCCAGGAGGTTCTCCTCCGGGACGCGCGCGTCGGCGAAGCTCAACGGGTGGGTGTCCGAGGCGTTCCAGCCGACCTTGCTGTAGACCGGCTCGACGGTGAATCCCGGTGTGCCGTTGGGCACGATGATCGTCGAGATCTCCTTTTTGCCATCGGCAACGGTGCCGGTGACCGCGGTGACGGTGACCAGCTTCGTGATGTCGGTACCGGAATTGGTGATGAACTGCTTGCTGCCGTTGATCACCCACTCGCCGCCGTCGAGCCGGGCCGTGGTCCGGGTGGCGCCCGCGTCGGAACCGGCGCCCGGCTCGGTGAGCCCGAAGGCGGCCAGGGCCCGGCCGGCCGTCAGGTCCGGCAGCCATTTGGCTTTCTGTTCCTCGGAGCCGAAGCGGTAGATCGGCATCGCGCCGAGGCTGACGCCGGCCTCGAGGGTGATCGCCACCGACTGGTCGAACTTGCCGAGTTCCTCGAGCGCCAGCGATAGCGCGAAGTAGTCACCGCCCATGCCGCCGTACTCCTCGGGGAATGGCAGGCCGAACAACCCCATCTCGCCCATCTTGGCGACGACCTCGTACGGGAAGCTGTGCTCTTCGTCGTGTTTGGCCGATACGGGGGCGACGACGGCGCGCGCGAACTCGGCCACCGTGTCGCGAAGATCCTGATATTCCTTGGGTAGCGTTCCCGCGGTAATCGATGTCGTCATGTTTCGTCCTTACTCGAATCGGCTGCTGCTTCAGGCTCTTCGGGAACCAGCCGGGCCAGCACCTGGTCGACCGTGACCTGATCGCCGACAGACACCAAGAGCTCCACTCGTCCCGAAACCGGCGCGGGGAGCGAGTGTTCCATCTTCATCGCCTCCACGACCACCACCACGTCGCCCTCGGCTACCTCGGCGCCGGAGGCGGCCTGCACCGCGATCACACTGCCGGGCATGGGGCTGAGGATCTCGGCCTGCTGCGCACCGGCCGCGCGGTGGATCTTGTGCTCCTCGGCCTCGCGCAGGTGCCACGCCCCCCGCTCGTCGGCGATCCACAGGTGACGGTCGGCCTCGGCCCAGCGGTATTCGCGGCGCACCCCGTCCAGCGTGACGTCCATCCGCGCCCCGTCGACTTGCGCGCTCGCGGAATGGATCTCACCCACACCGACCTGTACCCGGGCGTCCTTAGGTGGTCCCCATACTGACACGGTCTCGCTGCGCAGCGGGGTCTGCATCTCGGTGCGTACGGGCGCCGGCGCGCCCCCGACCCGCCATCCGGTCGGCGCCGCCCACGGGTTGCCCGCGGCACGACGGTCCAGCGCCCACTGACGGTAGAGGCCGCCGGCGGCGAGTACGTCGTCGGGCGCCGGCATCGGCGCGAAGTCCGCCACGCGTTCGTCCAGCAGCGCCGTGTCCAGGTCACCGGCCTGCACCCGCTCGTCGGCGAGCAGGAACCGGAGGAATTCGATGTTGGTCTGCACACCCAGGATTGCGGTCCGCGCCAGCGCCCCGTCGAGTTTGGCCAGCGCTTCGTCGCGGTCCTCCCCGTGGGCGATCACCTTGCTCAGCATCGGGTCGTAGTCGCTGCCGACGTGCGTGCCCGCCAGCAGTGAGGAGTCGACCCGCACGCCGGCGCCGGAGGGTTCGGCGACGTGCAGGACCCGGCCGCCGGTGGGAAGGAACCCCCGCGCGGGATCCTCGGCGTACACCCGGGCCTCGACCGCGTGGCCCCGCAGTTCGATGTCGTCCTGCGCGAACCCCAGCTTCTCGCCCGCGGCCACCCGGAGCTGCCACTCCACCAGGTCCAGGCCGGTAACCGCTTCGGTGACCGGATGTTCCACCTGGAGCCGGGTGTTCATCTCCATGAAGAAGAATTCGTCCGGCCGGTCGGCGGACACGATGAACTCCACCGTGCCCGCGCCGACGTAATCGACACTGCGGGCCGTGTTGCAGGCAGCCGCTCCGATGCGGGCGCGGGTCTGCGGGTCGAGCAACGGCGAGGGCGCCTCTTCGATCACCTTCTGGTGGCGGCGTTGCAGGCTGCACTCGCGCTCGCCGAGGTGCACCACGTTGCCGTGGGTATCGGCGAGAACCTGCACTTCGATGTGCCTGGGGCGCAATACGAATCGCTCGAGGAACAGGGTGTCGTCGCCGAACGACGAGGCGGCCTCCCGCCGGGCGCCGAGCAGGGCATCGCGCAGCCGGCTCGGATCGTCGACCAGGCGCATGCCCTTGCCACCACCGCCCGCCGACGGCTTGATCAACACCGGATATCCGACTTCTTCGGCCGCCGCGACCAACTCGTCGTCGCTCAGTCCGGGCTTGGCCACACCGGGCACCACCGGCACGTCGAAGGCGGCGACCGCGTTCTTGGCGGTGATCTTGTCGCCCATCACCTGGATTGCCCGTGCCGGCGGGCCCAGGAACACCACGCCGGCACGCTCGCAGGAGGCGGCGAATTCGGCGTTCTCGGAAAGAAATCCGTAGCCGGGATGGATAGCCTGAGCTCCGGTGCGTGCCGCCGCATCCAGCACCTTGCCGATGTCGAGGTAGCTCTCGCGGGCCGGGGCGGGACCCAGGCGGACGGCCGTGTCGGCCTCCAGGACATGACGGGCGTTGGCGTCGGGGTCGCTGTATACCGCCACCGACCGGATGCCCAGCCGGCGCAGCGTCCGCATTACCCGGACGGCGATCTCGCCGCGGTTGGCTACCAATACGGTTTCAAACATATTCATCACATCCGGAAGACGCCGTAGGAGACCGGCTCCAACGGGGCATGGGCACATACCGAAAGCGCCAGCCCGACAACCGTTCTGGTGTCGGCCGGGTCGATGATGCCGTCGTCCCACAGGCGCGCGGTCGAATAGTACGGGTTGCCCTGGTCCTCGTATTGCGCGCGGATCGGCGCCTTGAACGCCTCTTCCTCATCGGGCGGCCACGGTTTGCCGGCCGCGGCGAGTTGCTCACCGCGCACCGTGGCCAGCACCGAGGCGGCCTGCTCGCCGCCCATGACCGATATGCGCGCATTGGGCCACATCCACAGGAAGCGCGGGGAGTACGCCCGTCCGCACATCGAATAGTTGCCCGCTCCATACGATCCGCCGATCACGACGGTCAGCTTGGGTACCCGGGCACAGGCCACGGCGGTCACCATCTTGGCGCCGTGTTTGGCGATGCCGCCGGCCTCGTAGTCGCGGCCGACCATGAACCCGGCGATGTTCTGCAGAAACAGCAGCGGAATTTTGCGCTTGTCGCACAGCTCGATGAAATGGGCGCCCTTCAAAGCGGATTCGCTGAACAGCACGCCGTTGTTGGCGATGATGCCGACGGGATGCCCGTGGATGCGCGCGAAGGCGGTCACCAGCGTCTTGCCGTAGTTGGCCTTGAATTCGCTGAATTCGCTGCCGTCGACCAGGCGCATGATGACCTCGTGCACGTCGTAGGGCACGCGCGGATCCGGCGGTACCATATCGTAGAGCTCGCTCTGCGCGTGCTTGGGCTCGACCGAAGGCAGCACGTCCCATTGGCTGGGCTCGCGCGGTCCGAAGGTTGCCGCGATCGCGCGGACGATCCGCAACGCGTGCTCGTCGTCGTCGGCAAGATGGTCGGTGACCCCGGAGACCCGCGAATGCAGGTCGCCACCGCCGAGGTCTTCGGCCGAGACGATCTCACCGGTCGCAGCCTTCACCAGCGGCGGACCGCCGAGAAAGATGGTGCCCTGTTCGCGGACGATGACGGCCTCATCGCTCATGGCCGGCACATAGGCGCCGCCGGCCGTGCACGATCCGAGGACGGCGGCCACCTGCGGAATTTCCTTGGCGCTCATGGTCGCCTGGTTGTAAAAGATTCGGCCGAAGTGCTCGCGGTCGGGAAACACCTCGTCCTGGCGCGGCAGGAAGGCGCCGCCGGAGTCCACCAGGTAGATGCAGGGCAAGCGATTCTGCAGTGCGACTTCCTGTGCGCGCAGGTGCTTTTTGACCGTCATCGGGTAGTAGGTGCCGCCCTTGACCGTGGCGTCGTTGGCGACGATCACACACTCGCGTCCCGACACCCGGCCGATCCCGGTGATGATCCCAGCCCCCGGGGACTCGTCGTCGTACATGCCGTTGGCGGCCAGCGGGGCGAGCTCCAAGAACGGGCTGCCCGGGTCGAGCAGTCGATCCACCCGTTCGCGCGGCAGCAGCTTGCCGCGGCTGACGTGGCGCTCCCGCGCGCGTTCGTTGCCCCCCAGTGCCGCAGCCGCCAGCCTGGCGTTCAACTCGCCGACCAACCGGCGGTGCTCATCGGCGAACGATGGAGCGGTCATCACGGATGAACTCACGAAAGCCTCCCGGTTGTCGCCAGCACAAGCGGCGGTTCGGTCTTGTCGATCACCTCGTCGGTCGAGACGCCCGGCGCCGTCTCGACCAAGTGCAAACCGTCGTCACGGACATCGATGACCGCCAGATCGGTGATGATGCGGTCGACACAGCCCGCGCCGGTCAGCGGAAGCGTGCATCGCTCAACGATTTTCGGGCTCCCGTCGCGCGCGGTGTGCTCCATCATCGCGATCACCTTGCGGGCGCCGTGGACCAGGTCCATCGCACCGCCCATGCCCTTGACCATCTTTCCGGGAATCATCCAGTTGGCCAGATCACCGGTGGCCGAGACCTGCATCGCCCCAAGCACGGCGACGTCTAGGTGCGCACCGCGAATGATCCCGAACGAGGTCGAGGAACCGAAGAAGGCCGCGCCGGGCAACGTGGTGACCGTCTCCTTGCCCGCGTTGATCAGGTCCGCATCGATGTCCTCGGGCCGGGGATAAGGTCCCACGCCCAGGATGCCGTTCTCCGAATGCACGACCACGGTGATGCCGGCCGGGATGTGATTGGGGACCAGCGTGGGCATCCCGATACCGAGGTTGACGTATTGACCGTCCTCCAATTCGGCGGCCACCCGCGCGGCCAAACCCTCTCTACTCCATGGCATCAGCGCACCGTCAGCTTCTCGATCGGCTTGGCGGGATCGGGCGCATGTACGACTCGTTGCACGAAGACACCGGGGGTGTGCACCGCAGCGGGGTCGATCTCTCCCGGCTCGACGAGGTGTTCCACCTCGGCGATGGTGATCCTGCCGGCCTGCGCGCAGTCCGGGTTGAAGTTGGCAGCGGCGCGGTGGTAGACGAGGTTGCCGTGCCGGTCGCCCTTCCAGGCGTGCACCAGCGCGAAGTCCGTGCGGATCGCCCGTTCGAGAACGTAGGTGACACCGTCGAATTCGCGGGTCTCCTTGGGCGGCGACACGACGGCCACCGCTCCCGAGGCGTCGTAGCGCCACGGGAGCCCACCGTCGGCGACGGGAGTACCCACTCCCGCCGGGGTATAGAAGGCCGGGATTCCCATGCCACCGGCACGCAGTCGCTCCGCCAGCGTGCCCTGCGGGGTGAGTTCCACCTCGAGCTCACCGGCGAGGAATTGGCGGGCGAATTCCTTGTTGTCACCGACGTAGGAGGCGACGGCTCGGCGAATCCGCTTGTGCACCAACAGGTGCACCAGCCCGACACCGTTTCCGCCGCAGTTGTTGGACACCGTCTCCAAGTCACGCACCCCGGTGGCCACCAGCGCGGCGATCAAAGCCTCGGGGATGCCACAGAACCCGAAGCCCCCGACCGCCAGGGACGACCCGTCGGTTATGTCGGCAACCGCCTCAGCGGCCGTCGCCACCACCTTGTCCATCGCCGCAGCAGCCTCCTTGCCGTCGGGCGGGGCGTTTTGAGTTAATCCTCATTAACTCAGAGCGACAATACCATCGTCGATCCCGCTGGTCCAGGGACGAGGACACCGGAGGTCGCCGTCCGTTACCGCAGGTTAATCGTGAATAACTCGTGCTAAGTTAGTGGCGATTAACCAACTGGACGGGGGTTCGTCATGACAACGTCCACCTCCGACGGCCAGCCCGGGCCCGCCGATGCTCCAAATCGACGCAGCCAGTTGAAATCCGACCGTCGTCAACAGCTGCTATCGGCCGCCGAGCGGCTGTTCGCAGAACGCGGCTTTCTCGCCGTACGCCTGGAAGACATCGGCGCCGCCGCCGGCGTCAGCGGCCCGGCGATCTACCGGCACTTTCCCAACAAGGAGTCGCTGCTCGTCGAGTTGCTGGTGGGCATCAGCGCCCGACTGCTTGCCGGCGCCCGCGACGTGCGGGCTCTCAACTCCGACGACCCGTCCGCAACGCTCGACGGTCTGATCGACTTTCACCTGGACTTCGCGCTCGGCGAACCGGACCTGATCCGCATCCAGGACCGCGACCTCGCGCACCTGCCCGAGGCGGCTGAGAAGCAGGTACGCAAGGCGCAACGCCAATACGTTGAGGTCTGGGTCGGCGTGCTGCGCGAGCTCAATCCCGACCTCGCCGAGGCCGATGCGCGGCTGACCGCCCACGCGGTTTTCGGCTTGCTCAATTCGACGCCCCACAGCATGAAATCCACCGACGCCTCGCGCGGCAAGCACGCGCGCGCCGCACGGTCCCGCGCGGTAATGCGCGCGATGACGGTCGCGGCTCTCGCCGCGGGGAACGATTGCCCCTGAGTCGCCGCCCATGAGGTGATTCGCCGTCCGAGCGCCCGGCGCAGGTACTCTTGCAAGCTATGAGGTGGACATGAACGATTCACGTCCCACCGATCGGTTCACTGACTCTTTGCCGGGATCGGGCCAGCAGCGCGCCTGGTACCCGCCGCCCGTCGACCCGGCTTACGCCGATCAGGCGCCCTATGCGCCGGCCTATGGCGCGCAAGCTCCGCCGTGGGCGCCCGGGATGAACGACACCAACACGACCAAGCAACTGCCGGCGTACTGGCAGCAGGAGCTTCCTCCGTCGGGGCAGCTGCAGCAGGGCTCGGCTCCCCCGCCGCCCGAAGGCCCGAAGCCTCCACCGCGATGGCTCTGGATCGTCGCCGGCGCGGCCGTGCTGCTGGTGGTTGCCTTGGTCATCGCTCTGGTGCTGGTGAACAACGCGATCAAGACCCAGACCGCCGTCCCGCCGCTGCCCGCGATGCCGGAGACGACGCCCCCGATGCCGAGCCCGTCGACACGCACGTCTTCGCCGCGCATCCCCGCCCCGGTGCCCCCCACCGGCGGGTTGCCGACGCCCACCGAGTCGACCGGCCCGGCCGCCCTGCAGGACGTCGTCTACAGCGTGGCCGGCGAGGGCCGCGCCATCAGCATCATGTACATCGACACCGGGGGCCTGATCCAAACCGAATTCAACGTCGAGCTGCCCTGGACCAAAGAGGTCAGCCTCGCCAAGTCGGCGGCACACCCGGCCAACGTCACGATCGTCAACATCGGTCACAACGTCACCTGCTCGGTCACCGTCGACGGCGCTCAGATGAGCAAGCGCGTCGGCGTCGGCCTGACCATCTGCGACGCCCGGGGCTGAGCGCTCTACGACGGTTCGCCCGCGAGGGCGCCCCGGGCCGGCACCCGGACCGCCAGCATGGCGAGCAGCCCGGCGATCAGCACCAGCGAGATGCCGCCCAGACCGGCGCGCACGGCGCCGAATACGTCCACGAACACCGAGAACAGCCACGGGGCGACGAACGCCACCGCCCGCCCGGTCATGGTGTACAGGCCGAACGCGACGCCTTCCCTGCCGTGCTTGGCCATCTGCAGCAGCAGCGCACGTGAGGACGACTGCGACGGCCCGATGAACATGCACAGCAGCAGCCCGCAAATCCAGAAGGCCACCGAGCCGGACAGCAGCATGAGAGTGATTCCCAGGACGACGATCGCGGCCAGTGACCCGACGATGACGGGTTTCGACCCGATGCGGTGATCGACGAACCCACCCGCTACCGCGCCCACCGCCGCCACCACGCTGGCCACCACCCCGAAGATGAGCACGTCGCCCTGGGAGATGCCGTACACGTTGACGCCGAGCACGGCGCCGAAGGCGAAGATCGCCGCCAGCCCATCCCGGAAGAGCCCGCTGGCGAACAGGAAGTAGACCAGGTTGCGGTCGCGCCGCCATTCGGCAACGACCTCCGTAAACAGCTTGCGATAGCCGCCGAGCATGCTCGTCGGCTCGTGCACCTCGGTCGAGTCGGGGAGCCGGTGCGCGACCAACAGCAATGGCAGCGCAAAAATGGCCAGCCATGCCGCCGCCACCAGCATCGCCTCCCGAACGTACAGGCCGTCGTGCAAAGGTGTCCGAAACAGCCCGCGCGTCGCATCCGGCCCGGAGCCCTTCCCGGAGATGAATCCGGTGTAGACCACGAGCAGGAGCAGGACGCTGCCGACATAACCGGCCGCCCAGCCCAACCCCGAAATCCGGCCGGCGGTCAGCGGGGTCGAAAGTTGGCGCAGCATCGCGTTATACGGGACGCTGGCCAGATCGCCGCAGGCCGCGGTCGCTCCCATCAGCACCAGCCCCGCCCATAGGTAGCCGGGGCGGTCATGGATGAAGAACATCCCGCATGTCAGCGCGACGGCCAGAGCGGTCAACACGCTCAGGGCCACCCGCCTGCGATGCGGGGACTCCACCCAGACTCCGACGGCCGGCGCCAACAGGGCGACGGTCAACCCGGCAATGGCCGCCGCCCGCCCCAGCCAGCTCGCCGGCGAGGTGCCGCCCGATATGCCCACCCCCACGCTGCTGGTCAAATACACGGAGAAGACGAAGGTAGCCACTATGGCGTTCAGTCCGGTGGAGCCGCAGTCCCAGAGCGCCCACGCCACCACCCGGGAGGGCGTGGGCGCGAGTGAACCCGACGACGGCTGGCCCATGCTCGGCACTCTATGTGTTTACGTGTTTCGCGGCCGACCCGCCGCGCCCGGCCACGCCGCGGCGCCTGTCTACGATTGGCTCATGCCGATCCCCGCGCCCAGCCCAGACGCGCGTGCCGTGGTGACCGGAGCTTCGCAGAACATCGGCGAAGCGCTGGCCACCGAACTGGCAGCGCGCGGACACAGCCTGATCGTCACCGCACGACGCGAAGACCTGCTCAACGAGCTGGCCGCCCGCCTGAGCGACAAGTACCGCGTCGCGGTCGAGGTGCGGCCCGCCGACCTCGCCGATCCCGGGGAACGGGCGAAACTGTGCGACGAACTGGCCGCCCGACCCATCTCCATCCTGTGCGCCAACGCCGGCACCGCGACCTTCGGCCCGGTGGCGACGCTGGACCCGGCGACCGAGAAAGCGCAGCTGCAGCTGAATGTGCTGGGCGTGCACGACCTTACGTTGGCGGTGCTGCCGGGCATGGTCGAGCGCAAGTCCGGCGGCATCCTCATTTCCGGTTCGGCGGCGGGCAATTCGCCGATTCCCTACAACGCGACCTATGCGGCCACCAAGGCGTTCGCGAACACCTTCAGCGAATCGCTGCGTGGCGAGCTGCGCCACTCCGGTGTGCACGTCACGCTGCTCGCACCGGGACCGGTGCGCACCGACCTGCCCGACGACGCCGAACGGTCGCTGGTCGAGCGACTGGTGCCGGAATTCCTGTGGATCTCCACCGAGCACACCGCCCAGGTGTCACTGGATGCGTTGGCGCGCAACAAGATGCGGGTCGTCCCCGGTCTGACGTCGAAGGCGATGTCGGTGGCGAGCGGTTACGCGCCGCGCGCGATCGTGGCGCCGATCGTGGGCAGCTTCTACAAGAAACTGGGCGGCAGCTAGCCGTTACTTCCGCCGCCGGCGGCCGTTGCCGAATTTGATGCGGATAAGTTCGCGGATGCCGGTGTTCACCGCACTTTGCACTTCCCGGTCGTGCCAGAGCCTTTCCAGCAAGCCGGGCCCTTTGGGCTCCGCCGGCTCCGGCATCGGCGGCACCGGCTCGTTCGCCGGCACTGGCGGGTAACCGGACTGGACCTGCGGCGGCTGCGGCCCCGATTGGGCTTGCGGGCCGGGCTGCGGCCGCGCCGGCTGCTGAACCTTCTGGCCGTACTTCGCCTGCAGCGGACTGTCTTTCGCCGCCTGCGCGATATCGTCGGTGCCGATCGAGGCCATCATCGACCGAGGCACCCGCATCCGGGTCCACGCAACGGGTGTCGGTGCGCCCTTCTCCGACAGCACGGTGACAACGGCCTCACCGATTCCCAGCGACGTCAACGCCGACTCCAGGTCGTACACATCGGTTTTCGGGTAGGTGCGGACGGTCTTGCTGAGCGCTTTCTGGTCGTCCGGAGTGAATGCCCGCAGCGCGTGCTGGATGCGGGCGCCCAGCTGGGAGAGCACGTCGTTGGGCACGTCGGTGGGGAGCTGGGTGCAGAAGAACACCCCCACGCCCTTGGAGCGGATCAGCTTGACTGTCTGTTCGACCTGTTCGAGGAAGGCCTTGGAGGCATCGGCGAACAACAGGTGGGCCTCGTCGAAGAAGAAGACCAGCTTGGGCTTGTCGACGTCACCGACCTCCGGCAGCACCGCGAACAGGTCGGTCAGCAGCCACATCAGGAAGGTGGAGAAGATGACGGGGCGCAACGACTGACCGCTGAACTCCAGCAACGAAATGATGCCGCGCCCCTGCCCGTCGACGCGCAGCAGATCGTTGGGGTCAAGCTTCGGCTCTCCGAAGAACGTGTCCCCGCCCTCGCCGCCCAGGTTCACCAGTGCCCGCAGGATGACGCCCGCCGTCGTCGACGACACCCCGCCGAGGTCTTTCAGGTCGGTCTTACCCTCGTCGCTGGCCAGGTGGCTGATGACGCCGCGCAGATCGTCCAGCGTCACCAGCGGACGATTGTTCTCCTTGGCCCAGTGAAAGATCAGTCCCAGCGTCGACTCTTGAGTGGCGTTGAGCCCCAACACTTTCGACAGCAGAACCGGACCGAAGCTGGCGACGGTCGCGCGTACCGGTACGCCCACTCCCCCGGTGCCCAGCGACAGGAACTCGACCGGGAATCCGGTCGCCGCCCAGTCGTCGCCAGTGTCTTTGGCCCGGGCGGCGGTCTTGTCGTTGCCCTGGCCCGGCCGAACCAGGCCCGAAAGGTCACCCTTGACGTCGGCCATCATCACCGCAACGCCCGCCGCGCTGAGTTGTTCGGCGATCAGCTGCAGCGTCTTGGTTTTGCCGGTTCCGGTCGCGCCGGCCACCAGGCCGTGCCGATTGATTGTGGAGAGCGGTATGCGGATCTGTGCCGTCGGGTCGGCTGCGCCGTCAACGACGACCGTGCCCAGTTCGAGTGCCTGTCCGTCGACGGCATAGCCGTCGGCAATCCGGCGTGCGGGTGTCTCCGCTGATTCGGTGCTCATCGTGCTGCGCCCCCCTGTTCTCCAGTGGTTCGGCATGCGGTCCGGCAACGCTCACACTACTTCTCCGGCGGAGTTGGGGGCGACGGACAACGTGAGCGCCAGTTGGGCCTAGTCTGAGCGCTGTGCGAGACGAGTTGGTGTGGATCGACTGCGAGATGACCGGGCTGAACCTCGGCTCGGACAAGTTGATCGAGATCGCGGCCCTGGTCACCGACGCCGATTTGAACGTTCTGGGTGACGGCGTCGACGTGGTGATCCACGCCGACGATGCGGCACTGTCTTCGATGATCGAGGTCGTCACCGAAATGCACTCGCGTTCAGGGTTGATCGACGAGGTGCGGGCGTCCACCGTCGACCTGGCGACCGCCGAGGCCATGGTGCTCGACTACATCGGCAAGCACGTCAAGCAACCCAAGACGGCGCCGCTGGCGGGCAATTCCATCGCCACCGATCGCGCATTCATCGCCCGCGACATGCCCGCGCTCGACTCGTTCCTGCACTACCGGATGATCGACGTGAGCTCGATCAAGGAGCTCTGCCGGCGCTGGTATCCGCGGATCTACTTCGGCCAGCCGGTCAAGGGACTCACCCACCGGGCGCTGGCCGACATTCACGAATCGATCCGCGAGCTGAAGTTCTACCGCCGGACGGCGTTCGTCGCCCCGCCGGGGCCGTCTACCAGCGAGATCGAGGCCGTGGTCGCCGATCTGGACGGCACGCCGGGCCCAACCGGAGCAATTGATTCGGCGACCGAGCCACCGAACCGCTAATATCGACAGTCGCTGCTCGTAGGGCCCCGGCCCGGCGGGCGGGCATGGTGGGTGTAGTTCAGTTGGTAGAGCGTCAGGTTGTGATCCTGAATGTCGCGGGTTCGAGTCCCGTCACTCACCCCAATCGGTTGGGAGGCGTTCTCGCTTCCCGACCGCCTGGGCAGCATTACCGTCCCAGCGCAACGCGATCGCACTCGACGCGGAAGGGACAGCGGGCCGTGCCGCCGAATCGTCGCCGGATACGCCGCCCCCTTGCCCCGCGAGCAGTCATCGCGGGCTGCGCCCTCCTTCTGGCCGGCTGCGGCGGGTCGAGCCACACGGCGACCACCGTCACCTCGACGATGCCCGCAGCGACCAAGACGGTGACCGTGACCGTCGCGCCGCCACCACCGCCGGGCCCCAAAACGACCATCGAGGCCAATGGCACGTTCATCGTTGGCAGCGACATCGCGCCGGGCACCTACCGCAGCGCCGGAAATTACGGATGCTATTGGGCGAGGCTGCGCAGCCTGGACACCGGCGACATCATCGACAACAACGTCAACGACGGTCCGCAGGCGGTGCAGATTCTGCCGACCGATCGCGCGTTCATGACCAGGAACTGCGCGGCCTGGCAGAAGGTCGGCTGACGCGGGTCAGGTGTTGGCGTTGCCCGCTTTCCACTGCGGCCAGGGCACGTTCCAGTCACCCAGCCCCTCGGTGCCAGGCAGCGTCGGCCCCACGGTGTTGATGACCTCGACGATGTCGCCGCTCTTGCTGTGGTCGTAGAACCACTCCGCATTGCTGGGACTCACGTTCAGGCACCCGTGGCTGGTGTTGGTGTGTCCCTGGGCGCCGACCGACCACGGCGCGGAGTGCACGAATACGCCGCTGTAGGACATCTGGGTGGCCCAGTCGACTTCGGTGCGATATCCGTTGGGCGAGTTGACCGGAACGCCGTACGTCGACGAATCCATGATGATGTGCTTGAACCGCCCGCCAATGATGTAGAACCCGTTGGCAGTGGGCGTGCTGTCCTTGCCCATCGACGTCGGCATCGTCTTGACCACTTCGCCGTTGACGCGCACGGTCACCGTCTTGGTGGTGTCGTCGGCCGTCGAAATGACCTCGTCGCCAATGGTGAAGTGGGTCTTGACGCTGTCCTCGCCGAACATGCCGTCACCGAGGTCGACGCCGTAGGTGTTGACCGCCACATCGACGGTCGTTCCCGATTTCCAGAAGTGCTCTGGGCGCCAACGTACTTCACGATTGTTGAGCCAGTAGAACGCGCCCTCTACGGGTGGGTTGGTGGTGATCGTGATGGCCTTCTGCGCCGCGGCGCGGTTGGCGATGTTCTCGTCGAAGCGGATCGCCACGGGCTCGCCGACGCCGACCACATCGCCGTCGCCCGGGTTGACGTACGGCATGGTCAGGTGGGCGGGTGAGCTGGTCTGGAAGGTCATCTGGCGATTCGCCGCCCCGCCCATGCCCAGCGCTTTCGCGCTCAGCGTGTAGCGCCGGTTGTAGCCGAGCTGCTCGGTGGTCGACCAGCGCAGCCCGTCGGGGCTGAGTTGGCCGCTGATCGACCTGCCGTTCTCGTTGACCATGGTGACCGATGCAAGGACGCCGTCCGCGACACTCACTGTCACCGGTGAATCGACGGTGACGCCGACGGCGCCGTCGGTCACCGAGGCGGTGAGCTTCGGGACGAGCAGATCGGCAAACGGAGTGCCCTTGTCGAAGATCACCTTCTGCGGGGCCGCGGTGTTGCCGCCACCGCAGGCAACGCCGAACACAGCAACCGAAGCGATCGCGGCAGCCAGCCACGATCGTCGTTTGCGCAAAGGCGTCATCGAGTGACCTTCCATGGAATTCGATGTAGTTGGTCACCGCTGACCAGAAACAGTGCATGAATTGTAATGGGTTTTTGCGTGCGCGCGTGCCGCCATCGGCCGGTCCCGACCCGGTGTCACGCGATCGTGACGAATCGCGCCGTCAGGCCATTTCGCGGGGTCTTCAGGCCGGTTGCGTCGTCGAGTTCAACCTCGACCCGATCGCGGGTCGAGGCGGCGCCGACACGCGCGAGCTTGACGATGGCATCACCAGGACCGCCGCCGCCAAGGCGATCATCCCGGCGCGGCCCGCGTCCAGCGTCTCGTCGAGCACAACCACGCCCAGCACCGCCCCCACGACCGGTTGCGACACCTCCAGCGTGGGCATCGACGCGGTCAACGGGCAGGCCCGGAACGCCGTCTGGATCACAGTGCGCTGCACTGCAGGCCATTTCGTCGATCGAGGTCACCGCGGCGTCCGGGCGGGGCCTACCATCCCCCGGTGGCTACGCTGGAGAGGATTCTGAGAATTTCGCTCCGCGGCAGGACGCCTGTTATTGTCGCGTACGCGGTCTCGGCCGTCGAAAGCGCCGTTAGCTCAGTTGGTAGAGCAGCTGACTCTTAATCAGCGGGTCCGGGGTTCGAAACCCTGACGGCGCACCACCCATAACCCGAGGACAGGGATAGTTCTCCCGTCGTACCCGCCGCAGGCGGGATGGGGGCAGCGCCAATCGACCTCAGTCGGACGGCATTCCCATGCATCGTCTCCAATCGGGGTTTTGCGGGTCCCCGTTATACAGGGCAGCGCAGTTTCGCGGGGCGTTGCTTGTGGGGGTCGGGTCGGGGCTGGCTTTGGATTCGCTATGGCAGCCGCCCGCTACGGTCGCCACCGCCGCTAGAGCAACCACCGCGAACGCGGCGCGCTGGGTTGACCGCAGCATGGACATGCATACCTCCCGTGGGCGATGTCGACATCCGGTCGATGCGCCGACTGTCTGACGTAGAGGAACCCGACCAAACGGGCGAGCTTGCCGTGCTTCTTGCCGAGGACGAGATTTGGGCGCGTGAACCAATCAGAGCGCTAACAAATCGCAGCATGCCACAGCAAACCCCGTGGCGGTATCTGTGTCAGTCGCGCTGGTCCGGACACCGTGCGACTCCAGCCCGCCCATAGCGACTACGCCGGTGGGGCCGAGAGGGCCTGGACGACCGCGTTCAGCGGCTCCGGCGACGTCGCAGTGTCGCCGATATACGGGTGGGCGAGTTCCAAGACAAGGAACAGATCGGTGGCCAGCAGCACGGCCACGGTCGCGACCAACGAGTAGTGAATGATGGGGTTCTCGGCGCTGTAGACGATGACGCAGCCAAGAACCAGCCCGCTGAGCAGGAAGAAGACTATCCACATCGACGAGGGCAGCCCGTTTGCGGTGCGAGCCCGGATTAGCCGGTCTGTGCGCGCCTGACTGATCTTGTCAAGGGAGTCGAAAGACGTAGCGAGAGAAGCCTTTTGGGCATCGGTGCGCGGCTGAACTACCTGATACGCGCTGCCCAGGCGCTGCAGGGCCTGGGCGGCCGCAGGGTAGGCGTGGCCGTTGGCGGCCATCGGCCACTCAGTTACGGCCGCGCGTTCATAGTCCAGCAGCGCTTGGCGGATTCGGTCGCTGTCAGCCTTGTCGAACACGGTGAGGCCGTTGGCCATCTGTACCCCCGTGGTGCCCTCGGCCCGCATCGCGTCGTCCGCATTATTGTTCTGACCCCACATGGCGGTAACGATGAAACCTGTGAAAAACGCGTACACGAACCCGACCAACAAGAAGGCGAATTGCGTGACCTCGCTGCGCTCGTCCCCCCTCAGACCGGGGAATCGATGCCGGACATACGCCAGGGCGAGCATTGCCGCGCCCGCGATGAGGGCGTTGAGCCCGACTAACAGCAACCACGACGGGACATTGCTCACGATCCAACCACTCATAAGCCACGCTCCTCGAGAGCACCACCCCGAAAAACCAGGTGGGATGCAAAAATTGGGCCAGTCGTGGATACGCGGCCGGCCGTTCGACTCTAGGCGCATGTCCGCGGCGCGACGTCCACTTCGGTGACCATGGCAAACCCTCGTGCACCACGGCCCAGTCAGGCAGACTGAGCCCCGTGGATATGAGCACGTCCGTGCACGCTCGGAGAGCGCGTCAGCACAAGCGCCGGCAACACTGGCAGTAACACTATGAGTTGGGAGACCTTGCTCACGACCACCCTTGTGCCGGTCGCGTCCGTGGTGTCAACCGCGACGGTGGCGATCTGGACCAAGCGGATCGACGCCAGAACCAAGCGCGAAGACCGAGACCACGCACTGGTGCTCGACTACGAGAAGCGGGCCGGCGAGGACAAGAAGGCGGTGCTGAAGCGTCTCATCTCCGCGACCCTTCATCTCAAGCGCGGCGCAGAACCACTCGCGGGCACCGAAGTCACTGAAGAGAGCATCAGCCGAAGGCGCGCGGCGGCCACCAGGGAGCTGTACGAATTCCGCGGCCGGCTGGGCCTCGACGACGGAGTCGCCGAGTTGATGATTTACGCCGCAGAGCCGGTTCGCGACCTCACCGAATTGATCCTCGACGAATGGGACCGCCAATTCCGTGAGCACGGCTACTCGCTGACGCAGCTGGATGAGTGCAAGCAACAGCTCCAAGCAACGGTCGACATCCCTCATAACAGCGATGAGGCGATGATCGAACGGAAGCAAAAGTGGACTGCGCTGAAGGACGAAGAAGCATCGTTCCTAAAGGAACTCGGCGATGAGTCGGACCTTGACGTCGATGCCCTAGTGGTGCTGTGCAACCGGTTGTTGAAAGCCGCCCATACCGACCTGCGCGGGGGCTACGGCATAGAGACGTGACGGGCCGCGCGCCCGGGGGTCGAGACCCCGGCGGCGCGTCCTGACTCATGTGCCGGCAGCACGACCCGGCGCGCGGCCTCCACGGCCGCTGCGCGTCGTGCAGCGCTAATGGCGGGATCGGTGGCGACGGCGTCAGGATGCGGCGACTGCGCCCACGCCAGGCCGATGCCGAACAAGAGCACCAACAGATCCATCGGATGCCAGATCTCGTCGACGTAGCCGGCCGCCTGGGCGGCCTCGATCACTGCAATGTCGCGCGCCGGGACCGAATCCCACTCACCCACGGGAGGCGGGTCCAGCGAGAGCCCCTCCAGGCTGGCCCAGGTGATCATGCGCAGATGCTCGGGCCTTCGACAGGCCAGGTCGTAGACGTCGCCGGCGAACTCGGGCACGGCGTCCGGCCGCAGCGTGACCGCGGCGAAGAACTCCGCCGAGTCTGCGGCGACCACGCTTCGAAACAATGCCTCTTTGTCCTTGAAGTGCGCGTAAAGCCGCTCCTTGCTGGCCTGAGCGGCACCGGCTATGCGGTCGATACGGGCGCCGGCCAGCCCATATTGGGCGAACTCCGTCCGCGCGGCATCGAGGATAGTTTCGCGGAGTTCGGTGGTGGTGCGCACAGCAATATCATAACCAGACGAACTAGTTCGTCTGGTAGCCTGATGGCAGCACCGTTGCCCTACGACCCAGAGGATCCCGTGAGCGAGTTAGCCGACACCCCGGTGGTGATGAACCACCCGCGCCGCGTCCAGATCTTGAGCGACGCGCTGGACAGAATTCAGGACGGCATCGCGCCGCTCATCGACATCGCCCGTCCTTATGTGAGTGGCGTGGAGACGTTGCCGGCTGACGGCCGATTCCTGTTGGTGGGCAATCACACCCAGTTCGTGGGAGGCGAGGTGCTGCTGATTCCGCATTTCGTGCGGCGTGCGCTCGGCCGACGGGTCCGACCACTCGCCGATCGCAGGTTCGGGCAGCAGCCCGGTTTCGGCCGCGATCTAATGGCGGCCTACGGAGGGATAGTCGGCGCCCCTGAGACGGCCCGAGAGCTGATGCGGCACGACGAGACCATCCTGGTGTTCCCCGGCGGCGGCCGCGAGATCGCAAAGTTCAAAGGCGAGGAATACACCCTCAACTGGCTAGGCCGTTCCGGGTTCGCTCGCATCGCCGTGGAATGCGGTTATCCAATAGTCCCCGTCGGCCTGGTGGGTGGGGACGACGTTTACAAAAGCCTGGTCAGCCGCGACAGCACGCTGGGTCGGCTCTCCCGGAGGATCAGCAGGAGGCTGTCCGGTAGCGACGATATGGCGATGCCCTTGCTGCGCGGCTTGGGCCCCACCCTCATCCCGCGCCCGCAACGGATGTATCTGCGCTTCGGGGAACCGATCGATACCACCAAGCCCAGCCGCGCGAATCCGGAGGATTGGGTTGCCTCGGTCAGAAGGAGCACTCAACAGTCGCTCGAAGCGATACTGACCGAGCTGTTGGCCGTCCGCGCACACGACCCGTTTCGCGAACTCAACCCACTGGCTTGGTCCAGGGCGGTCACGCCCGCGTGATCTGTCCGCCCCCGCTGGAGTCCCTATCGCCGCACGTCCTCTGACGACCACGGCCCGAACGTGGCGGCGGGCTGGCGGAATTTGGCATGCCTTTGCCGCATTTGCCTACTCGCCAGAAGTGCTCGCTGTAATTTCTTCCTCACGCCATGTGGTCAGGACCGCCGTCAAGCTGCGCCGAAGGAGCCGCAATGGGGTTCATCCAGCCGAATCTGCCCGTCGTCGACGTGGCCGAATGGAGCAAACAGAACCGCGCGCAGCGGATCGTGCCGATGGTGCGCCACATCGCCGAGAACGGCTTCGGCGCCCCGCTGGTGATGCATGTGATGTACGGCGTGAAGATCGCGCTCTACATCCTGGGCGGCTGGGTGTTCGGGTGGTGCACGACCGGCATCGGCAGCTTCACCGGCGTCGCAGCCTGGTGGTCGGAACCGATCGTCTTCGAGAAGGCCGTGCTGTACACGATGCTGTTCGAAGTCATCGGCCTGGGTTGTTGCTTCGGGCCGCTGGCCGGCCGCTACTTCCCGCCGATGGGATCGATCCTGTACTGGCTGCGGCCCGGCACCATCCGGTTGCCGCCGTGGCCCGATCGGGTGCCGTTGACGAAGGGCAGCGTCCGCGGCCCCATCGACGCGGTGCTCTACGCCGCGCTGCTGGTGTTGCTTGCCATCGCGCTCGTGTCCGACGGCACCGGCCCAATCCCCGCCTTGCACACCGAGATTGGCGTGCTGGCGCCCTGGCACACCGTCGCGATCCTGGCGGTCCTGGCCGTCGTCGGGCTGCGCGACAAGGTGATCTTCCTGGCCGCGCGTGGCGAGGTCTACGCGCCGCTGGCGCTCGCCTTCCTGTTCGCCGGGGCGGACTCCATCATCGGGGCCAAGGTGGTCTTCATGGTGATCTGGCTGGGGGCCGCCACCTCAAAACTCAACCGGCACTTCCCGTTCGTGATTTCGACGATGCTCGCGAACAACCCATTCATCCCGTCTGGTCCGCTGAAACGGTCGATGTTCAAGCACTATCCGGACGACCTGCGGCCCAGCGCGCTGGCGGGTTTCATCGCCCATTTCTCCACCGCCGTGGAAGGCCTGGTGCCGCTGGTCCTGCTCTTCTCCCACGGCGGCTGGCCGACAGCGATCGCCGCATTCGTGATGATCGTCTTCCACCTGAACATCCTGCTGGCCTTCCCGATGGGTGTCCCCTTGGAGTGGAACGTCTTCATGATCTTCGGGGTGCTGTCGCTGTTCGTCGCGCATGCCCGCCTCGGCCTGTCCGACCTGGCCAACCCGTTGCCGGTGGCGATCCTGTTCGTGGTCATCGCCGGCATCGTCGTCGTCGGCAACCTCTACCCGCGCAAGGTGTCCTTCCTGCCGGGCATGCGGTACTACGCGGGCAACTGGGACACCACCGTGTGGTGCGTCAAGCCGTCGGTCGACGAGAAGTTCCGCACCGGCTCGCGCGCGCTCGGGCCGATGCAACACCTGCAGCTCGAGCGCCTCTACGGCTCCAAAGAGGACACCCTGGTCCCGCTTCACCTGGCCATGGCGTTCCGCGGGATGAACACCCACGGGCGCGCGCTGTTCACCCTGGTGCACCGCGCGCTGGCCGGCTACGACGAGGACGACTACAACCTCTGCGAGGGCGAGGTGCTGTGCTCGATGGTGCTCGGGTGGAACTTCGGCGACGGGCACATGCATAACGAATCCCTCATCGAGGCGCTACAGCAGCGGTGCAATTTCCAGCCGGGCGACGTGCGGGTGGTCATCCTCGACGCGCAGCCCATCCACATCCAGCGGCAGGAGTACCGGCTCGTCGACGCGGCGACCGGCGAATTCGAGCGCGGCTATGTCGACGTCGAGGACATGGTCACGACGCAGCCCTGGGCCGACGACATTCCGGTGCACGTGCAGAGCGGCACAGGTGCCGGCATGGCGTGACGCGTCAGCGGTTGCGCACCCGGTGCACCACAACCACGACGACGAGGACACCGACGCCGGCCAGTGACACCGCCACCGCGGGCTTCTTGACGAACTCGACCGCCTTCGCCTTCAGGTCGTCGGCGAGGCGGCGGGGGTTGGCCCGCACAGCGAGCGAGTCGACGGTGGCCGCCAGCTGGTCGCGGGCGACGTCGATGTCGCGCTTGATGGCCTCGGGGTCCCGGTCCGCCACGTGTCTGTCCTCCCAGTCGGCCTGATGCACCTGAGGCACTACCCTAGATCAGCTGGTGATAACCCCAACGCTCCGGTGAACAGAAAGGGGCCCAGAAATTGGCCGATAGCACGCGGCTTGCGCCGGGCGGTAAAGCGCCCACCTTCAGTCTGCCCGACGCCGACGGCAACCAAGTGTCGCTGGCCGATTACAAGGGGCGGCGCGTCATCGTGTACTTCTACCCCGCGGCCTCGACTCCCGGCTGCACCAAGCAGGCCTGCGACTTCCGCGACAACCTGCACGAACTCAGCGACGCCGGCCTCGACGTCATCGGCATCTCCCCCGACAAGCCGGAGAAGCTCGCCAAGTTCCGCGACGCCGAAAAGCTGACGTTCCCGCTGCTGTCGGATCCCGACCGCAAGGTGCTGACGGCCTGGGGCGCCTACGGCGAGAAACAGATGTACGGCAAGACCGTGCAGGGCGTGATCCGTTCGACCTTCGTGGTCGACGAGAAGGGCAAGATCGAGGTCGCCCAATACAACGTCAAGGCCACAGGGCATGTGGCCAAGCTTCGCCGCGACTTGTCGATCTAGTGTTCTACACCCCTGGCTGGGGAGCGATCGTCGGCGTTGGCGGAACCGTTGCAGGCGTGACGGTTACGCACCCCGCGAACTATGCGCTCAGTTGGCGCACGTCGCGCATTGCTGAACTCAACAGCGAGAAAGGGCTCGGCGTGACGGCCACGCGTAGCTCCACCATCGCCGCAGGCGCGACAGCGGGTACCCGTGAGGGTGGCACTACCCAAGTGCCGGCCAAGAGCGCCCACGCCGACGCTGGCCAAGTCATTGGTATGTCACCGGGATGAGCACGCGGCATTCATCGAGGATTGGGACTCCGTGGCCGACACCCCCGAAGCGACGATAAGGCTGTGTCGGGGTGCACTCGGTCGTATCTCAGGTGGCGGGTCGCTTCCGCACCACGCCCGGGCCAGCATCCGCCGTGCCAATCACCACCGTCGTCCCGGGCAGTTCGCGGGTCGTCGGCTGCCTCGGGCGTGATTCGTGATCAGCGCATCGCCAACTAGAAACCGCCATCGCCTCATTCGCTCGCCGAAGTCAGGCCGGCCGAGCTTAACGCCGTGAGTACTTGCTAATCAGCTCCTGTTTGTACAACTTCCCGGCGTCGCTGCGCGGCAACCGTGGTTCGAAGTACAGCGATCGCGGACACTTGTAACGAGCCAGCCGACTTCGGAGCCACTCGGTCAACTCGTCGGCGAACTGTGGTGTGGCCCGCGTCGGATCGACTAGTTGAACTACCGCCACGACCGACTGCCCCATCACCTCGTCCGGTACGCCGAACACCGCGGCGTCGACAACCAGCGGATGGCACACCAGCACATCCTCGGTTTCCTGCGGATAGATGTTGACGCCTCCCGAGATGATCATGTGATGACGACGGTCAGTGAGGTACAGGTAGCCGTCGTCGTCCAGGTAACCAACGTCGCCCACGGTCACCCAGCCCTTTGAATTGCGGGCCGCAGCGGTCTTCTCTGCATCGTTGAGGTATTCGAACGGATAGCCGCCTTCGTAATAGATGTCGCCGACCTGCCCCTCTGCGACCTCGTTGCCGTTCTCGTCGAGGATGTGCGGCACTCCCAGCATTGGCTTGCCAACCGAACCGGGGTGGCGGAGCCAGTCTTCGGCGCGGATGAATGAGATTCCCGCGCCTTCTGAGGACCCGTAGTACTCATCGACGATCGGACCCCACCAATCGATCATCTGCCGCTTGATCTCGGGTGGACACGGCGCGGCGGCATGGACCACACGCTGAAGGGTCGACAGGTCGAACCGCATTCGCGTCGCCCTGGGGAGCCGGAGCATCCTGACGAACATCGTCGGGACGAACTGCGCATGGGTGACGCCGTACCGCTCGATGCAGTCCAGCGCGCCCTCGGCGTCGAACGTTTCCATCATGACCGTGGTTGCGCCAGCGGCCTGGGCAGCCATCGTCCACATCGCCGGTGCGGTGTGATACGTCGGTGCCGGACTCATGTACACGGAATCGCTTGTCACCCCGAGCGCTTCGAAGACGGGCGTCGAAAGACTCGATCGAACAGAGCTGGCGGGCTTCAATGGGCGCCGGATTCCCTTTGGGCGTCCGGTACTTCCGGCTGAGTACTGGAGAAGCTGCCCATCGCATTCATCTCCAATGGGCGCCGCTGGCATGGCGGCCACGCAGTCCGGATAGCGTCGCCACCCTTCTAGTTCACCGTCGGCGATAAGCGCCACGGATGGCAATCCACGCGGGAGTGATTCCGACAGCTGTTGGCACACAGCGCGCATCGCCACTGACGAAATGATCGCCTTCGCGCCGCTGTCGCCCACAACGAAGGAAATTTCGGCAGCGCGCAGTTGCGTATTGATCAGCGTGTAGTACAGACCGCTTCTCCTCGCAGCCCACATCACGGCGTGTATGTGTTCGTTGTTCTCCATCACGACGGCGATCGTGTCCCCTGCCGCGAGACCTTGTCGGCGCAAATAATGGGCCAGCCGATTTGCGCTGACCTCGAGTTCGCCGAACCGCACCGTCACCCCAGACGGGTGAAGTATCACAGCGCGTTTCGTGGAAACGGCGTGATCGCGCAGGTCTATGCGGGCGTCGCTTAAGCGCACGTCATTCGCTCCCCAGCTGCCAGGACGAGTCCCAGCGATCTATCGTCGCCACCTCCGATAGCGGCTTGCGGCGCACGGTGTGGTGTCGGCCGCGCGGCCAGCCCACCGTCAGCAGTGACGCGATCTTCCAGTCGTCAGGAATTCCGACCATCGAGCGCAGCTCGTCCTCGCAGGACCCGTGCCACAGTGTGATCGCCGCGCCAAGTCCTTGCGCGCGGGCGGCCAGGAGGAAGTTCTGCACAGCAGGAAAGATTGAGCCCCCCTGCTGTAGTTCGGTGGTTCCTCGCTGCGGCTGGACACAGAACAGCACCAGCACGGGCGCCGCGCCACCAACTCTCATGTGTTCGGCCATTGTTCGCAGTACGCGCGATTTGGGGTCGTCAGCGTCGTGATCGTCAATCGAGATCGAATAAAACTCGGTCATCACGTCCCACGTCTTGTGGGCCGCGGCCGTGACCACGTCACGCAAGCTCTGCGATCGCAGCACGACAAACTTCCACGGTTGCTGATTGCCTCCGGACGGCGCCCAGCTCGCCGCGCGTAGACATGTGTCGATCACCTCGTCGGAGACGGGCTCGTCGCGATAGCGCCGTACGGTCGACGCGGTGTGCATGACCTCCCACAGGTCCGCCGATGTCCGCGGGACCGCGTGCTCGCTCACGGCTTCGCCGCCGCGGGCAGCACGCCTCGCCAAGTCCCGCCGCGGACCGGGCCGGTAATAACCGGTAGATCCAGCGTCGACAAGAGACCCGGTGGGGCTGCGATGACCGCCGGAATCGCATTGAGTTCCCGCATCACCGTCGCATACGTCAAACCCCGCATATTGTTTCCCCGTCCGTGCATCTCAATGTCGACCGTGTACGTGGGTAGACCATCGACGATGACGCGGTAACCACCGTGCGGCGACGGATGCCGCGGCCACTCGGGAGCCGACCCTTCGCCCATGCGGGTGATGTGCTCGAGCACCACCCGCTCCTCACCGTCGACCTTTCCTGCGAGCTTGAACCGCATTCCGCCCATCGTCCCCGGCTCAACCCAGCCCGATGCGACTTCGTAACGCTCTGTCGCCAACCACTTTTCGATGGTTGTGTCGACGCGATCGAGCGGCAAGCCGACGCCATCGGCAACTAAATGTACGATCGGCGCCCACAACGCGGCCAGGCGCGCGGTGTCGAACAGCGGCGCCGGATGGTCTGGCGGGTGGCCGAATCCCATGAAGTCGAACATGATTTCTGGTTGGTCGATGGGGCCGTAGTCGAGTATCTCGAGCATGGTGATGGTGTCGACGCGGCTGCTGAATCCCGTCATGGTCAACGCCATGACATCGTTGGCCCAGCCGGGATCCACGCCACTGTTGAAGAAACTCGTGCCGCCGTCCGCGCACGCCGCCGAAATGAGATCGACTGTCTGCTTGTCAGCGGCGGGCGGATAACACAGCGGCACCAGCGAGGTACATACGACGTTCTTCCCGGCGCGCAGGCAACGCGCGATGTCCTGGGCTGCGTCGTGATACCGGTAGTCCCCCGACGCGAAGTAGGCGACCACGTCGGCGTCAAGAGCCAGTGCGGCATCGATGTCGCGGGTCGCGATGACGCCCGTCACGGGCATCCCGCACAGATCGCCCGCATCCTTGGCGTCCTTGGCCTCGGCGTGCACGACCACGCCGACGAGGTCCAATCCCGGATGCGCGATCACCGCGCGTAACGCGCCGATCCCCACTTGACCGGGACCCCACAGAATCACCCGCGGCTTAGCTTGGCAGTCCGTCATGCGCGCCCTTCCCGGTTGGCCCCGCCCAACCTGTGAGAACATACCTTCTCAGATATTGATAACACCATTGCCGCATGCCAAGAACCATGGAGGAGACCATGCAGGATTACGAGTTCTTGAAGTGGGAGACGTTCGACGATGGCCAGATCGTCCGAATCTCGTTGAACCGTCCGGAGCAGCGCAACGCGCAAAACCGCGGCATGTTGGTCGAACTCGACGCGGCCTTCTCGCGCGCTGAGGCTGACGACAACGTCCGCGTCGTCATCCTCGCCGGCGAGGGGCCCATGTTCTCCTCTGGCCATGACATCGGCTCCAAGCAGGCCCGTGCCGAGTTCACTCCTGGACCGGGCCAGCACCCGACAGCGGCTACCAACGGCGGGACCCGGGAGGGCGCGGAGAAGATCATGCTGCAGGAGTGGCATTACTTCTTCCAGAACAACCTGCGCTGGCGAAACCTGCGCAAGATCACGATCGCGCAGGTCCACGGAGACGTGTTCTCTGCGGGACTGATGCTGATCTGGGCGTGCGATTTGATCGTGGGAAGTGAAGAGGTGCGCTTCGCGGATGTCGTCGGTACCCGGCTCGGTATGTGCGGCATGGAGTACTTCGGCCACCCCTGGGAGTTCGGCCCCCGCCGTACCAAGGAACTGATGCTGACCGGCGATGCGATCGACATCGAGGAGGCTTACCGACTTGGCATGGTCAGCAAGATCTTCAAAAGAGAGGAGCTATCCGACCGCACACTCGAAATGGCCCGGCGCATCGCCACGGTGCCGACGATGGCCGCTCTGCTCATCAAGGAGTCGGTCAATCAGTCCGTGGACAACATGGGCTTTTACAACGCCCTGCAGTCCTGCTTCTCCCTGCACCAGCTGAACCACTCGCACTGGGTCGGCGTACGGGATGACAAGCGTGCCGTCGCCGGCGAGGAGCAGGGGGTGCCGGATTGGCGAACCGCTCCCCCGATTGTCCTGTCGGTCAAAGACCGAGTCCGAGCCGAGGCGAAATAGCCGGTTCAGTTCACCACGGCTCCGTAGCGGGCGTTGGCGACGCGGTCGAGGGCGACGGCCGATTCGCCGTACACCATCGCCCAACCCCGGACCCGGCGGTAGTACAGCTGGATGTCACCTTCCATGCTGAATCCGTATCCCCCATGGATATGCAGGCTGCGCTGTGTCGCGTCGCGGGCAGTCTCGTATGCGAATGCGAATGCCATAGCTGCCAGCTCGGTTACGCGCCCCGGCTCGTCGGTGAACGCGCACGCCGCCTCGCGCGCCAGCAACAGCGCACCATCGGCCGCAGTGGCACTGTCCGCCAACGGATGAGACACCGCCTGAAAGGATCCGATGGGGTTCCCGAATGCGCGTCGTTGCTTGGCGTACTGCACACCCAGTTCGACGGCCTTCTTCGCCGCGCCGGCGAGCGCCGAAGCGGTCAGGGCGAGCCACAGATCAAGTGCATCGGAGAACATCCGCCGTGCAGCGACTCCCTCGGCAAGAACGACGACGTCGTCCTCGACCGTGATATCGGCCAGGGGAAGCGACCCGATGTTCTGCACGAGTCGACGGTTCTCCCCGAGCGCCAACGCGATCAGACGCTCGCCCACAAGCGCCACCACCCTGTCCGCGACGGCCCCGGCGGGTGCGAGGCCCAGTAGGTGGTCCCGTGCGACGCGCGGCGCAAAGCTGACCAGCTTGTCACCCGCGATCGCTTCAGCCAGCAGATCAGCGCCGGTATCACCTGATCTGGCGAGCAGCCTGGCTGCGACTTGGGTCTCGATGACCGGGGCGGAGGCGACCGCCCGACCGTACTGCTCAGCGATCAAGGCCAATTCGAGTTCGGATGCACCCCACCCGTCGGCGGCTTCGCCGACGGCCATCTGCACAGCACCAGTCTCTAGCAGTGCTTTCCACAACCGGGAATCGAAACCCAAGGGCTCCGCGGCCCGGACGCGCTCAGACGTCGACTCGCGCGCATACATCGCGGCAAACGAGTCGACGAGCTGGCGCTGTTCGCCGGAAAGGCTCAAGTCCACGCTCAGGTCCCGTCACGTGCGGATATCGTTACTCTCACAAATGAGAGTAGCATTATCGCCGCGGGCCGCCCCTGCCCACTGTGAGACAGATTGGTTCTGATCCATGCACTTTCAGCTCGACACCAACACCGAGGCATACCGCGACGGAGTTCGCGGCTACCTTGCGAAAGTGATGACACCCGAGTCAGAGGAGCGGATCTACCGCAGCGGCGTTTCACATGACGACGATTTCGCCAAGGGGCTGGTAGACGAAGGTTATTTCGCCCCGAGCTGGCCGACCGAATTCGGCGGCCAGAACCGCGATGCGTGGGACGAGCAGGTCCTCCGAGAAGAACTCATGCGAGCGGAAGCACCCATGTACCTGTCGGAGACCACTCGAATGGTGGCGTCGATCATCCGCGAAGTTGGTACACCGCAGATGAAGGACCGCATTCTCGGCGGTGCTATGAAGGGCGATATCACGATTGCACTTGGGTTCACCGAACCCGAATGCGGCTCGGATGTCGCGGCGGCGACGACAAAGGCCGTGCGCGAGGGCGACGAATGGGTCATCAACGGCTCCAAGATGTTCACCACAAACGGCCACATCGCCGACTACCTGTTCCTGCTGGCACGCACGAGTCCCGACAAGCCCAAGCACAAGGGACTCACCATGTTCCTCGTCCCGCGCAACTCCGAGGGATTCGAAGCTCAAGCAGTATGGACACTTTCGGGCGAACGCACGAACATCACGTTCTACAGCGACGTCCGAGTTTCAGACGAGTGGCGGGTCGGCGATGTCGACGCCGGCTGGCAGGTGATGGGGCTGTCGCTGCAGGATGAGCACGCATCCGGGTGGGGTCCGCATCTTTCTCGGCTGCTGCAGCACGTCGAGCAGTGGGCCGCGACCACTGAAGCTGACGACGGTAGGCTTCAGCTCGCCAAGACCGATGTGCGGCGTCGAATCGCGAGGGTGGCAATGGAAGACGAAGTTTCGCGGCTCCTCCTGCGTCGGTGCGTCTGGATGACCGAGACCGACCAGACCCCGATAGCAGAGGGACCGATGTCCAAAGTGTTCAGCACCGAAGCACTGGTGCGCGCCAGCCAGGACATCATGGAGCTGGTGGGGCCGGACGCGGCGCGGAGCTACTTCGAGCCGACGGCCCCGGAGCGAGGCCGGTTCGAATACCTCATGCGGTTCGCGTTGGGCACCACAATCTATGCGGGCACAAGCGAGGTGCAGCGCTCTATCATCGCCCAGCGCGGACTGGGCCTACCCCGTTAGCTTCCGAGGCTTGCGGGCCGTGCTTCGCTTCGCCGCGGTCTTAGCGGCCACGGTCTTCGGCTTGGCGGAATCTGCCGGGGGTGTGAGGGCTTGCTTGCACCAGGCCCATAACTGGTCCTCGGCAAGCTCGGCGCCCTTGACCCCCAGGTGGAACACTCCTATTTGGGCGAGTGCAATGAGCGTCGAGTTCAGCAGCGTGGTCAACTGCGCTGGTGTCAAGTCTTTTCGGATCAGTCCGGCACGCGAGCATGCGGTGAGGATCTTCGTGAGCAGCTTCTGGTGCGGTTCCCAGATCTTCGCGAAGTCGGCAGGCCGCTCAATCTCCAGGCTAAGGTTGTAGATCGTCATCACCCGGCCGCCGATCGCCTCGGACGACTCCGCCCGGGACAGGAATCCGCGACAGAACGCCTCGAGTTGTTCCATCGGGCCATCTGCCATGTCAACCTCATGGCGGATCGCTTCGATGAATTGACTCGTGGCGTTCTCGTAAAGCGCGAGCAGGAGTTCTTCCTTGCCGGCGAAGTGTTGGTAGAACGCACGCAGGCTCAGATTGGAGCGATCGATCAAAGTCTGGATGGTGAAATCGGCGCGCCCAGACTCCTCGACCAGCTCCAGCGCAGTGGCAAGGAATCTCGAGCTTCGTGCCAGCGCACGGGCCCGGGCGGCGGAGAGACGCCGCTCTATCGTTCGCTCTTGCCAGCTCGTCGGCATCTCGTCGAGGTGGGCGTCGACGATCTCTAGGCTGGCATCGGTGCCCTGTCCGGGGCGCTTCTTAGCGGTCATGATGGGTTGAGAATACGCGTTACCAGCCAGATTCGCCCAATCTACCTACACCGGCATGTTGATCCGTTCGTTGGAGCGTTGCGGTGCCGGGCTGGTGGAGGTGTGGCCATGCGGTACTGTGGAAACGGCGATTCTCGTCTTTGGCAATCAGGGTTTCGCAGGTGCAGGCCCCAGCCCTCGAAGGAGTCAGCGTTGAGCACAGACATCCGAATTGTCTCGCCAGACGACCATTTGGTTGAGCCTGCCGATCTGTGGACCAGCCGGCTGCCCGAGCGCTATCGCGATATCGGACCGCGGATCGTTCGTACCCGCGGGCGGATGGATCCAACTGTCACATCCGATGTCGCTTTCGTCGAGGACGACGAGGGTCGCGACGCGGATATCTGGCGCTACGAGGATGCGGTGATCCCGATCCCGCTCATCAGCGCGGCGGCCGGCTATGAACTCGACGAGCTCACCACCGACCCGATCACCTATGACGAGATGCGACCGGGTTGCTTTCGTCCGGCTGACCGGCTCGCCGATATGGACATCGCCGGCATCGAGGCTTCGGCATGCTTCCCCAACACGCTGGTCCGCTTCTGCGGCCAACGCTTCCTGTACGGCAAGGACAAGGAGCTCGCCAAGCTCTGCGTCGAGGCTTATAACGACTTTCAGATCGATGAGTGGGGCGGCAGTTCGAACGGTCGGCTGATCCCGCTTGGCATCATTCCCCTGTGGGACGTCGAGCTGGCCGCGAAGGAGGTGGACAGGGTGGCCGCCCGCGGCATGCACGCAGTGTGCTTCTCCGAACTGCCCGCACGTCTGGACCTGCCGTCCATTCACAGCGGCTACTGGGACCCGTTCTTCGCCGCGTGCGAGCGAAACCAGGTGGGCATCATGCTCCACATCGGGTCAAGTTCATCACTGACGAAGTCCTCTCCCGACTCGCCGCACGTCGTCACCAGCGCGCTGATGGCCGTCAACTGCACCATTGCCATGGTGGACTGGCTGTTCTCCGGCAAGCTCAGGCAATTCCCGAATCTCAAGCTGGCGTTCGCCGAGGCGCAAGCGGGCTGGATCCCCTACTACCTGCAGCGCGTCGACGAGGTCTGGGAGGACCGGCGGGCGTGGGGCGGGATCCACCCCCTGCTGACCGAACCACCGAGCACTCAAGTGCCCGGCCGCGTCTGGTTCTCCACGTTCGGCGATCCGGTCGCCTTCCGCATCCTCGACCTAGTCGGTGAGGACCAGCTCATGTTCGAGACGGACTACCCGCACAACGACACCAACTGGCCGCATAGCATGGACGTCGCCAATAAGGCGACGGAGGGTCTGGACGAGGAGACCAAGCGAAAGGTGCTTTCCACCAACGCCAAAACATTTTTCGGCATGGTGTAAGCACTCTGTAATTGTTGCGCTACAGTGCCTTCCAGTCCGGCTGACGCTTCTCTAGGAAGGCACGCGGCCCCTCGATTGCGTCCTTCGTCAGGGCCACCTTCATTCGGTAGTTCTCGGCGAGCAGCTCGGCTTCATAGATGGGCAGTGTCAACCCCTTGCGCACGGCCATGCGCGAACCTCGCACCGCCAGGGGCGCATTCGAATTCACGATGTTGGCGATCTCCCACGCCCGATCCATGAGCTTGTCGTGGGCCACCACTTCGGTGAAGACTCCCAAGTCGTACGCCCGCCGCGCGTCGAGTTGCTCGTGCTTGCCCATCAAGATCAGCCGCATCGCCACCGGCAGCGGCAGGATCCGGGCGAGCCTGACTCCTTCGCGTCCGGAGCTCACGCCGATGCTGACATGAGGATCCATCAACGTCGCACGCTCGGACGCGATCGTGATGTCGGCGGTGGTAACCAAGTCCATCCCTGCGCCACAGGCGATGCCGTTTACCGCACAGATGATCGGTTTGGTCATCTGAAGCCAGGGTGGCGTCGCCTCCTGCGGCGCATCCCACTGCCGCATCGAGCTGAGGATGGGCTCCCCCTGGTTGTCGATCCCCGCTGCGTTCTCCATGTCGTGGTCGGCAGCCTTGTTGACGTCAGCCCCAACGCACAGCGCGCGGCCGGCGCCGGTGATGATGACCGTCCAGATCTCCTGGGAGCGTTCGATTTCGGCGTACACCTCGGCGAGCTCCGCGATCATCTCGTCGTTGATGGCGTTGAGTACCTCGGGTCGGTTAAGCGTCACGCACGCCGTGTGACCCCGCCGCTCGAATTCAAGGGTGTCGTAATCCGTCACCTGCTGTGGCTCTCTTTCTCCAAAGCCGTTGCGGCGCTGGGACGAAATCCGAATATCTCGTTGAATCTCTCACAGTAGCGCGGCCAGACATCGGGATTCAGCAGCCTGGGCGGCATCCCGCCCGCGAAGATCGCTTGCCATTGGGTCGCTGTGGCGACGGCGATGTCATGGGCGGCTTCCACGGTGATGCCTGCAACGTGGGGTGTGGCGATGACATTGTCGAGGCCTAGCAACGGATTGTCCGGGCGCGGCGGCTCTTCATGGAAGACATCAAGGGCCGCCCCTGCAATGCCTCCGGTGACCAGGGCGTCATACAGCGCGGCTTCGTCGTGAACGGCGCCGCGGGCGGTGGTGATGAAGAACGCGGAGGACTTCATCGCGGCGAACTGTTCGGATCTGAACAAGCCGCGTGTCTCTGCCGTGAGCGGGCAGGTGACCTGAACGAAGTCGGAGCGCTCGACCAGTTCGCCGAGCTCCACCAGGGTCACACCCCGCTGCTGAGCGGTCGCTTCGTCGACATAGGGATCGTGGACCAGGATCTCCATCCCGAAGGGCGCGCACAACTCCACCAGGCGCCCGCCGATGGCGCCCAGACCGACCACCCCGAGCGTCTTTCCCAGCAGCTGACTGCCCCGCAAGGCCAGGCGGTCGCCGAGCGGTCCGCTGCGTAGCGCACGGTCGGCGACGGTGATCTTCTTGGCAAGATCGAGCATGAAGCCGAGCGCGTGCTCGGCGACGGCCTCTGCGCCGGGCCCGGAGTTGTTGCACACCGCGATTCCGGCCCGGGTGCACGCCTCGACGTCGATCACGTCATAGCCGGCGCCCGCCGAGCAGACGGCCAGCAGCTGCTCGCAGCGTTCGACCAGAGCAGGCCCCACCAACCACTGTTCACCTTCGGGAACGGACGCCACATCGGTGCGCGTGGCGACCTGATATCCCTGGGCGGATTCCATTGTTGCCCAATTGTCTTCGGTTGAGGCCGTCAGGTCGAGTTTGATGACGTCAATGTCGCCCGCCTCGAGGATGTCCCCGGCGACGGGGTCGGTCCATCGCTCGTAGACGAGCTTCGCAGTTGGTCTTTCGCTCATTGCTTGAGCTTGGGCTTCGCCTGTGCCGCCTTGAACATGTCGGCGAGTTCGGGGTTGACGTTCTTGTAATCGTTGCGCGCGATCGAGCCGTCCCGGCCCGGGACTATGTCATATCCCAGGCGCAGGTCCTTGTTCTCCATATGGAAGTACTCACGGCCGATCGGCAGTCGCCGATCTTCGCGCGGCACCTCCATCCATGCGCGCAAGAAGCAGCGGGCCTTCTTGGGATCGTTGCTGCTGACGAAGTCGGAACGCGAATGGCACATGGCGAAGTTGTTGGCGACGGCCGCCTCGCCCGACTCGAGTCGGAACTCGACCTGCTGCTCGATCAGAATGTTGCGCAGCAGTTCGATCGCCTCGGTCTGTTCGGGGGTGAACTCCCGGCCGAGTGCGTGCATCGCCGGCAGGATGCTGCTGTAGGTGAAGTTGATGCAGATCCTGCCGTCGATCTGCGAGAACACCGGGACGTCGTACGGTGTCACGTCCGGTTGGTCATCGGGCTGCTCGCTGCGCCGGTGGTGCGGAAACCCCTGATAGAGCACTGGAAGCAGGTCGGGTCGCTCCTGGAGAATCCGGTTGTGCGCGGCCGGACCGCTCGCGAACTGGCTTTCACCGCCCGCGGCCGCCGGGTAGACGCACAGAAGCGACAGGATATCGGCGGCGTCGTTGTGCATGGCCAGCTCCGCACGTGACTTGGTGCCCCGGGCCGGCTGCACACCGTTCGGCAGCACCTCCTCCTGGACCCGAACCATTCGGTGCCCAAACGAGTTGTTGGACACCAGGTAGCCGAGATGGGTACAGAACGCCCAGTAGATGCGCTCGAGGTCCTCGATCGAGTGTTGTTCGACCGGAAATCCGCGCACGCACGCCAGGCCTTTACCGAACATCAGATCCCGGTATAGCCGCGCCAAATCGTCGTCAAGATCGGGGTGGCGGGCATCCTCGGGGGTAATGTCGTCGCGGTCCTTTTTCGACGTCTTGGCCAAGATCGATTCCAAGGCAGCGACATTGCGGGCCGATAGGTCGAAAGCGAAATCATCCTTGCTCGAGAAGTCGTCGCCAGTCCAGGACATCGGGTCGGCAACTTGCTCGGTGTAGATCGCGGTGGGCATCCGTCCTCCTGTTGTGGTGGCGAGGCTTTCGGCTATCGGCGTTGTCCTTGGTTACTACCTGCGGGGCGGCTGTCGAGCTCTCGCAACGCGCGTGCGCGGGCCGTCGCCGCGTCGGTCATCATCCCGATGTCCGTACCGGCCGAAATGAAACGCAGACCAAGATCTGTGAAGCGTTTCAGCAGGTCAACGGACTTGATGCCGGCTATTCCCAGCGCCACGCCGCGTGCACGACAAGCCGCCGCGACCGATTCTACTGCATGGCGGAAATGGGCATTCTCATAGTCGCCATGGATGCCCATTTCAGCCGTCAGATCGCTCGGACCGAGAAGTATCATGTCGATACCCTCAACAGCGGCGATCGCGTCTGCGGCGTCCACCGCTTTCGGCGTCTCGATCATGACCGCGACCACCGTACGACGCTCGAGTACATCGGTGAGTTCGGCCGGTGACCTCGGTTGGTAGCCGCTGACTGCGTTCGGCCCGGAGATGGAGCGGTGTCCGATGGGAGGAAACCGAGCCGCATCGACGATGGCTGCCGCTTCATCGCTCGAATTAACGTGCGGCACAATGATTCCGATTGCGCCATTGTCGATGACGCGAGCGATGACACTCGGATCGTGAGACGGCACCCGGACCAGCCCCGAGATGCCTGCTCCCAATGCGCTGGCGCAAAGCATCGCCGCCGTCTCCAGCGACGTGGAGGTGTGCTCGAGGTCGACGTAGACCGCGTCGTATCCGCATGCTGCCGCGATCGCCGGAACATCGGGGGTTCGCGCGTTCAGCAGCGCCAGGCAAAGTACCAGTCCGTCGCCCCGTAACGCCTCCCGCAGTGGTTCCCGCACACGCTCACGGTAGCCCACTGAGAACGTTCATTCCATCATGTCGTTAATGGCATTATCAATGTGGTAACCATTACGTATGTCAGCAAAGCGGGTCGCTATCGTGGGCGCCGGCCTGTCGGATTGTGGACGGGCGCCCGACAAGACCGCGATGGCGTTGATGGCTCAATCCTCGCGCCGCGCCATCGCCGACGCCGGTTTGACGAAAGACGACATCGACGGCTTCGGCGGCCATGGGACTTTGCTGCCGCCCGTCGAGGTGAGCGAGTACCTTGGCCTGCGGCCGTCCTGGGTCGACGCGACCAACGTAGGCGGATCGTCCTGGGAGGTAATGGCGGGGCACGCCGCCGATGCCATTGCCACCGGCGCGATCGACGTGGCACTGCTGACGTACGGATCAACGGCGCGCTCCGACGTGAAACGTCGCCTACGAGCATCAGCGGCGGCAATGAGCAGCGGCGGCGCCATGCAGTACGAGGCTCCGTACGGGGCCACCCTTATCGCAAAGTACGCGATGGCCGCCAGGCGACACATGATCGAATACGGCACCACCGCAGAACAATTAGCCGAAGTCGCGGTCGCGGCCCACGAGTGGGCAGCGATGAACGACGATGCTTTCGAGCGCGACCGGATAACGGCCGACGATGTCGCCGCAGCACCGATGCTGGCCGATCCCTTCACCTCCAAGCACGTGTGTCTGCGCACCGACGGTGGCGGCGCTGTCGTGCTGGCGAGCGAGCGGGTGGCGAAGGATTGCGCCAAGGAGCCCGTCTGGATTCTCGGAGCCGCCGACGCGACATCACATGTCAGCATGAGCGAGTGGGCCGACTTCACCACGTCGGCCGCCGCGTTGTCTGGCCCACGTGCGTTCGCGCAAGCCGGCGTCGACCCAGCCGACATCGACGTGTGTCAGCTTTATGACTCGTTCACCTCCACCGTGCTACTCACGGTGGAGGACTTGGGCTTCTGCGCCAAGGGCGACGGCGGACAGTTCATCGCATCGGGTGCGCTGCGTCCGGGTGGGGCGTTACCGACCAACACCGACGGCGGCGGTCTGGCCTCCTGCCACCCGGGTATGCGGGGAATGTTCCTCATGGTCGAAGCGACTCGACAGCTTCGCGGGGAATGCGGGCCCAGACAGGTTGACCACGCGCGTCTGGCATGCGTGCATGCGATGGGCGGATTCTTCACCCACAGCGCCACGATGATCCTCGGGAGGCAATGATGGACGTGCCGGTGGCCGCGAACCGGCCCACCATCGACTGCGACAGCCAACCCTGGTGGCAGGCCATCCAGGATCGCCGACTGATGATCAACGCCTGTTCGGGGTGTGGCCGGAACTCGTTGTACGTACGTCCGTTCTGCCCGCACTGCTGGAGCGAGGACGTCGCGCTGGCACCGGCGTCCGGGCGGGCACGGCTCTACACGTGGACCGTGGTGCACCAGAATGCGGCACCCTTCGATACGCACACGCCGTACGTGGTGGCAATGGTGGATCTCACCGAGGGGCCCCGGCTGATGACGGTCCTCGAAGACTGCCCGGCCGAAAGCCTCTGCGCCGATATGGAACTCACCATCGCCTTTCGCGATGACGGTGACGGCTTCATTGTCCCGGTCTTCCGGCCGGTCGCAGCAGGTGTTGGAAAGGAATAGGGATGAACAAAGAAGACATGATCCTGATCAGTGTCGACGACCATATCGTTGAGCCGCCCGACATGTTCAAAAACCATCTGCCCCAGAAGTACCTGGACGAGGCGCCGCGGTTGGTACACAACCCCGATGGTTCAGACACCTGGCGATTCCGCGACGTGGTGATCCCAAACGTGGCGCTCAACGCGGTGGCGGGCAGGCCGAAGGAGGAATACGGGATCGAGCCGCAGGGTCTCGATGAGATTCGGCCCGGCTGCTGGCAGGTCGACGAGCGCATCAAAGATATGAATGCCGGCGGTATTCTCGGCTCGATCTGCTTCCCGTCGTTCCCCGGGTTCGCCGGCCGACTGTTCGTCACCGAGGATCCTGAATTCAGCCTGGCCCTCCTCCAGGGGTATAACGACTGGCACGTCGAGGAGTGGTGCGCGGCCTACCCGGCCCGATTCATTCCGATGACGCTGCCGGTGATTTGGGATGCCGAACTGTGCGCCAGGGAGATCCGCCGCAATGCCGAACGCGGTGTGCACGCATTGACGTTCACGGAAAACCCGGCGGCCATGGGATATCCGAGCTTTCACGACGACTACTGGACACCGATGTGGGAAGCATTGGTCGACACCGACACCGTGATGAACGTCCATATCGGGTCATCCGGCAAGTTGGCGATCACCGCCCCGGACGCGCCGATGGATGTGATGATCACGTTGCAGCCGATGAACATCGTGCAGGCCGCGGCGGATCTGTTGTGGTCCAAGCCGATCAAGAAGTACAAGGACCTCAAGATCGCGCTGTCGGAGGGCGGGACGGGCTGGATTCCCTACTTTCTCGAGCGTGCCGACCGCACCTACGAGATGCACTCCACCTGGACCGGTCAGGACTTCGGTAAGCAGAAGCCGTCCGAGGTCTTTCGCGATCACTTCCTGACCTGTTTCATCTCCGACCACACCGGAGTGGCGCTGCGCAACGAGATCGGGATCGACAACATCTGCTGGGAAGCCGATTACCCGCACAGCGACAGCATGTGGCCCGGCGCCCCCGAACAGCTGCACGAGGTGCTGCAGCGCAACAACGTGCCCGACGACGAGGTCAACAAGATGACCTACCAGAACGCGATGCGCTGGTATCACTGGGATCCGTTCACCTCTCACATCGCTAGGGAACAGGCCACCGTGGGCGCCCTGCGGAAGTCCGCCGAAGGGCACGACGTCTCCATCCGGGCGCTGTCCAAGCACGACCACGGCAAGGGGTCTGACTGGCAGGCTCACTTGAGCAAGCTGACCATGAACACGACTGGCAAATCAGACGGCTGACGCTCAACCAGTTTCGGCGAGGCGGTCTGCAAGCACCCGCGTCCGCCCCGCCGAGCGCGCAGCGAGCGTGTTGCGCTGGACCTTGCCGCTGGCATTGACCGGCAGCGGCTCGTTCCAGAACACCAGTTCCTCGGGCAACTTGTACTTGGGCAGTCCCGCCGAGATCAGCGCGTCGGTGACCTTCGCGAGCGACATGTCGACGTCGGCGTCGAGCACCATGGCGACGGCGAGTCGCTCGCCGGTCGTGGCGTCAGCCACCGAGTATGCCGCGCACTCGCGGACCCCGGCGATCCGGGCGACGGCCTCCTCCACCTCGACAGCCGCGATCTTCAGACCGTTGCGAATGATGATGTCCTTCAGGCGCCCGACGATGCGCACCCGGCCTTCGGAGATTTCGGCCACGTCGCCGGTACGGAACCAGTCGCCATCGAACGCCCGCGCGTCGTCGTCGGCGTCGGTGTACCCGAGGAACGTGTGCGGGCCCCGAATGCAGCACTCGGTCGGATCCCCCGGGGATCCAATCCTCACCTCGACGTCTTGCAGCGCGACACCGTCGTCGGCGTGACGCACGCCCGCAGTCTCCGACCGCAGACCAGAGGTGCTCACTGGCACTTCGGACGAACCGTAGGCGCGCATCACAATGATCCCGAAATCGTCTTCGATGCGCGTGACGATCCGCCGATCCAGCACTGTCCCGCCCAAATAAACCGCTTGCAGCGGCACGTCCAGCCCGCGCGTCACCGACTCGTCGAGCAGCCGGTCCAGCAAGCGATCGGGTCCGCCGTACCACGTCGCGCCCGACGAGACCAGCAGCTCGCAGGTTTCGGCGGCATCCCAGTTGTCCTCGAGGATGACGGGCGCGCAGAGCATCGGCGCGATGATTAACGCCTGCAGCGCTCCGGTCACCGACGCGAGCGGACTGATGAGAAAGATCCGGTCGGCCGGGCCGAGTCCGGCCGCCGCGATGTAATTTGACGACGCCTTCATCAGCGTGCTCTGCGAGTGGATGACCCCCTTGGGCGCCGAGGTGGTTCCCGACGTGTAGAGCACCAGGCAGGGCTCGTCGGCCGCACGCCGGGATGCGTACGCAGTCTGCGGTGTGCAATCGGCGTCCAAAGAGATCCAGGCCAATTGCGCGGACATCCCCTTCCGCGGGGCCGCAGGCCAATTCGGCGCGACACCGAACTGCGCTCCCGTGCGCGCGATGATGTCGGCCACCTGCGCCTCGCCGGCGCTACGAGCGACCAGCAGGACGACGGCGTCGAGGCGCAACGTCGCATGGACGGCAACCACTGAATCCACGTCGTTACCCACGACCACAACGGTCGGTGTCGACGCTCCGACGCCCGAAGCCGCCAAAGCGCCACAGGCCGCATCGATGCGCGCGTCGAGTTCGGCATAGCTGAGCTCCGCCCCCCGGGCGCGCAGAGCCAGCTTCTCCGGATGTCGTGCCGCGGCGGCACGAACGACGTCGGCGGGCTGGTCCGACCAGAACCCCGCCTCGCGGTATCGGTCCCGCAATGCCACGGCTCGCCGCTGCGCACACTGCAGCAGCGCGGGCGCGCCGCTCATGGATGTCCTCCGATGCAAACGATGGTTCTCACTGAGAGTAAATGTAACCTCTCACCATGCCGTCAATGAATTTCGATAATCAGGTTGCCATCGTCACCGGTGCAGGCGGAGGCCTCGGCCGCTGTCACGCCCTCGAACTCGCCCGCCGGGGGGCCCGCGTGGTGGTCAACGACCTGGGCAGCGCAGTGGACGGCACCGGTGCATCGATATCGGCCGCGCAGGCAGTGGTTGACGAGATCACGTCGGCGGGCGGCACGGCGATCGCCAGCGGTGACTCGGTCGCTACCGAGGAGGGCGGCGCGGCCATCGTGGCGGCGGCGACGGACACATTCGGACGGGTCGACATTCTCATCAACAACGCGGGAATCCTGCGTGACGCGGCATTCAAGAACATGACCGCCGAACAGGTGGAAGCGGTCATTTCCGTTCACCTGTCCGGGGCGTTCCACGTCACCCGCGCGGTATGGCCGGTCATGCGCGAGCAGAACTATGGACGAATAGTCCAAACGACCTCGGGTACCGGCTTGTTCGGAAACTTCGGGCAGGCCAATTACGGTGCGGCCAAGATGGGGCTCGTCGGCATGATGCACGTGCTCGCCATCGAGGGAGCGCGAAACGGCATCGCGATCAACGCTGTCGCCCCCATCGCACGGACGCGCATGACCGAGACCATTATGGGCGAAGCCGGTAAGGCGATGGACCCTGAGTTGGTGACTCCGGTCGTGGTTTACCTGTCGCACCGCGACTGCGACCGCACCGCCCACATCTATTCGGTCGGGGCGGGCAAGGTCTCACGGGTCTTCATCGGCGTGACCAAAGGGATCGAGAACACCTCGCTCACTGCAGAATCCGTGGCCGAGGCGATCGACGAGATCGATGACGCCGCGACGTTCACGATCCGCGGTGGGCCAGTCAAGGAGTGAGAATCAGCGGCCCAAGAATCGCGGTTCGCGGCGCTCCGCGAACGACCGCAGGCCCTCCTGAAGGTCGGTGGTGCGCGACACCGCCTCCTGTGCCCATGCCTCCTGCTCGAAAGCTCGGTCACGGCCGGACTCCGAGGACACCAAGAGCAGTCGCTTGGTG
Source organism: Mycobacterium sp. 852002-53434_SCH5985345 (assembly GCF_001667155.1). Lineage (NCBI taxonomy): Bacteria > Bacillati > Actinomycetota > Actinomycetes > Mycobacteriales > Mycobacteriaceae > Mycobacterium > Mycobacterium sp. 852002-53434_SCH5985345. The sequence continues at coordinate 98,528 of NZ_LZIE01000097.1, forward strand.
TGCCCGAGCATCACTGTCGGTCCGGCCGCAAGCCGGGCGGCCAGCTCCCCGGCGACCTCATCGGTAGCGTCCGGTCCGACCACGCGGTTGACCAGCCCCAGCCGCTCACTGCTGGCGGCGTCGACGGGCTCGCCGAGCATCAACAGCTCCGTGGCCTTGCGCAGCCCCACGATCCTCGTCAGCAGATGAATGGCGCCGGAATCGGGAAGCACACCGCGGTGCACGAATGCCGCGACAAGCTTTGCCTCCGTGGACATCACGACGAGATCGCAGGCGAGAACCAGGCTGATTCCTGCGCCAGCCGCGGTGCCCTTCACCGCAGCGACCACGGGCTTATCGCAATCGAGGATCGATGAGACCAAGCGCTGCCAGCCGTTCTGCAGCATCCGAGCGACGTCCCCTGACCGCTTGTCGCCCGCCGGTGGCCGGGGTGCCGATCCAGGCAAGCCGGCCCCGGCGCAGAAGTGCCGCTGCCCCGTCGCGCCCAGTAACACCGCACGCACCGCTGGATTTTCGCCGGCGCGTTGGAACGCGTCGATCAGCGCGTCACGAGCCAACGGTGACAACGAATTTCCCACATTGGGGCGATCGATGGTGATGCGGCAAACACCGTCCGCACCAACGGCCTCCAGGATCCCTGGCTGCTCCTCGCTCAACTCACTCACCCCTGCCGTTAACGGCGTTTCCGCTTTTCGGGTATCTTAATTTCCATACTCGTACCGGGCCACGATATTCGCCAGAACTGAGGAGGCGTGCCATGACCCGCTCCTCTCAATCGGGCCAAATCACCGATGAGGGGCTGTCCAGGTTGCGTGCCACCATCGGCATCGCCGTTCCGCACACCCAGCCACCGCACTACGTCCGCCCCAACGAGGACACTTTCCGCCACGTCGCCGAGGCCTACGGCGACGCCAATCCCATGTGGGCTGATCCGGACTACGCCGCGAAGTCGGTGTGGGGTGAGTCGATCGCGCCGCCGGCACTGGTCGGTGGTGACACGTTGATCGGCGAAGACGAAGTCACCGAGCTCTCCGAGGAGGATCGGGCCCTGACCAAGGGCGACCCGCTGCGCGGGGTGCATGCGTTTTACGCGTCGTCCGCACGAGAGTGGTGGGCTCCGCTGCGCGCCAACCACCGAGTGTTTAGGCGCAATGCGCTGGTCGCCGCGCTCGACAAAAGCAGTGAGTTCGCCGGACGGGCGATTCACGAGTGGTCGGCGCAAGTCTTCCGGGACGACGAGGGCACCATCCTCGGCGGCCAATACCGCAACATGATCCGCACCGAGCGCAGCAAGGCCCGGGGCCGCAAGAAATACGAGTCGATCGAACTCAAGAACTGGACTGCCGAGGAGATCGCCGAGATCGACGAAAGCTACGCGCGCGAATGCCCGCGTGGTGCCGAACCGCGGTGGTGGGAAGACCTCAACGAGGGCGAAGCAATCGGCACATTGACCAAGGGGCCGCTCACCGTCACCGACATGGTTTGCTGGCATGTCGGCATGGGCACAGGCATGTACGGGGTGCGTCCCCTGCGGTTGGCGTGGCGCAACCGGCAACGCATTCCCCGCTTCTACACCCCGAACGACCACGGCGTGCCCGATGCGCAGCAGCGTGTGCACTGGGAACCGGATGCGGCCCGAAATGCCGGCAACCCGACCACTTTCGATTACGGCCGGATGCGTGAGACGTGGTTGATCCATCTGTGTACGGACTGGATGGGGGACGACGCCTGGTTGTGGAAGCTGGACTGTGAGTTCCGGTTGTTCAACTACGTGGGCGATCTGCACACCATCACCGGCACCGTGACTCGAAAGTACCTTGCCGAAGGCGAGCGCCCCGCGGTCGATGTCGAACTCGCGGCGACCAACCACCGCAACGAGGTCACGGCACCGGGACACGCGACCATCCTGTTACCCAGCCGGGACCGCGGCCCGGTCCGGCTGCCCGACCCGCCCGGCGGAGCGGCGAACCTGGCGGATCTGCTCACGGTCGTATCAGCTGAATTCGCAGGACGATGACAGCTGCCGTGACATATGCGAGCGTTCCCGGACTGCGGGCCGAGCGGCAAGGCCCGGTTCTGTGCCTCACCCTGGACCGCGCCGAGCGGCGCAACGCAGTCGATGACACCATGCTGGACGCACTGATCGGACATCTCGCCGCCGCAGGCGTCGATGAGGCGGTGCGCGTCATCCGCATCGACGCCGATGGTCCGGACTTCTGCGCGGGCTCGGATCTCATCGCGAACAACACGAAATCCGAGCGCAAACCGCGAGTGGGCAGTACGCAGCGCCGACTCCCCAACAAGGCCAACCGGCTCATCCCGCTGATGCTGGAGACCCAGGTGCCGATCGTCGCCGTGGTCCGCGGCTGGGCGGCCGGCCTGGGGTTCCACATCGCAGTAGCTTGCGACTTCTGCGTGGCCGCCGATGACGCTCGCTTCTGGGAACCGTTCATGGCCCGCGGCTTCACACCCGACAGTGGCGCCGCCTGGCTGCTGCCCCGCTTGATCGGGATGGTGCGCACCCGACAGCTGCTGATGCTCGGCGAGGAGATCTCCGGCGCCACCGCGGCCGACTGGGGCATCATCCACCACACGTGCGCGCCCTTTCAATTGGACGCTGCCGCAGAGGAACTTGTCACCAAACTCGGTGAGGCGCCCACGGTTGCCCTAGGGCTCACCAAGTGGCTGCTGCACAGCGGCAACGGACTCGACCTGGACCGCCATCTCCAGAACGAGGCCATGGCGCTGGAGTTATCAAGCCGCAGCGACGATTTCAAGGAGGGTCTGGCGGCCTTCCGTGACAAACGCGACGCGAAGTTCCAAGGCCGTTGACGGGCTCATGATGCGTTTGCCGATCACCCCCGACACCTCCGCGATCGACGCCGTCGAGGTGGTGCGGCAGTGGATTGCCGCGGAGGTGCCCGCGGCGTGGCGCTCGGCCGCCGCCGAAGGGCCCGCGGCCCTGCGGGCCGTCCGCACCGCGGCCGACTACCGGGATTGGTATCCGACATTCGCCGAATCGGGACTGGTCGCACCGACCTGGCTTCCGGAGCACGGTGGCCTGGGCGTCGGCAACGACATTGCACGTGCGATTGAGATGGTCCTGGCTCCGCTCCGACTCACCCGGTTGAATCCGTTGGGGCTCAACAACGCCGCGGCGGCATTGTTCAGTCACGGCACCGAGGAACAGCGGCTGCGCTTCCTTCCGCCCATCGTCCGCAACGAAGAGAAGTGGTGTCAGCTTTTCAGCGAACCTGGCGCGGGCTCCGATCTCGCGTCATTGGCGACCCGAGCCGAACGCGACGGCGATCAATGGGTGATCTCCGGACAGAAGGTGTGGACCACGTGGGCCGACGAGGCGGACTTCGCGATCCTACTGGCGCGCACCGATCCGGACCAGCCCAAGCACAAGGGCATCACGTACTTCCTGCTCGACATGCACCAACCGGGCGTCGACGTGCGACCGCTGCGCCAGGTCACCGGCGAAGCGGAGTTCAACGAAGTCTTCCTCGATGGCGCGCGGGTGCCCGACGAGCATCGGGTCGGGGAGATCAATGACGGCTGGCGGGTCAGCGCGTCGACCCTGTCCAGTGAACGGCAGATGGTTTCCGGATCGGGATCGGGCGGTATGGGGCGCCTCGGTGGTTCTGGCGCTGAGCGCCTGATCTCCCTGGCCCGAGAAACCGGGCGCTGGGCCGACCCCGTCGTGCGAAACAAGGTTATGCGCCTGTGGGCGCAGGAGCAGATCCGCGGTTGGACCAATGCCCGAGTGCGCGAGGCGCTTTCAGCGGGCCAGTCGCCCGGTGCGGCGTCCTCGATCGGCAAGGTCCATCAGGCCACGCTCAACCAACAGATCCAAAATTTGATGGCCGATTTGCTGGGTACCGCTGCGGTGGCCTGGCCTGCCACCGGCGATCCCGACGCGTTGCCCCGAGAGGTGCAGGGCATGCTGCGCAGCCTGGCCAACGCCACCGAGGGCGGCACGAGCGACATCAACAAAAACATCCTCGGCGAGCGCGTGCTCGGTCTGGCCAAGGAGCCGGATCCGTGGAAGGGTAAGCCCTGGAAGGAAATTCCACGCTCGTGACCGGCTACGAGCGGTTGATCGTCGAGAAGTCCGACGGCGTCGGCTGGCTGATCCTGAACCGGCCGGATGCCGGCAACGCGTTCGACGCGCTGATGCTCGACGAACTCGAGGCCGCGTGGGCCGAGTTGGATGCCGACCGCGACGTGTATGTGATCGTCAATGCCGCCAACGGCAAGGCGTTCTGCACCGGTATGGACGTCGTGCAGGTGGCTCGCGACAAGGAGGCCATGCGGCGACACTCGCGCCGGACCAGGGACGCCGAGCTGAAGATTTCGTCGTGGCATTGCGGGGTATGGAAGCCGGTGATCGCGGCGGTCAATGGGGTGTGTGCGGGCGGGGGTCTGCACTTGGTTGCCGACGCCGACATCGTCATCGCCGCCGAGGAGGCTTCGTTCGTCGACCCGCATGTCTCGGTCGGGCAAGCAGTTGCATACGAAGCAATCACACTGCTACGTAAATCGCCGATGGAGGCGATCACCCGAATGGCGTTGAGCGGTACGGGCGAGCGCATCTTGGCCCAACGGGCATACGAATTGGGCATCGTCTCGGATGTCGTGCCAGCCGATCAGCTTCGGGCGACCGCCGGCCGGCTGGCCGCCGCTGTCGCAACGAACTCCCCCACCGCGATGCGCGCCACCAAGAAGGCATTGTGGCATTCCCTCGAAGTGGGCCTGTCCGCAGCCAAACACGCTGCCAGCGAGGAGATTTGGCGGCTTCGCAGTCACCCCGACCACGCCGAGGGCGCACGCGCCTGGCGTGACAAGCGATCCGCGCGCTGGCGGCCGCTGGACCCCGCGGAGGTTTCATGAGCTATCGAAGGTTGATCGTCGAGCGGCGCGGCCCGGTGGGCTGGATCATCAACAACCGGCCCGACCGACTCAATGCGTACGACGCGACGATGCGTGAGGAATTCCCCAAGGCGTGGGCCGAATTGGACGCGGATCCCGCTGTCCGCGTCATCGTGCACACCGGCAACGGCCGGGCGTTTCAGGTTGGCGCCGACGTCGAGGACCTCGACGGCGAGGCGGTGCAGCAGTTCCAGGAGTCGATGCGCACGCTCGACCTGAAGTTGACGGGCTGGCATTGCAACGTGGGAAAGCCCGTCATCACGGCCGTCAACGGGGTGTGCGCGGGTGGCGGACTGCATTGGGTCGCCGACGCCGACATCGTCATCGCGTCGTCCGATGCGACCTTCGTCGACCCGCACGTCTCCATCGGCCAGGTCAGCGCGCTGGAGACAATCGCCCTGATGCGAAAGATGCCCGCCGAGGCGGTGTTGAGGATGGCGCTCGTCGGCAGCCACGAACGCCTGACGGCCCAACGCGCGTACCAGCTCGGCATGATCAGCCAGATCGTCGACCCTCCCGACAAGCTCCGCGACGTCGCGCAGGAACTCGCCGAGAAGATCGCGTTGAACTCGCCCGCCGCGATGCGGGCGACCAAGCGCGCGTTGTGGGGCGCGCTCGAATACGGCTTGACGGATGCGTGCCGAGCGGGCGCCAAGCACTTGACGTCGATGTGGGGCCATCCCGACCAGAACGAGGGGCCACGGGCGTTCGCAGACAAGCGCACACCGGATTGGCAACCACTGGAAGCGGACTCGTGAGTCTCGCCGAACTGCTGGCCGACCTGCCCGACACGGCCGTGCACACGTTGACCGCCGATGTCTCGCGCGACGATATGGTGGCGAGCGCAGATCGCCTGGCCGCGATACTCACCGAAGCCGGCTTGGTGTCCGGACAAGTCGTCGCGGCGATGCTGCCCAACGATGCCGGCACGGTGGCCGCGTTGTTCGGGACCTGGCGTGCCGGTGGGGTTTACACGCCGCTCAACCCACGGGCCGCCGATAAGGAGTTGGCATCCCAGCTCGCAACATTGCGGCCGGTCGCCGTCATCACCACACCTGAGCTGGCCCTTCGCTTCTCGGATTACAAGTTGCCCGTCGTGGCCGCCTCGCGCTTGGCCTGGTCGCTTTCGCCATCGTCGGAACGGCCGCCCGATCCGCGGCACTACGACCGGGATGTGGCACTGCTGCAATTCACGTCGGGAACCACCGGCCCGCCGAAGCCGGTGCCACTTCGTCATGCAACCGTCCTGGATCTGATCGACCGCCTGTTGGCCAAGCTCCGCGGCGCGAAACCGGCGGCGGCCAGAGCGAACCGGGCACCAATGCCGAACCTCGTTCCGCTCTCGCTGTCGTTATGGGCCGGCATCTACCAGGTGCTGTTCGCCTTTCGGGCGGGCTCGGGGGTGGTGCTCATGGACAAGTTCTCACCTGCCGAGTTCGCCGCACTGGTCAAGCGGCACCGGTTGCGCTCCACGGTTTTGCCCCCGGCGGCGTTGACGATGGTCCTGCACGACGAGTCGGTCACCGACCTGTCGCCGCTGAAGATCGTACGATCGATCACCGCTCCCCTGTCCCCCGTGCAAGCCGGCAGGTTCCGCGACAAGTTCGGCGTCATCGTGCTCAACTCCTACGGCCAAACCGAACTCGGCGGCGAAGTCGTCGGATGGTCGGCCGCCGACGCGCGGGAATGGGGCGAGACCAAGCTCGGCTCGGTCGGACGCCCGCTGCCCGGCATTGATGTCACGATCGCCGACGACGAGGTGATGGTGCGCACGCCGACGACGGCGGCTCGCAAGATCGATCCGGCGTTTCTTGACAGGCTCACTGACGACGGCTGGTTCCACACCGGCGACCTCGGGTGGTTCGACGAGGACGGATTCCTATGGCTGGACGGCCGGGTGTCGGACATGATCAACCGCGGTGGGCTGAAGGTCTTTCCCGGCACCGTGGAGGACGTGCTGCTGGCCGCCGAGGGAGTACGCGAAGCGGCCGTGGTGGGCATTCCCGATGAGCGCCTCGGCGAGGTGCCCTGGGCGTTCGTCGCTTGTCACGCCCACGATCTGTCCGAAGACGACCTGATCGCCTGGTGCCGGGAGCACCTGACGCCCTACCGCGTACCCGTGCGTGTCGTGTTCGTCGAGCGGTTGCCACGCAACGATGTCGGCAAGGTCGTCAGACGCGACCTCGCCGCTTTGGCCGACGCGTGACCGCGGTCGTCCTTGGTCCCGCCGAGGCCCTCTCGAGGGCGTTGGCCGACGAGGTTGGCGACGTGATTGTCGTCGACGCGAACGCGGCTGCTGACGAGACGATGTGGCAAACCCTTGTCGCGCTCCAAGCGGCGTACACGTCCATGGTGGCCGATGACAGGCGAATCGTCGTGATACTGCCGACCATCGGAATCTCGGGTGCAGCGGGGCTGGTGAATTACACCGCCGCGATCGAGGGCATTCGGTCGATGGCGAAATCGGCGGCGCGGCAATGGGGATCGGAGGGTATCGCGGTCAACATCATTGCCGCGCCAGTGAGCCTCTTCCGGTCGGACATCGACGCGTCTCACCTGACTTCTGCCGCGGTGTCCAATGACGGCATGCTGATTCACTCCGTCGTGGAGACGGCTAAGTTTCTTCTGCGCCATGACATCGACCACCTTACCGGGCAGACAGTCATCGTCGACGGCGGATCAGTGATGTTGCCGTGAAGCTCGAAGGACTCACCGTGCTGGTGACCGGGTCTGGCGGCGGTGTCGGGCGTGGCATAGCGATGGCCCTGGCCGCTGCGGGGGCGCACACGATCGTCGCCACCCGTTCCGACACTGGACAGTCGGTCGCCGACGAAATCACCTCGCGCGGGCATCGCGCGACATGGGCCCGTTGCGACGTCACCGATCGGGCCGCGGTCGCCGACGCGGTTTCCCTCGCGGTCGGGCTCACCGGCGGGCTCGACGCCATTGTGCACAACGCCACGAGCAATTCCTCGAGCAAGCCGCACCAACTGGCGGATGTGGATCGCGCGCTCTGGGAGGATCACTTCTCCGTCTCCCTCGGCGGTGCCCAACACTGTGCCGCCGCCGCGTTTTGGGCGCTCAAGCAACGCGGCGGCACGTTCGTGGTCATGACGTCGCCGGCTGGGATGGAGGGCAGCGCGACACTGCCCTTGTACGCGACGATGAAGGGCGCGCTGCGCGGCTTCGCCAAGAGCTTGGCCCGCGAATGGGCTCCGCACGGCATCACGGTGAACGTGGTGTCACCGCTTGCGTATTCGCCTGCCATGACCGCCGCGATCGAGGCGGAACCCGCGATGGAGGAGAGGTTGGCTCGCAGGATTCCCCTGGGACGCATCGGCGACCCAGAGCAAGACATCGGGTCGGCCGTCGCATTTCTGATCGGTCCCGATGCGCGCTACATCACCGGGCAGACCCTGGGTGTAGACGGTGGTCATTTTATGAATCTCTAGGGCCGATGGGGCCGGATATTGCAGTTTGCTATATTGAGAATCAACATTCTCACACATGTTGGAGGCGCTGGTGACTGATGGAAAAGCGTTCGAGGTCTGGGATGCCGACAACCACATGTACGAGACCATCGATGCCTACACCCGCTACCTGCCGGAGAAATACTCCGAGGCGCTGAAGTTCGTCGACGTGAACGGGCGCAAGAAGCTGCAGATCCTCGGCGTCATCACCGAGACCATACCCAACCCGACTTATGAAGTTATTCCGACGCCGGGCGCTTGGGCCGACTACTTCCGGGGCGTAAATCCGGAAGGCAAGACGCTGCGCGAACTTGCCGAGCCAATCCGGTGCCCCGACGAATTTCGGCGTCCCGACCTGCGCCTGGCATTGATGGAACGCCAAGGCGTCGACGGCGCCGTGATGTTTCCGACGACGGCCGGCATGCTCGAGGAACGGACCAAATCCGACACCGAACTCACCCACGCCGTCACGCATGCGTTCAACCGGTGGCTACTCGAAGACTGGACGTTCAACTATCGGAACCGGATCTTCCCCGTCCCCGCGATCTCGCTCAACGACCCCGCGTTGGGCGTCCAGGAACTTGACTGGTGCCTGGAAAACGGAGCCAGGACGGTGCTGATTAGGCCGGCACCGGTCCCGCGCGAGGACGGCACCTCCCGTTCTGCAGCGCTGCCCGAATTCGACGAGTTCTGGCGGCTGGTCGAGTCGTCGGGCATCTCGGTCCAAATGCACAATTCGGACTCCGGATATGAGCGCTACGTCGACGATTGGGAGGACGCAACCGAGTTCAACGGTTTCGCGCTAAGCAAGCTGCGGGGTTTCATTTACGAGGAGAGCCGAAACATCTTCGATACCCTCGCAGCCTTCATCGCGCACGGGGTGTTCGAACGTTTTCCCGGGGTGCGCGTCGGCGTGGTCGAGAACGGCGGCTCGTGGGCGCACCGCCTGTTGGACGTGTTCGACCGCGTCTACCGAAAGAGGCCGTATGACTTCAGCGAGCATCCTTGTGATGTCTTCCGCAGGCACGTGTGGGTCAACCCGTTTCACGAGGAGGACATGTCGCACCTCATCGACATTCTCGGCACGGACCGCGTAATGTTCGGATCGGACTACCCGCACCCGGAGGGGCTCGCCGAACCGGCGAAATTCGTAGGCGAACTCGCAAACCTTCCAGCCGACATCACCGCGCGCGTCATGGGGGGAAATCTCAAGGAGCTCATCGGGATCTAGGTTGCCAGCTGTCCGAGATCGGCGAAGCGCTTCAAGTAGGGCCACGCAATCTCGGTTGGCATGCCGCCGCACAGTGGTGAGAGGTTCATGACTTCCCCGCTGGCGACACGCTCGGCCGCCTCCTCCACCGACAGAATCACGTGCGTCGTGGCCTGACGCCGCAGCTCGTCGACGGTCTTCGCGTGCGTGATGTTGGCCGACACGGCGTTGTCGGGATTCCACTCGCCGTATGCCATCGCATCGTGCAGCAGGTACTTGCCGATCTCGTCCCACGCCGCGTCGACATCCTCTGCCACGAAGCAATTGGTGGCCGCGTCGCGCTCGGGAATCAGCACGAAACCCGGTTGGTGACCATTCTGCCGACACGCCTGTTCATAGGCCTCCCGCATGCCCGGGACCCCGCCGTTGGCCAGCAGACCAAGGCCGTTTCGGCCAGCGCGCCGCGCGGCGGCCAGGCTCGCCCCACCCCACATCAACATCGGCCCACCCGCAGTGTGCGGCAGTGGCGTCACCTTCATCCGCCGGCCCCCATGAACGACCTCCTCGCCGGTGAGCAACCGGCGCAGAATGCCGAGCTTCTCCTCAGCCAGTCGTCCACGCTCGGACAACGAGAGCCCGAAGTGGTCGAATTCCTCTCGGCGATAGCCAATCCCGAACACATAACTGGCCCGGCCAGCGCTGATGTGGTCCAGCACCGATATGTCCTCGGCCAGCCGGGCCACATCGTAGAACGGAAGAATGACGACCAAGTTCAGCATCAGCCGCTTGGTCCGCGCCGCGATCGCCGAGCCGAGCAGCAGCGGCGACGGCAAGTAACCGTCGGCGGCGCAATGGTGTTCGCACAACACGACGGCCACGCATCCGCGGGACTCGGCCCATGCGGCCATGTCGGCGGCCGCTGCGTAGAGTTCGCTCGCGGGCGCACCGATCTGCGGTGCTCTCATATCGAACCGAAGCGTGAACATTCCCACCGGCAGTTCCAAACCCTCTACGTTTCGCCGAACCGGCTGCGAAGTTCATTCTTCAACACCTTGCCGGTGAGATTTCGCGGAAGCGCCTCCACGACCTCGAGCCGCTCCGGTGATTTGTGTCGGCTCAGATTTTGCGTCGCGCAGTGTTCCGCGAGCTCGGCAAGCGTGACATCTCGTCCGGGTGCAGCGACAACGACTGCGCAAACACGTTCACCCGTACGAAGATCCGGCACGCCGATGACCGCGACGTCGGCGACGGCGGGGTGGGTGGCCAGAACACCCTCGATCTCCAGCGCCGAGATTGTTTCCGCATTGCGGATGATCGCGTCCTTGATCCGTCCGGTGATGACGACGTTTCCTTCGGCATCGATACGACCTCGGTCGCCGCTGCGAAACCAGCCGTCGGCGTCGAACGCATCGCCGTTGAGCGTCTCGTCAACGTAGCCAAGGAAGCACTGCGGCCCCTTGAGCCGGAGCTCGCCGACTTCGCCAGGACCGACCTCCCGTTCGGACTCGTCGACGACACGGATGCCTACCCCCGGCACCGGGCGGCCCACGGTGTGGTCAAGCACGTCCGGCTCTCCGTCCGGCGGTGGTGAGGTCACGACCGGAAACTCGGTGAGCCCCCACGCATTGGCCACTCCGGCGACCGAAAACGTCTCGCGCACTTGTCGTCCCAGCTCGGCGGTGATCGGCGCTCCACCGCCGACACAGCCCCGCAGATCGGGGAACAGCGGATCGGTGCCGTGCTCCCGCTGTGCTGCCATGTAGGCGACGAAGAAGGGGGTAGCCGACCCGAGCATCGTCGGCCGATGCGCCGCGACCGCCTTTGGGGTGAGCACGGGATCGAAGGTGTCGAACAACACCAGCCGCATCCCGGTGAACAGGCTCGCCGCCAACATCGCGGCACCGCCTATATGCGAAACCGGAAACGTAATCGGATTGACGTCGGTGTTCGACGCGCCAAACATTCCCACTACTCCGGCCGACCCGGCGATAACCGAGCGATCGCAATGCCGCACGCCCTTTGGCGCCGCAGTGGTGCCCGAGGAGTAGTAAACCCAGCGTGGATCTTCGCCGGACCTCGGCGGCGCGGGGAGACGGATCGGATCGCCGACCGGCAGGCGAAGCCCTTCCGTTATCGGCGCGTCATGATCTATGACGACCACCGACATCGGCCGCTCCTTTGCCAGCTTCGACGCAAGTGCGGTGTGGTCGAAACCCCGCCAATGGCCCGGGACGATGAACACTTCGGTCGCGAGTTGTTCAGTGACGAAACGGACTTCGCTCTCGCGCCAGATGGGCAGGATCGGGTTCTGCACGGCGCCGAGTCGGGTCAGTGCCGCCATGACAACCATCGTCTCCAGAGTGGTGGGCAGCTGCCAGGAAACTACCGAACCGACACCAACCCCGCGTTCTGCCAATGCCGCTGCGACGCTTGCCGCCGAATCCCGCAGCTGCGAATTCGTCAGACTGCGGCCGAAGTCGTCGACGAGGACGACGCGGTCGGGATTTGTCTCGGCCGCCGCTTCGACCAGGCTCCAGTAGGTTTCGGACATCACTTGCTCGGCAACAACAGCCGACGTTTGGCGAGGATGTTACGCATCATCTCCGAGCTTCCGCCGGAGATCGTATAGGCACGTGACCATAGCCAGCATTCTCGGAGACGCTGTTTGGCCTGCTCGACACTCGGATCGGCCGCTACGGTGCATACCATCGCGGCGAGTTCGGTGCCATAGGCCGAAACCCGGTGGTAGGTCTCGGAGAAGCTGAGTTTGGCTATCGAGCCGTCACCCGGTTGATCCGCGCCGATGATCAGACGTTCGACGTGATCGTCGATGAAGGCCTTCGCCACTTCGGCTTCGACGGCCAACTCGCCCACTGTCTGCCGGATGTCATCGCGTTCAAGCGCCGGGATGCCGTCGAGGGTGGCGTTGCGCGCCACCATCACCAGATCGTCGATCAGCAGCTCGAGCAGGATGACGTTTCCGCCGATGCCGAACCGTTCGAAGTCCAAGCCCGCCATGATGATCGGCCATCCCTGGCCGGGCTCGCCGATCAGGCTTCCCGCCGGCAGCGTTACGCCATCGAGAAAAACCTCGTTCACCTCGATCGCCTCGTTGATCGTCCGGATCGGACGAACCTCGACGCCTGGCGTCGACATGGGCACCGCGAACACCGAAAGGCCTTGGTGGCGCAGTGAAGCCGGGTCGGTGCGGATGAGCGCGAGCCCCATGTCGGCCCAGTGGCCGTCGGTGATCCAGGTTTTCTGACCGTCGAGCACCCATGTTCCGTCCGGTTGCCCGACAGCCCTGCTGCGGACGGCGGCGATATCGCTGCCGGCATCGGGTTCGCTGAGCAACTGACACCACACGTGCTCGCTGCGCCGGATCGGCGGCAGCAGTGCGGCCTTCTGCTCGTCCGACCCGAAGTGCAGGAGCACGTGGGCCGCAAGGTTGACCTGGTCGACGGGGCGCGGGGCACGGGCACGCAGGAGCTCTTCGCTGAGAATGCGGTCGTGCAGGGGGTGGTGATCCGCACGTCCGCCGTGCTCGACCGGCCAGTCCGCCCCGACGAAACTCGCATCGAACAACGTCGCGAACCACCTGCGCAACTGCGCTTCCTGCTCGGCGTTTTCCGGCGCCCGACGTCCCTCTCTGGCGTCGAATGGAGGTGCGTGCTCGGCGATGTGCGCCCTGACCCGATGCCTGAACTCGGTCAGCTCCGCTTCGCTGGGACGGGCGGGTGCGACGCTCACCAGCCCGACCTTTGCGCAAAAAGCGCACGGCTGGAGCGAGCCGTGCCGAGCAGATAGCCGTTGGTGAATACCCGACGCAGCTCGCGATGCAACGGGTACTCCCAGGTGAATCCGATGCCACCCGACAGTTGCATACACTCGTCCACGGCAGCGGTTGCCTTGGCGGCGACGAACGCGTGCGCCGCGGCGGATAATGTGATTGCGACGTCCAAGTTTTCGTCGGCCTCGAGGGCGCGGCACGCCTTCATGACGATCGCGCGTGCCTTCGCCTCGAACACCAACAGATCCACCAGTCGGTGTTGCACCACTTGAAAACTCGCGATCGGCGCACCGAACGCGATGCGCTCCTTCAGGTAGCCGACCAACCGCTCGAACGTGCTCGAAAAGGCTCCCAGCGAATCCGCGCCGAGCAGGACCCTGGCCACCGCCAGCAGCTGAGCCGCCCGTTGCGGGCCGCCGATCAACACGCTGTCCGCCCCACCGGCCTCGACGCGCCATGCTGCGCGGTCGAGATCCAGCAGCTCGTCATCACGGCTTCGCGGGATTGTTTCCGCTAACTCGAACAGATGGATTCCGTTGTGCTCCAGTGTGACCAGGATGTCAATCGCATCTCCGCGCGCAACCCGAACCGTGTCGGCAGACTGCGCGCAGCCCGCCGTCGCGGTTCCGTCGAGCATCGCGGGCAACCATCGGTCGCGCACCTCGCCGGGTGCCGAAGCCAACGCGGCAGCAGATAGCACGGACCCAAACCAGGTTGACGAGTTGTGCGCGCGGCCGAGTTCCTCGGCGATGACCGTCGTCTCCACAGGACGCCAACCGCTGCCGCCGAGATTCTCCTCGACGAGCAGCCCCGTCCAGTCCATGGCCGCGAGTTCTTTGACCGAGTCTTGGGCGCGGCGCCCGGTCAGGAAATCGCGCGCCCCTGCGCGCAGCAGATCGAGATCGATGTCATCATCTGCCATAGAGCGTCTAGCTCCGCCCAATGAGATGCTCAGCGTTGTCACGCATTATCCGTTTCTTGGTGGCATCGTCGAGCGGGTCGAGCAACTTGACGAAGTCAGCAGGCTCGGCCAGTCCTTCCGCATGCGGGTAATCGGAGCCCATCACCAGACAGTCGTCGTAGCCCAAGCTGGCGACGATCGCGGGCGTATCGTCCTCGGGATACGGCACCACCCGGACGTGCTGGCGGAAGATGGCAGACGGCTTTTCCGTCAGTTTCCCGCCGATCCATGGACCATTTCGGCCCATGCCGCGGCTCTTGTCCATGTGTTTGGTGAAGAAGGGCACCCACTCTGCACCGTGTTCGGCGACAAGCACGTTCAAGCCGGGAAAGCGGCCGAACAGGTTGTCGAAGATCAGCGCTGAGAGGGTGTCCTCGATCGGGCGTTGGCCGTAGACGTTCATCCACTGCCAGGCCGACATGTGCCACGAGGCAGGATCTGCGCAGTGCCCCCAGGCAGGCGAGATCGCATCGAAGTACCAGAAGGGCATGATGTGGAACACGAGGACGCAGCCGGCTTCCTGAAGCCGGGCGTAAATCGGATCAAAGTGGGGATCGCCGGGAGATCTGCCGTATGCCGGTCCCGTCGGCAACATGACAAACTTCGCGCCCTGCGCGATCAAGGCGTCGGTTTCGCGGATGGCCGAGTCGAGGTCGCGAAGTGAAAGCAGCCCGGTCGCGTATATGCGGTCCTGGTAGTTGAACCCCCATTCCTCGTCGAACCATCGATTGAAGGACCGGAGATTTGCGTATAGCGCCGCGGTGTCGTCGACGTAGTGCTCGGCAGCCAGGGCCATGCCGCTCGGGTAGATGACCATCCGCTCGACGTTCTGCTTCCCCATCACCGCGAGCCGTGCTGACCGCTCGATGTACTCGGGCTGCATGGGTTGGGGCTCGTAGGACTCCTCTGGGTTGCCTGATCCCATCTGCCTGAGCATCTCTTTCAGCGATCCGGGGCGGTATGCGACGTCCAGCCCCAGCCCCCCTTCGCTGTTGAAGGTTGCGACACGATGGCCGGCGAGGATTACCTCGACCCCGTCGGCTCCCCGAACGGTGGTGATCGCGCGATTCTGGAACTCCTTGGGCAGGTATCGAGTAAACGCGTCACGCGTCTCGTAGCAATGCGTGTCGCAGTCGATGATCCCGTAGTCGAGTTTCGTCGTCACCGCGCGGCTCCTTCATGCGAGAATGGTGATTCTCCTATTTCAGAAAAGATACTATCCTTTCCCGGCAATGCCTATCCCGGGTCGGGCCGGGCAGACCCACACCGAAGGAACCAGGATGAGCGAAGCCGACGAACTCCGACAGGCGGTGCGGGAGTTCCTGGAGGCCGCCTCGCCGTCCGGCCGGGTACGCGACCTCATGTCCACCGCGGAGGGATATGACGAATCGGTGTGGCATCAGATGGCCGGCGAACTGGGGCTGCACGGCATCGCCGTTCCCGAGGAGTTCGGCGGTGCGGGTGCCACCTTGGCCGAACTCGCGGTCGTGTTCGAGGAGATGGGCGCCGCCCTGTTGTGTGCGCCGTTCTTCTCCACCGTCGCACTCGCCACGCAAGCGATCCTCTGTAGCGGCGATACCGTCGCGATGGGCGACTACCTACCGCGTTTCGTCGACGGATCCATGACCGCGACGGCGATCCTCAACGGCGGCCTCGATGCGTGGGAGCCGCAAGCCGTCACACTGACTGCACGCGCCGGTGGCACCGGTCATCGGATTCATGGCGATGCGGATCTCGTCCTCGACGGCCATACCGCCGATGTCATTCTCGCCGCGGCGAATACGAGCGCAGGCACATCACTGTTCGCGGTCGCGGCGGACGCCGACGGGCTGACGCGTGAACCGCTCGCCACGCTCGACCGCACGCGCAAGGTCGCACGCCTACGGTTCCACGACGTCCCCGCACGATTGATCGGAACCGATGGGGACGCTGCCGCGGGCCTGGCCCGCACGTGCGACCTCGCGATCGCCGCGCTGGCCGCCGAGCAGGTTGGCGGCGCCCAACGCTGCCTCGATATGGCCGTGGGCTACGCCAAGGAGCGAGTTCAGTTCGGGCGCGCCATCGGCAGCTTTCAGGCCGTCAAGCACCGGTGCGCGGACATGCTGGTGCTCGTCGAGGGCGCTCGCTCCGCCGCCGTCCACGCTGCGGAATCCGCCGACGGCAGCGACCTGCCGATTGCCGCGTCGGTGGCGAAGATGGCCTGCTCGGAGGCCTTTCTGCAAGTCGCCTTGGACAACATGCGAATCCACGGCGGAATCGGGTTTACCTGGGAACACGACGCACACCTCTACGTTCGGCGCGCCAAGGCCACCGAGCTGATCTTCGGCAGCCCCGACCACCATGCCCAACGCTTGGCAGCCTTAGCCGCACCATGAAAGGACGAACGTGACCATCTCGTACTCCCTCGAACTGCCCACCCAGCGGGTAGACGCCGTAACTGAATTCGTCACCGCCGACGCGATATCCGAAATCGCCCGGGTCGGCGAGGCGAGCGGCTTCGCCGCCGTGCACGTCACCGATCACCCCGCCCCCGACGCGAAATGGCTCGACCACGGCGGACACCACGCCCTGGACCCGTTCGTCGCGCTGTCGTTCGCGGCGGCCGCCACCACGGAGGTGAAGCTGCTCACCAACGTCTACATCGCGGCCTACCGCAATCCCTTTCTGGGCGCGAAGTCGATCCAGAGCCTGGACGTCCTCTCCGGCGGTCGGCTGATACTGGGTACCGCCGCGGGTTACCTCAAACCCGAATTCAGGGCGCTTGGAATCGATTTCGACAACCGCGGGGCTTTGCTCGACGAGGCGCTCGACGTGCTGGACAAGGTGCTCACCGGCGACGATGTCGCGTACGAGGGCAGCTCGTTCGCGGCTCGAGGTGTGCGACTCTATCCAGTACCGGCGACCCCACCCCCGATTTGGGTCGGCGGCAACAGCAGGCCCGCCGTCCGCCGTGCGGTTGCCCGCGCCCAGGGGTGGGCGCCGTTCAACACGTTCGGCTACGCCGCCGCGTCACGGACCGCGGAAATCTCGACGCTGGAGGAACTGGCGGCGGCCATCGTGTGGGCCAAGAAGCACGCGGCTGAGATCGGCCGCACGGAGCCGCTGGACATCTGTTTCTCGGCAGGCAACCTGCTCGACGACAGCATATCGACCGACGAACGGCACGCCACGATCGCGAAGCTGGAGGCGATGGGCGTGACCTGGCTGACCATCGCGCCCCAGGGAGCCACCCGGGCCGAGTTCATCGACCACGCGCACGCTTTCGCCGAGAAGTTCATCGCATGAGGCTGTCGGCAGCAAAGGCGTCGACGCTGATACGACGATGCGCGAACAACCACCGCCCGTCCAGCGGGACGAGGACGTCGCGATAGCGTCCCCAATGGTCGAGGCCGATGTCGGTGTGGACGGCGAAATAGCTACTGACCTCGACACGGTCCGTGGCGACGCGACCAAACCGAATGCTCGAAACATGATGGCGCACATGAGTCGGCACCCGTCTCGCCGGGTCGGGATCCTTGGACATGGCAGCACCGAGCCCCGCCTCGATCGCCGCAGGACCGGTGAGCGGTTGCGCTCCGCCGGTGAACTCGAGGACGCCGTCCGGCGTGAAGCAGACGGCGAGACCGCGCAGATCGAACCGGTCGGTGGCGGCGGTGTAGTCGGCGAGCGTCTGGCGCACCGACTCGCGGATATCGAGCTCCCAGGCGTCCATGTACCTCCCAGCGGTCCGTGACTGGAAATTACGTTCTCACACACGATAACGTCTATTCTCATGCCGCAACCCAGCCTGCTCGATCTGTTGACACCCGCAACGACCGCCCTGGTCACCCAGGAATGCCAAGGCGGAGTGATCGGCCCTCAGGCCGGCCTGCCGATGCTGGCGGAGGAAGCCAGACGGGAGGCGATACCCAACATCGCCGCGCTCCTCAAGGCGGCACGCGCGACCGGCGTTTCGGTCGTGCACTGCGTCATGCAAAAGCGCCCGGACAATCGCGGGTCCAATACCAACGCCAGGCTGTTCATGGCGGGCAAGTCATTCGCCGCCGATTTGACCCCGGGTAGCCCCGGCGCCTCGGTGCTGCCTGAGTTCGGTCCGGAACCAAGCGATCTGGTCCTTAACCGCACGCACGGTGTCGGACCGATGACCGGCACCGACCTCGACTCGGTGCTGCGCAACCTCGGTATCCAGACGATCGTGGGCGTAGGCGTTTCGGTCAACATCGCGATTCAGAACTTCGTGATGGACGCGGTCAATCGCAGCTATCAGTTCGTGCTTCCGCGTGATGCGGTGAGCGGTTACCCGCGCGACTACGCGGAATCGATCATCGACAACACGTTGGCCCTCCTGGCCACCGTGACCACTACCGAAGCAGTCGTGAACGCGTGGAACGATCTCTGTAGGACATGACCCCGCATAGATGTTGCGGGGCGTTGGTGATAACGTCGTTTCCACAAAGCGTAAACGGCCATATTCGCTGCTCTGGAGGGATCCGTCACATGTCTACCCGGTCCTTGCCGTATCCGGTCTTCGACATCGACAACCACATGTACGAGACGACGGACGCGCTCACCAAGTACCTGCCCAAGGAACACAAAGGCAAGGTCGGCTACGTCGAGGTCAACGGCCGGCCCAAGCTTGTCGTCAAGGACCACATCAGCCACATGATCCCCAACCCGACGTTCGAGCGGGTGGCGAGGCCGGGCAGCGCCGAGGATTACTTCCTGGGCAACAATCCAGAAGGGCTCAACTTCCGCGAGTTCATCGGTGAGGCAATGAATGTCATCCCCGCTTACCAGTCCCCGGCTCCCAGGTTGGAGCTGATGGATGAGCTCGGCATTGATCAATGCGTCATGTACCCCACCCTCGCCAGCCTCATCGAGGAGCGCACCACCGACGACGTCGTACTAACCCACGCCATCATCCATGCCCTCAACGAGTGGATGCACGAACACTGGACGTTCAACTATCACAACCGCATCTTCGCGACGCCCGTCGTCTGCCTGCCCCTGGTCGCCGAGGCCATCAAGGAGCTGCACTGGTGCCTCGAGCGGGGCATGAAGACGTTCTTGGTTCGCCCCGCTCCGGTGCCCAGCCGCTTCGGCGGCTCGCGGTCTATGGGTCTGCCCGAGTTCGACCCGTTCTGGGAAGAAGTCGTCAAGGCCGGTATTCCGGTGACCATGCATGCGTCGGATAGCGGATACCAGAAGCACCTGATGGAATGGGAGGGCGGCGACGAGTACCTCTCGTTCAAGCCCAGCGCACTGCGCGAGGTGGTGATGGGCCACCGCGCCATCGAGGACACCCTGGCCGCGATGATCTGCCACGGTGCACTGTCCCGCTTCCCCGACTTGAAGATATTTTGCGTCGAGAACGGCAGCGGGTGGGTACGCAATCTTCTCGAACAGCTCAACACCGCGTACAAGATCATGCCCAAGGAGTTCGACGAGCACCCTGTCGCGGTGTTCAAACGCAACATCTACATCCACCCGTTCCTCGAGGACGACGTCAAGGGGATCGTCGACATCATGGGTGAGGATCACGTGATGTTCGGCTCCGACTTTCCCCACCCCGAGGGCATCGGCGACCCGTTGAGCTTTGTCGACCGGCTCGACGGCATCTCCGATGCCGCGAAGGCGAAGATCATGGGCGGCAACGCCATTGAGCAGTTGGGACTCAAGGTCCCAGCATGACGCAGTCCATGCCCACGGTCTACGAGGGCATCTCCGGCTTCGAATCGCACGTCGGCGAGCACCTCGGCTACAGCGGGTGGCACGAGGTCACCCAGAAGGAAATCGACCTGTTCGCCGAGGCGACCGGTGACCACCAATGGATTCATGTCGACGCGGAGCGGGCGGCCAACGGCCCATACGGTAGGACGATCGCGCACGGATATCTCACCCTGTCGCTGGTTCCCATTCTGGTGCAACAGATTTACCAGGTGACGGGACTGTCGATGCAAGTCAACTACGGTTCTGACAAGCTTCGCTTCCCCGCCCCGGTGCCCGTCGACTCGCGCATCCGCGCCGGCGCCGAACTGATCAAGGTGGAACGCAACGACAAGGGTGGGCGGGCCACCGTGCGAGTCACCGTCGAGGTTGAGGGGTCCGACCGACCGGCATGTGTGGTCGACACCATCGCGGCCATGGTCGATGCCTGAACCTACGCGTTCAGCAGCCGCTCGCCGATAATCTGATCGTCGCGCAGTTTCGTCAGCTCGTCATCTGACAGACCGAGAGCGCCCAGCACCTCGTCGTTGTGCTGACCGAGCGTCGGCGACGGTGCACGGTGATGACGCCGCGGTCCCGGCGTGATCCGAAACGGCCAGCCCGGGAACCGATGTCGGCCAGAGAGTGGATGCTCGAGCTCCTCGTAAAAGCCGCGCACCTGGAGCTGGTCGATGTCGTACATGCGGTCCGCGGTGAGTATCCGCTCCGCGGGTACTCCGCCCCGCCGCAGACGGTCGGCGGCCTCGTCTGATGTTCGGCGCGCAGTCCACCGGGCGAGCACTTCGTCGAACGCGTCGTGGTTGTGCAGCCGTGCCTCCGGTGAGGCGAACCGCGGATCCTCGTTCAGTTCAGGACGACCGATGGCGTCGACGACGGCGGCCCAGTCGGCATCATCACGCACCGAAACGGCGACCCACTCGTCATCGCCACTGGCCGGATAGACGCCTTGTGCGTAGCAGCGGTGTCGATTCCCTTCTCGTTGGCGCAACTGGTGGGTCAGTGAGTATTCGATGACCGGCTCGGCGGTCACCGCCGCGCCGACCTCGATCTGCGCGACCTCGATCAGTTGGCCTTCACCGGTTCTGCGTTTGTGCTCGAGCGCGGCCAGCAGGGCGACGGTGGCGTGTACACCCACGATCGGATCGGCAGGCCCCTGCAGGTTGCACGGTGGGCCGTCGGGGTAACCGGTGGCCGCCGACATCCCCGATATCTGCTCAAAGTTCAGCGCCCACCCGACGTAATCGCGCCAGGGGCCTTCGAGGCCGAGGCCCGGCATGCGGACCATGACGACATCCGGATTCACCTTCACCAGCGAGGCATAATCCAGGCCGAACTGCTCGACCACGCGCGGCGAGAAGTTCTCCACCACGACGTCCGCTTCGGCGGCGAGCTTCAGGGCCAATTCGCGGCCGGCTTCGGTGCTGAGATTCAAGGTGATATCTCGCTTGTTGAGGTTGGTGCCCTGCCACATCGGCCCTATCTCGTACCAGTCATCGGTGCTGCGCAGCAGCGAGCCCGAATATCGGTGACCGTCCGGACGCTGGATCGACTCGACCTTCACCACATCAGCGCCGAATGCGCCCAGATAGCAGGTGAGGTAGGCGCCGGACCAGAATGTGCTCAGGTCGAAAACCTTGAGATCTGCGAATGGCATTGTCGCATTGTCAACTTCAGACACGGGGGGCGCCGTCCGTTGGTCCTGCGATGGAGCCGCAGCTACGTCTCCGAGCCGCGGGGCTGGCTTCGGTGGCTCAACCGGCGTGCGGACCAAGCGGAACGGTGCGCCCGGTCGCAGGAAGCGTTGGCCTTCCGATTCGCTTTCGATGAAGAAGCCGCGCTCGCGGTACTGGGGACAGTCCAGGATGGATGCTGCGTCGTTGACCGGCGCGGCGGGGATTCGCATTGCCTGGCTCAACTCGACCAGGTCGGCCACGGTCATCGAATCGAGCCACGGCTGCGCCTTCGCGAAGAACTCCTCGCGTTCGGGACCGCCCAACATGATGGCTATCTGGTGATCTCCGAACTCCGGCAGTCCTACCATCGCGCAGACGTCCAGCCAGTGCTGTCCCGTCAAGCAGTTGATCCCGATCCAGCCGTCGGCGCCACGCACTATGCCGAGCATCGGACCCGCCTTTGAATTCGGCGGAAGACCAAGGCTTTTCAAGCGTTCGGCCATCAGCATCGGATACGCCAAGGTGGACAAGAGCGACTCGAACGCCGAGACATCGACCTCGATCACCCGCTCAAGACCGGCATCGGCAACCCGCAGGGCCGTCAGCGCCGCGAGCGCGGCGTAGCTGCCCGCGATGTACTCGGGGATGCGGACGCCGGCCTGTACCGGCGTCCGGCCGAGTTGGCGAGTGTTGACCCAGCCCGACGCGGCCTGCAGGGTCAGCGATGTCGATTGGCGATTCCGGCGCGGGCCCTCCTGGCCGTAGTCGGAGATCCGGACGACCACGAGATTCGGATTGAGGCGTTGGAGAGCGTCACGGTCGAGTCCCCAGTTGAACCTGTCGGCCGATCCGGCCGGCAGATCCTCGACGACCACGTCTGCGTGAGCAATAAACTCAGCGAGCGCATCGGGATGCGCCTCGAGATCGATAGTCAGCCCGTGCTTTCCAGCGTTCAAATACTCAAACAATCCGCCCGACGGCCCCCACCTTCGCAGCGGATCCCCCGTCGGCGACTCAACCTTGTATACGTCGGCGCCCAGATCGACGAGCAATTTCGTGCAATACGGCGCCGAAATATCGGTTCCGACCTCGACCACCCGCAGCCCGGACAGGGACCCCGTCACGCAGGCACTCCGATCGCCTTGGGTTCCATGTATGCCCGCAGCCCCATGACGCCGCCTTCGCGCCCGATTCCGCTCTGCTTGAACCCGCCGAAGGGCGCGTCGCCGGGTATCGTGCCGTTGATCGAGACCTGACCGGTCCTGATCCGTCGCGCAAGTCCGACCGCGCGCTCGATGTCGGTGCCCCAGACCGCGCCACCGAGCCCGTAGGCCGAATCGTTTGCGATGCCGACCGCTTCGTCGTCGTCGCGGTATCGCAGCACCGTCAATACCGGCCCGAACACCTCCTCCTGCGCGATAAACGACTCCGCGGTGGCATCCGTCAAAACCGTGGGCTCGAAATAGAAACCGCGGTCGAGTCCGGCCGGCCGCCTGCCGCCGGCGACAATCTTGGCCCCGTCGCTTTCCGCGCGCCTGACGAAACCCTCGACCCTGTCCAGGTGTTGGCGACTGATCAGCGGACCCATGCCGGTGGCCTCGTCGGTCGGGTCTCCCACCGTGACGTTGCGAGCCAGCTCGGCCAGCCGGTCGACGACATCGTCGTGCAGCTTGTCGGGGACCACCAGACGACTGTTCAAGATGCACGCCTGACCTGCGTGCATCGTGCAGCCTTCGAAGAGCAGCCGCTCGAACAATTCGTCAGTCAGATCGACATCGTCCAGCAGGATGCTCGCCGACTTGCCGCCGCACTCGAGCAGGATCCGTTTCATTGAGGTTGCGGCACCGGCCATCACGTCGCGACCGACGGCCGAACTTCCGGTGAAGGTGACCATGTCGACGCGGGGATCGACGGTCAAGATCCTGCTGGCCTCCACACTGCTCGGAGTGACGACGTTGACGACGCCAGGTGGAATGTCGGTCTCCTCGTCGATCAGCCGCGCCAGTGCGAGACCGGCCAGCGGTGTCAACGGCGAGGGCTTGAGGACAAGCGTGTTGCCCGCGGCCAGCGCGGCTCCCAGCTTCATCACGTTCAGCGTGTGCGGGAAGTTCCACGGCGTCATCGCCGCGACCACCCCGAGCGGCTCGTAACGCAACAGGGTGGTGCCCGCCGCGCCCCACGCGTCCATCGGGGCCTCAGCCGGCTCGAGCGCGAGTTCTGCGGCATGGCCGACCATGAACGCGGGGCCCTCCACATGGATCAAGCGCTCGTTTGCTGTGCAGCCCCACTCAGCCTGCGCCAGCGCGTAGATCTCGTCGCCTCGGGCGAGCAGCGCGTCGCTGAGCTGTTGGAGGCAGCGAGACCGCTCGGCTGGATCCGCCACGGCCCACGGCCCGGAATCGAAGGCGGTGCGCGCGGCACCGATGGCCTGCTCGACCTGCGCGACCCCGGCATCCGGCGCCGAGGCAATCACCAACTCTGTCGCCGGGTTGACGACGTCATATCGTCCGGTGTCCGGTTCGACCCAACCGCCATCGATATAGACGCCGTACCTGTCCACCAGGCTCGATTCGGCCATCACGTCACTGGACCTTCCCGGTTGGTCGCCGAACTGTACGGTGTCGCCCCGATCTCGATGCGAGGTGTCCGACAATTCTTCAATTATGTACACCTGATGATGCACGGGCGTCAATGTTCTCGGCGTTTAGCGGGGCGAATGGCGATTGACATCGGCGACACCTGTGCTGTAGACACAGCATTACCGGACATATCCGAATTAACTGTCCGATCCCCCGTGTGTCGAGGAAGGCCAGCAGTGCCCACTGACTCCACCTCCAGACCGACGTCCACGTTGCCACTGCACTCTCCGGACTACTACGCCGGCGATCCGTACCCGGGCTATCGCGAACTGCGCAATAGCACGCCGGTGGTCTGGAACGACGTCACCAAGTTCTGGGCCCTGACGAAGTACGAGGACATCCGCCACGTCTCCGGCCACCCGATGACCTTCACGTCGACGAAGGGCATCTCGATCCCGGATCCCGCGATGCCCAGCCCGGTGCAGGAGGGGAACCTGATCTTCACCGATCCGCCACGGCACCGGCAGCTGCGCAAGCTGATCAACTCTGGTTTCACCCGGCGGCAAGTCAGTTTGCTGGAACCCAAGGTGCGTGAGATCGTCAAGGGCATTCTCGACGATGTCGACCCATCACAGGACTATGAGTTCGCCGAGCAGATTGCCGCGCCGCTGCCGACCCGGATGATTGCGGAGATGCTCGGCGCACCGCCCGAGGACTGGGAGCGGTTCCGCACATGGTCGGACGCGGCGGTGGGTACCGCCGATCCCGATATCGAGATGGACAACCTGGTCGCACTCGGCGAGCTGTACGAGTACTTCACCAAACTGATCGACGCGCGGCGCTCTGGCAAGGTCACCGGGCAGGACGACCTGCTGTCCATTTTGGCAGCGGCCGAGGTGGACGGCGAGCGCCTCACCGATGCGGACCTACTCAACTTCTCCTTTCTGCTGCTGGTGGCGGGCAACGAGACGACACGCAACCTCATCGCGCTGGGCACACTGGCGCTGGTGGACCATCCCGATCAGTTCGCGCTGCTTCGCTCGAAGCCCGAGCTTCTGCCGCTGGCAGTCGAAGAGATGCTGCGGTTCACCAGCCCGGTGACCCACATGGCACGCGAAGCCACCGAGGACGTCGAGATCCGTGGCCAACAGATCAAGGCGGGTGAAACGGTGGTCATGCTCTACGGGGCGGCTAACCGCGACGAGGAGATCTTCGGCCCAACCAGCGAGGAATTCGATATCACCCGGAACCCCAATCCCCACATAGCATTCGGCGCCGGCGAACACGCGTGTCTCGGCGCGCAACTGGCACGGCTGGAGGCGAGGGTGATGTTCGAGGTGTTGCTGGGCGCCTATCCGAGCATCGAACTGACCGGCGATGTGACGCGGCTGCGCGCCACGATGGTGCCGGGCGTCAAGCGCATGCCGGTACGGATGGGAGCGGGCGTCTGATGGATTTCGACTACACCCCCGAACAGGAACAGCTTCGCAAGGACTACCGGAAGCGCCTTGAGAAGGTGATGACGCCCGAGAGACGCGCCGCAGTCACCGGACAGATGGAGGGCGGCGCCGCAGTCACCGAGGCGCGCCGCGCGCTCGGCGAGGCCGGGTTGCTCGGCGTCGCATGGCCGGTCGAGTACGGCGGCAGCGGACTGACTGCGCTCGAGCAGTACATCTTCGGCGAGGAGGCGCGGCGGGTGCATGCACCTCTGCCGTTTGTCACCCTCAACACTGTCGGTCCTACTCTCATCCAGTACGGAACCGAGGAGCAGAAGCGTAAGTTCCTTCCCGCGATCCTCAATGGCTCCGTCGACTTCGCGATCGGCTACTCGGAGCCGGGGGCCGGTAGTGATCTGGCCTCATTGCGGACCAGCGCCGTGCGTGACGGCGACGAGTTCGTGATCAACGGCTCCAAGATGTTCACCAGCGGCGCGGAGTTCGCCGACTACATCTGGCTGGCCGCCCGCACCGATCCAGAAGCCAAGAAGCACAAGGGCATCACGGTATTCATCGTGCCCACCGACTCCCCGGGCTTCTCCTGGAAACCACTGCGCACTATGCCTGGCGTCTCGACCTACTACACCTTCTACGACGATGTGCGCGTACCCGAGAGCGCCATCGTCCTCGGCGAGAACCAGGGCTGGAAGCTGGTCACCAATCAGCTGAATCTCGAGCGTGCGGCACTGGGCAATCTCGGTGCGCTGGAGCCACTGTTCGCCAAGACGCTGGAGTGGGCCAAGACGACTGAGCTCGACGACGGGTTCGTCATCGACCAGCCGTGGGTGCAACAGGCATTGGCGCGAGTGGAGGCACAGGTCGCGGCCTACCGGCTGCTCAACTTACAGGTGAACACCAACATGAGCTCCGGTGCGCTCGGCATGGGCGAGGCGTCGGCCGCAAAGGTTTTCGGTACCGAGCTCACCCAGCAGGTGGCCCGCGAGCTGCTCGACGTTGTGGGCCAGGCGGGCCTGCGCAAGGAGGCGTCGGCTCCCCTCGAGGGCGAGCTGGAGAGTGCCTACCGATTCGCCGTCATCAACACATTCGGCGGCGGCGCCAACGAACTGCAGCGCGACATCATCGCCATGGCCGGCCTCGGGATGCCGCGCGCACCCCGCGACATGCGAGCCTCCTGAAAGGAGTGTCGACACCTATGACCGAATTGACCAAAGACGAACTGCGCCAGCACCTCGACGCGTTGATCGGCACACCCACCGACGGGGTCGGCAGACCCGCTCACGCGCCAGATCCGGTGAACACCGCAATGATCCGGCACTGGGCGCACGCGTTGGACGACATGAACCCGGCGTACCTCGATGAGGAGTTCGCGCAGAACTCTCGATACGGCGGCTTGGTCTCGTCGCCGGTGATGCTGCAGAGCTGGACGATGCCACCGCCGAAACTGGCGGGGATTCTCGAGCGCGGCGGTGTGCCGATCGAGATCAAGAGCAACCCGCTGCAGTTCCTGTCCGACGCCGGCTACACCGGCATCATCGCGACGAACTCCGAGTTCGAGATCGAACGCTATCCCCGGGTCGGAGACCAGATCACCGCCGAGACGGTCTTTGACTCGATCTCTGACGAAAAGGAGACCGCGATGGGCAACGGCTTCTTCGTCACCTGGGTGACCACCTACCGCGATCAAGACGGCGACATCATCGGACGTCAGTGGTTCCGCACCCTGCGATTCAAGACGGGAAGCTGATGGCCAGCAGACTCGCCCCTTCCATCAGCCCGGACACCGAATTCTTCTGGTCGGGCTTGAAAGACAACGAACTTCGCATCCAGCGCTGCGCAAACTGCCAGACGTTACGTGTTCCGCCACGGCCGATGTGCGGCAAGTGCCAGTCACTGAAATGGAACTACGTCGTGGCGTCGGGTCGCGGCACGGTGTACAGCTTCGTGATGCCGCACTATCCGCCACTGCCATTCCTGCAGTACCCGTACGTTGTGGCGCTCATCGAGCTCGACGAGGGCGTACGCGTCGTCTCGAACCTCTGCGGCATCGAACCCGCCGCCATCGAGGTCGGGATGCCCGTCGAGGTCTTTTACGAGACCTTCGAAGCCTTGCCGAGCGGCGACGAGTTGGTGCTGCACCAATTCCGGCCGGCCGGCTGACCGAAGGCGGTTGGACTAATGGATTTCACTTTCACCGAGGAACAAGAGACCGTCGGTAAAGTGGCGCGTCAGCTGTTCGAGCACCGCGCCACGCCCGAGCATCTGACCGAACTGGAGTCCGGCGACGTGCGCTACGACGCGGGACTGTGGAACGAACTCGCGGCCGCCGACCTACTCGGCATCGCACTACCCGAATCCGCGGGCGGGAGCTGCGGCGGATTCCTGGAATTGGGCGTGCTGCTCAGCGAGGTCGGATTCAGTGTCGCGCCCGTACCTGTCTACGCCACACTCGTTCTGGGCGCGGACACCATTGCGCGACACGGTGATTCCGCTTTGCAGCAAAGGTATCTACCCGGCGTGGTCGACGGCAGCACGATCCTCACCGCGGCGCTCGTCGAGCCGGGCAACTCCTCTCCGACCGCACCGCGTACCACCGCACGACTCGACGGCGACACGTGGCGGCTCGACGGTGAGAAGGAGCTGGTGCCCGCGGCGCAACTTGCATCGGCCGTAATTGTGTCGGCCCAGACCGAGGACGGTCCGGGGCTATTCATCGTCGACACCGGAACCGATAGCGTGAGAATCACACCGGTCCCCACCACCAACGGTGAACCCCACGCCGATATCGGTTTGACCGGCGCGACCGGCCAACGGCTCACCGAGCATGACGACGGGGACATCGTCGACTCGCTCTACACCCGGGCCCTCGTCGGCCTGTGCGCGATCCAAATCGGCGTTGTGGAAAGGGCTTTGAAACTAGCGGCCGCGTACACCAGCGAGCGTGAACAGTTCGGCCGCCCCATTGGATCCTTCCAGGCCGTCCAGCAGCGCCTCGCCGACGCTTTCATTGACGTCGAAGCCATCCGGTGGACCACATGGCACGCGGCATGGTTGATCGCCCAAGGACGACCGGCCAATCGGGAGGCCGCCATCGCCAAGTTCTGGGCCGCCGAGGCAGGCGCCCGGGTCGCCGCCTCGGCCCAGCAGGTGCACGGCGGCATGGGAATCGACATCACCTACCCGTTATTCCGTTATTTCCTTTGGGCCAAACAGAACGAACTCGCACTCGGCTCGGCCTCGCAGCAACTGGCCCGGCTCGGCAACGCATACCCGGAAGGAAGCGGCAAATGACCTCCACCATCAGGCGCACCACGACTCTGGCGTGGAACACCATCAATGTCGGTGACGAGGTCACACCGATGGACGTGCCCGTGACCACCACGCTGATCGTCGCCGGCGCCATCGCCTCGCGTGACTACATGCCGGTGCACCATGATCGCGACTTCGCCAATTCCCAAGGCTCCAAGGACATCTTCCTCAACATCCTGACCACCAACGGGCTATGCGTGAAGTTTTTGCACGACTGGGCCGGACCGGAGGCGATGGTCAAAAGGCTGTCCATTCGCCTCGGTGTGCCCGCCTACCCGAACGATCCGCTGCACTTCGAAGGCAGCGTCACCGACAAGTCGCCGGCCAACGGCGAGGGCTTGGTCGAGGTCACCTTCACGGGCACCAACAGCCTCGGTACCCATGTCTCCGGCACGGCGAAGCTGAGCCTGCTCGACGGGGTCGATGTATGAGCGGCGGCATCGGCGGGAAAACGGCCCTCGCCGGTATCGGCCAGACCGAGTTCTCCAAGGCGTCCGGTCGCACCGAAATGCAGCTCGCCTGCGAGGCAGTCAAGACGGCGATCGACGATGCCGGCCTGCGGCCCCGCGATATCGACGGCATGGTGACGTTCACCGTCGACGAGAACGAGGAGATCGAAGTCGCCCGCAACGTCGGCATCGAGAACCTCACGTTCTTCACCAGGGTGCCGCACGGCGGCGGAGCGGCGGCGGGCACCGTGATGCAAGCTGCCATGGCCGTCGCGACCGGCGCAGCCGAGGCGGTGGTGTGCTACCGAGCGTTCAACGAGCGCTCCGGCTTCCGGTTCGGCGGCGCTGGACGCCAACCCGGTGTGACCCCGTTGTGGATGGCTCCCTACGCGCCATTCGCGTTCATCACGCCGGCCGCATGGGTCGCCTTGCACGCTCAGCGGTACATGTCGACCTACGGGGTCACCAACGCCGATTTCGGCAAAATCTCCGTCATCGATCGCAAACACGCCGCCAACAATCCGGATGCCTGGTTTTTTGGCAAGCCGATATCCCTTGAGCAGCACCAGGAGTCACGCTGGATCATCGAACCGGTGCTGCGCCTGCTGGATTGCTGCCAGGAAAGTGACGGCGGCGTCGCGATGGTGGTGACCAGCGTCGAGCGGGCGCGGGATCTGCCCAAGCCGCCCGCCGTCATCACCGCGGCCGCCCAAGGCGCGGCCTACGACGGCGAGGTGATGACGAGTTACTACCGCGAAGAGATTACCGGGCTACCCGAAATGGGGGTGGTCGGCAACAAGCTGTGGCGTGACTCCGGACTGAAACCGAATGACATATCGACGGCGTTCCTCTACGACCACTTCACTCCGTTTGTGTTCACCCAACTCGAGGAACTCGGATTTTGCGGGCGGGGCGAGGCCAAAGATTTCGTATCGATCGACGAGCTTTCACTGGGCGGGCGGATGCCGATCAACACCAACGGCGGCCTGCTGGGCGAGGCCTACATCCACGGGATGAACGGGATCACGGAGGGAGTGCGACAGGTACGCGGCACGTCCCACAACCAGGTCGATCACGTCGAACACGTGCTGGTCACCTCGGGCACCGGCGTCCCGACCAGCGGACTGATCCTCGCGCCCGACAGGTGAGCCGCAGCACCGCTACTCTCAGAGGCAGCTAGAAAGGGGCCTCCATGACGCAGGCAACCGCGACCGACACCCGCGCTGCCATCATCGCGGCGGCCTTCGCGTGCTTTCGGACCCAGAGCCTGGCGAAGACGACCATCGTCGATATCGCGCGGGCCGCCGATGTGTCCCGCAGCACTTTCTACGAATACTTCCGGGACAAGGAGACAATCGTCGAGGCCTGCGCCGAGGCGGCTTCGCAGCGGTTCTACCGCAACATGGCCAAGGCGATCGACCGTCGCGGCGGTAGCACCCTGGAGGGTCGGCTCGTGGAGGCCGCCGTGTTCGTCACCCAGGCACGCAGGGTCGTCGAGCCGGAGGCGTACTTCGACGAGGCGGAAGTCAGCCTGATGATGACGAAGAACGCGGCCATGCTTCTGAAGGAATGCACGGAATTCCTGGCGCCCTACGTATCCGCCGCCAGGCTCACCGGCGAGGTCCGAAATGATCTCGACATCCCCACTGCGACCGAATGGTTCGCACGGATCCTGTTCTCGCTGTTCACGACTCCGTCGCCAACGATCGACATGCGTGACGACGACGCGGTCGCCGAATTCGTGAGGACCTATGTCGTCAATGGGTTCGTCGACGGCCACGGGCGACGGCGCTAAACGTCTGGCCCTAGCCAACCCTGCGCACCGGAACATTTGACCAGCCACAGACATTCGCCATTGCCACGCGCTGCAGCCCGTCGCGGTCGACTTCGTACTCGGGAAGCAGGTCCAACAGCGCGTCAAGTGCGATGCGGCTCTCCATGCGGGCCAGTGCCGCACCGAGGCAACTGTGTATGCCGTAGCCGAACGCGAGGTTGAAGCCCATCTTGCGCTCTCGATCGATGTCCAACCGGTCGGGATCATCGAACATTCGCTCGTCACGTGTCGCCGAACCCGTGACTAGTATGACCGCACCGCCGGCCGGGATCGTTGTCCCGTAATACGTCACGTCGCGCGTGGCGGTCCGAACCTGATATTGCGAGGGAGCCTCGTAGCGCAGCAGCTCCTCCACCGCGGCGGGGATCTTGCTTCGGTCGTCGCGAAGCTTGCGCCACTGGTCGGGAAAGTCTGCGAAAGCGACCATCGCGTTGCCTACCAGTTTGGTGACCGTTTCGGCGCCCGCCCCGCCGAGCATGGTTGCGAAGCCGGTGATGTCGACGTCGGTCAGCTTCTCCACCACGCCGTCACGTTCGATCTCCGTCTCGATCAAACGGCTGATCATATCGTCTTCGGGGTGGGCCCGACGCTGCTGCACCAGGTCGTAGTAATACAGGCCCGTGTTCACCGACGCCTGGTATCCCCGCTTGGTGGTGGCGATCTCGCCGGGATGGCGCTCTAGAAGCAAATCCAGCCAGACGCGGATCTGATCGCGGTCCTGCTTCGGCACGCCGAGCATCGCCGTGATGACCTCGTTGGGGAACAGGGCCGAGAAGTCGGCGACGACGTCGAAGGCGGCGGGATTCAACGCCTCGATGCGCTCATAAACCTTGTCGCGCACCATGTCTTCCAACGCGGAAATCGCCCGCGGAGTGAACACATTGCTGACCAGCCTGCGCATCTTCTGGTGCTCGGGTGGGTCCATGGAGATGATCACCTTGGGCACCGGGATGGCGTCGTCATGGGCCTTGACCATGTCCAGTGTCGCACCCTTGGCCGATGAAAACGTTTCGTGGTCTTTCGTCGCGGGTGCTACATCCTCGTACCGGGTGAGCGCCCAGAAATCCCACTTCGCGCTGTAGTAGATGGGCGCCTCGTCGCGAAGCCGTCGATAGGTGTCATAAGCCCCGTTGAAGAATTCGGTTGAGAACGGGTCGAATTCGACGGAGATCGCTGAGCTCACACGATCGCCCCGGATTCCTTGTACTTCGTGATCATGTCCCAGTCGATGCCGGCATCCATCAGCACTTCCTCGGTGTGCTGGCCGTGCTCGGGTGCGCCTGGCGGGATGACCGCCTGTTCGTCGAATTGAACGGGGTTGACGGGCAGTGAGAATGGCACGCCGTTGACTGTTCGGGTGTGTGCGACGTAGCCGTTCGCGACGACGGCGGGATCCTGACAAAGCTCGGCCGGCGTCTGCACGATTCCCCAGGCCCCCGAGAGCACCGCCAGAGCCTCGCGCCATTCGGCCAGCGTGCGCTTGGCAAACGCCTCGTCGAGCAGCGCGACCAGACTGACTCGGTTCTCGAACCGCGATGCGGGATCGGCGAATCGCGGATCGTCCACCAACTCGGGAAGGCCGATAACCCGCATCGCCTCGGCGTAGAACTTGTCGAGCTGCAGCATCATCAGCTGCACGTAACGACCGTCTTTCGTCCGGTAGGTCGCCACCAGCGGGTTGGGTGAATCGGCGTGCCCGTATTTGGGAATGGCGCTACCACCATGTATTTGGCTCACCGCGACGTCGGGGCTGAGGTTCCATGCGGCCAACCCGAGAAGGGAAACGTCGACCACCGAGCCTTTCCCGGTCGTTGCCTTTTTGTAGAGCGCTGCGGCGATCCCTCCCGCGATCGTCATCCCTCCGAGCAGGTCGCCGAACGCAGGTCGCGAGCGCACCAACTCATCGGCATCCTCGGTGAGAACAGTGGCGATTCCCCCCCGCGCCCAGTAGGACACACCGTCATAGCCAGGCTTGTCGGCATCTGGCCCCTTCGGCCCGTGTCCCGATCCCCGCACATAAACGATGCTCGGGTTGGCCGCTCTGATGTCCTCGACGTCGATGCCGAGCTTCTTGCGACGCTCCGGCAGGTAACTGGTCAAGAACACATCGCTGGTTCTGGCCAGTTCGCGCACCACTTCCTGGCCGCCCGGCGTGCTCAGATCCACCCCGATGGATTTCTTTCCCCGGTTCGGGATTTCGATCATGTAGTTGATCGAGCCGCCGCCCGCGTCGACGATCCCCATCGTGACCAGGCCGCGCTGCGGATCACCGCCGTCACGCGGCTCGACCTTTATGACTTCTGCGCCCCATTCTGCGAGTACCGCGCCGGCCGAGGGCACGAACGTCCACGCGGCGACCTCCAGCACACGAACTCCGCGGAGCACCTTGTCGTCGTCGGAAATGACGCCCTCCCACCTTGAGATAACTGTCATTTACGTAAATGAGAATGTCACTTTCGCTTTGCATTGTAAACGGGCTACGGCCGGCGCGAGAGCCGCCCGGGTTGCTCGGGATCTCCGTGCTCCCAGAACGCTCGCCAACTCGGCATCCGCTGCGGCATGGCCGCGCGAAGCGGTACGTCCGTCGGCCACCGGATGAACTCCGGCCCGGGCCGTTCGGTCACGTCCACGGAGTACCACGGATGCTCACGCCTCTTGACGAAGTACCACCGACCGTCACGTCGTTCGTACACGTCGTCGTAGCGCATCGTGATCACGTACCACCCGTCGCCGTCCTCGTGCTCCGCGCGACAGTACACCGATCCCGTCGCATGATCAGCGTCGATGAAGTCGAACTCGTGCCCGCAGATCAGGTGGATGCTGCGGTAAAACCGCCGCAGAACCCGGTCATACCAGCGCTGCAACGCATTCCGGCCGCGACCCTGCGTGCCCGCGTCGACATCGTCGACGAAAAGCGCCACCAACGCGTCCACGTCGCGGGCGTCCAGCGCCATGGCATAGCGGCTCGGCAGCTGACTGATCGCCAAACTGGACTCGATCCGATCCAGACGGTCCGGCGCCATGGTTTGCAGTGTAGTTCGACAATGGCATTCCCGAGAACCGGTGTTCTCGTTTGACGAAAAGGGAACTATCCTGTTGAGGCCCAATGAACATCCCACGAGGATCCCGACCACCATGCCCTTCCCGACCATCATCCCCACGATCCCGCGACTGGTGAGATCGTGCGCGGCGAGTTTCGGCGACAAGCCGTTCCTCATCGCCGACGGGCAGGTGCTGACGTACGCCGATCTCGAAATGCGATCGTCGCGATTGGCGATGACGCTGCTCGCCGAGGGCATCGGAAAGGGCGACCACGTCGGGATTCTGATGCCCAACAGCGTGGAATGGGCGCTCGCCTGGTTCGCGGCCACCCGGATCGGTGCCGTCGCTGTTCCACTCAACACGTTCTACAAGGCGTCCGAATTGGCCTGGACGGCCCGTCACGCCGACCTGAAAGCGGTCTTGGCATGGTCGGCCTTTCGCAACCACGATTTCGTCGAGCGGCTCGAGGAGGCGTTACCGGGTCTCGCGCAACAGCGTGAACCGGGCCGCATCCTCCTGCGCAAGATACCTTTTCTGCGCACGATCGGGGTGTGGGGACCGTGTGATCGGTCCTGGGCGACGGCATTCGAAGACAAGGAACTACCGGCGGGCATCGATGCCGATTTCCTTCTCGATGTCGAGTCCTGCGTAACCCCCGCCGACGAGGCGATGATCATTTACACCTCGGGCAGCACCGGTGACCCCAAGGCCCCTGTGCACACCCAGGGCACGTTGGTTCGCCACAGTTATAACCTGACCGCCCAATACGGCGTCATCGCCGACACCGTCTTGTTCACCGCGATGCCGTTCTTCTGGGTGGGAGGGTTGATCACCGGATTGCTGGCCGTGATTCATCATGGCGCCACGCTTGTCACTCAGCCGGCGTTCGATGCAGCCGAGGCGTTGGCATTGATGGAGCGGTACCGCGCGACCACCGTGCTGGGTTGGCCACAGCAGGGCAAGTCGTTGTCCGAGCACCCCGATTTCGCCCGGCGCGACCTGAGTTCGGTGCAGCGGACCAGCCTGCCCGCGATGGTGCCGCCGGATCGGCGACCGAAGGGACCGAGTGCCCTTGGCATGACCGAACTGTGCGGAAATCACCTCGGAGTCGATCCGTATCCGCCGCAGCCTCCCGATCGCGCCGAGACCGGAGGCTTCTCGATCGAGGGTCTCAGCCACATCCTCGTCGATCCCGAGACCGGTGTACCGGTCCCGATCGGGACGAGTGGTGAGATCTGGGTTCGCGGCTACTCGTTGATGCAGCGCCTCTACAAGCGTGAGCGCGAGGACGTGTTCACCGCGAACGGGTACTACCGGACCGGTGATTGCGGAGTCGAGTATGACGACGGCTGGATCAAATTCACCGGCCGGTTGGGCGATCTGATCAAGACGGGTGGCGGAACCAACGTCACACCGAGCGAAGTGGAACTGGCACTTGCCGACTGCGAGGGCGTGCTCGAAGCGTATGTGGTCGGCGTCGAGAGCCCCGAGGACGGAACCGTGGTCGCGGCGGCGGTGGTGCCGCGGGGTGATTCGACGCTAGACGGCGAGTCATTGCGGATGCAACTGAGAGGCCGACTCTCGGCATACAAGGTGCCGAAGTTGATCTGGGTTACGTCAAAGCAGAATCTTCCGTTCACCGCGACCGGAAAGATCAAGAAGGTGGAGCTGGCGCAGCAGCTCAGCGGATTACTGGTGCGCAGCTGAGCGTCAATTGGTTCCAACCGCCCCTGTAGGAGAATCCGCATTCTCACATGCGAGAATTGCCTCGACCACGGCCACCAAGGGAGCGATTCATGAGCGACCGGAACTCCAGCATTGCAGGGGCACGGATGCTGGTCATCGGGGCATCCTCGGGCATCGGACAGGCATTGGCCGTTGCCGCCCATTCCCGGGGCGCCAGCGTGGCGCTCGCCGCGCGGCGGCTGGACCGCCTCGCGGAACTGGCCGGCCAACTGCACGGATCGGCGCACGAGCTCGACGTGTCCAACCCCCGCGCCATCGAATCCGTCGTCGGTGACGTTGTGGCCAAATTCGGCAAGCTCGATGCGGTCGTTTTCACCAGCGCCGTGGTGCCGTTCGCCCTGATCGAAGAGACTGAGGTGGAGACTTGGCTGCATGCGTACGCCGTCAATGCCGTCGGCGCCTCCCACGTACTGCGCGCGGTACTTCCGCATTTGGCCGACGACGCCGTGGTCATCGTCGCGTCGAGCCACGACGTCGGGCGGCCTCGCGCAGGTGTGGCTGCCTACCACGCGAGCAAGGCGGCGCTCGACGAGATCCTGCGGTCGTGGCGAGCCGAGCATCCCGATGTCGCCGTGATCCGGGTCAGTGTCGGCCCCACTTGTGACACCGAGATCCTCCGCGGAGCCGATCGCGACCTGCTGGCCCACTTATACCGGGCCTGGGCGCACGAAGGGCAGATTCCCGACGAGATGTCCACGGTCGAAGACGTGGCCAACGCCATGCTTTCCCTCATCGCCATTTCACGCGCCTACCCCACGGTGATCAGCGAGATAGTGCACCTCGCCCCCCGAATCATCAAGCGCCAGCCGGCTCTGACCGACAGCTGATGGAAAGGAGCACGAATGGACCTGGGCTTCAACGGGGCAACGGCGGTGGTCACCGGGGGCAGCAAGGGCATGGGGCTGGCGATCGCCGAGAGTCTCGGGGCAGAAGGCGCTTCGGTGGCGATCA
Organism: Mycobacterium sp. 852002-53434_SCH5985345; assembly: GCF_001667155.1. Lineage (NCBI taxonomy): Bacteria > Bacillati > Actinomycetota > Actinomycetes > Mycobacteriales > Mycobacteriaceae > Mycobacterium > Mycobacterium sp. 852002-53434_SCH5985345. The sequence goes on from NZ_LZIE01000097.1 coordinate 135,658, forward strand.
TGGCACGCGGCCCGGCTGCGTTGGACTCGGCCGCAAGGAAAATTCGCCGTGCCGGTGCTCCCGAAGTTCTGACGATCAGCGTCGACATGTCGGATGCCGAGTCGATCACAGCGGCATTCAATTCGATCAGCCTTGCCTGGGACTGCCTGAATGTGTTGGTGCACACCGTCGGCCCGAATGCGGGTGCGTTCGAAGATCTCGACGACGACGACTGGCACGCTGCATTCGATCTCGGTACGCTCTCCGCGGTGCGCTCGGTGCGGGCCGCACTGCCGATGTTGCGGTCGGCCGATTGGGCCCGCATCGTCACGCTCTCGGCGCACTCGATTCAGCGCCAGAGCGCTCGCCTGGTCGCCTACACGGCCACCAAATCGGCGCTGTCGAGCTTCACCAAGAACCTATCTAAAAGCCTTGGCGCCGAGGGCATACTGGTCAACTGTGTGTGCCCCGGCACTATCGTGACCGCCAGTTTCACCGAGATCCTGCGCGATGCGCTCGCCGCAGAAGGTCTGGACTCCTCAGATCCAAAGCATGTCATGACGTGGGTCGAAAGGACCTACGGTCATCCAAGTGACATCGGGCGCGCTGGCTTGCCCGAAGAAGTTGCTTCAGTCACTGCGTATCTGGCCTCGCGGCGGAATGGCTACGTAACGGGGGCCACCGTCAACGTCGACGGCGGATCAGACTTCATCTGACTCTCGGTAAGCGCTTCTCAGTTGACCGTTGAGCGTTAAGTGGCCACTCGGCAGTCAGGTCGAAGGGCCGTCCGGCAGGTTGGTCTCCAGCAGCGTCAAAGGGATTCCGAACAGCGGTTGAAATTTCACTTCGGTGACCTCGAAGCCGTCGCCCTCGACATGCTGGCGAAAATCGGCGGTGGCACCGTACCGCCTCGCGCTGTGCTCGGCCGCATCGCAGTCGGCGGTTCGCACGACCACGGAGAACAGTCCGTCACCGTTACGGGCGAGGAAGTCGGCCGCGCTACCCGCGTCGGTCGGCGCGTCGGCCAGGGGTGATATCAGTTCGAACCCGCGATCCCAATCGAGCCTGATGGCAAGACGCAGCTCCTCGTGGTCGAACGCGTGGAAGCAGAACCCGATAGCGGTCAGGTAATCGGTAGCCTGGTCGAGACGTTCGAGCCCGATTGCAAACACCACGTGGTGCAGCAGCGCGGTTGGCTGAGTCATGCCGGTACTCTAAGCCGTTTTCGAAAGCCAAATTCTCATTTTTCGGGAATTATAATTCTCGCTCGGGTAGGTTCCCAATGTGGCGCTGGAACAGTTCGAATTAGACGGGCAGGTGGCGATCGTGACCGGCGCCGGGCGTGGCGTCGGTGAAGGGATTGCCAAAGTGCTCGCCGAGGCGGGCGCGACGGTGGTCGGGACGGCACGTACGTCGTCCGAAATCGAGTCGACGATCAAGGACATCAAGGCCGCGGGCGGCAACGGACTCGCGGTGACGGCGGACGCACTGGTCCGCGCGGACAGCGAGCGCGCGGTGCAAACCGCTATCGACGAGTTCGGCCGAATCGACATCCTGGTGAACAATGTCGGCTTCGCGACCTACGGCCCGTTCCTCAGCCTTGGCGATGACGACCTTCGCAACACCTTCGACTACTGCGTCACGTCGGCGTTCATCATGAGCCAACTCGTCGTCCCGCACATGCTTGCACTGGGCCGGGGTTCCATCGTCAACATCTCCTCGGGGGCAGGGCGGTTCGGCATTCGCGGACTATTGCCCTACTGCGTAGCCAAAGGCGGCCTCGAGGCACTCACCAGAGCGATGGCACAGGAACTCGCGCCCAAGATCCGGGTTAACGCCATCGCCCTGGGTGCGTTCATGACGACAGGGCTGCAATCGAGTTTCGACCTGCTCCCGGGGTCCGAGGAGAAGTTGAAGCAGCTCACTCCCCTGCACCGCATCGGCGATGTCGCCGACCTCGGCCGACTGACGCTGTATCTGTCGACACGCGACTGTTACGCCACCAACTCGGTGTTCGTCGTCGACGGGGGCCTGCAGGGTCCGAACTCGGAACTGCCCATTCCCGATCTGTGATCGAATGCGAGTAGGAGCAATGGCCATGACCACCAAGCCTTTACGCGTTGCCGTCATCTCCACCGGTTGGATCAGCAGCCTGGCGATACGCGCTATCGTGCGGCGCCGGCACCTCGAGCTGGTCGGGGTGTGGGTGCACAGCGCGGAAAAGACCGGTCGCGACGTCGGCGAGATCGTCGCATCAGGCAAGATTGGCATTACCACCACCAACAATCTCGACGACATCATCGCGTTAAGACCCGATTGCGTCGTATACGGTGCAGCCAGCGCCGAGATGGATGCGGCCGCGGTGCGCGACTACGTGCGCCTGCTCGGCGGCGGGCTCAACGTCGTCACGACCAACACGCCCGGAATGATGTTTCCCGACAGATGGATTCCCGAGCTCGCCAGCCAGGTGCGCGAGGCGGCCTTATCGGGCGGGGTGACCATCTACACCTCGGGTATCGAGCCGGGCTTCGCCGGTGACCAGTTCGCGGTGTTACTGACAACGTTGTCGAACACAATCCGGTCTATTCGCGCGCAGGAGATCTTCGACTACTCGGCTTATCCGAATCAGGACCTGATGGTCACCGCCATGGGATTCGGCAAGCCGCTCGACTTCACTCCGCTGCTTGAACTCGAGGGTGCCCAGCAGTTCGCCTGGGGGCCACCCATCGGCTTGGTCGCCAAGGCGCTCGGGGTCGAGCTCGACGAGGTCACCGAGTCCTACGAACGCGTGATCACCCCGCGTGATCTCCACGTAGCGTGCGGGATCATTCCCGCCGGGACGGTAGGCGCCGTCCGCGCTGAAACCACCGGCGTGGTCAACGGTCGGCCGGTGATAACCATCGAACACATCAACCGCATGGCTCCCGACCTGGCGCCGGAGTGGGCGACAGCACCCAACGGCACATACCGCCTCATCATCGACGGCCAACCTCATATGCAGTGCGACCTAAGGCTCGGCACCGAGGACACGCCGGAGTCGGCCAACGACAACGCAATGGAGGCGACCGCCATGCGCGTCGTCAACGCCATTCCCTACGTCGTCGATGCCGCCCCGGGAATCGCGACTTCGCTGGATCTGCCGATCACCGCGCCGCGCAACGCCATCGACGTCGGCTAGACGGTGAACATGGGTCCGCGCGGTGCTCCGCGGACCTCGTTGCCGCCGTCGATGGCGAAGCTCTGCCCGGTCATCCAGCTGGATTCGGGTCCGGCCAAGTAGCGCACCCCCGGGGCGATGTCATCCGAAACCCCGAGCCGTCCCAACGGGACACGTTCGAGGAAGCTGCGCGTCAGCTCCTCGAGATGGATATAGCCCTGCGTGGTAGCAGCTTCGGTCAGCCCCGGCCGCACCGCATTGACGCGAATACCGCGCGACCCGAATTCCGATGCGGCGACTCGGATGAGCATCTCAAGCGCGGCCTTGCCCGCCGAATAGTGCCCGAGCCCCTCCATCGGGATCTTGGACGACGTCGACGAGATGAACACGATCGAGCCGCCGTCCATCATCAGCGGTACCGAATAGCGCATCGCGAGGAAGTTCGATCGGAGGTTACCCATAACGAAGTCGGTGAAGGTCGCGAGATCCTGTTCGACCAGTGGGCCCGTACCCCCGCTGGCCACGGTGCCGATCACGATGTTCAGCCGCTTCTTCACGTCGTAGGCCGACTGCGCAGCCTGTCTGACAGTGTTCTCGTCCTCCGGATCGCCTTCTTGTAGCACGATTTCAGCATTGGGCGCGACAGCGAGAATGCCCTCTTGGACGGCTTCGAGCCGGGACTGGGACCTGCCCAGCAGATACAGCGCGGCCCCATCGAGGGCCAATAGCTTTGCACTCGCTTGGGCTATCCCCCCCGATGCGCCGAGGATGAATGCGGTCTGACCGTCGAGCACACCCATGGGCCGGACGCTACCACTGATCGCAACATCGATTCTCGATAAACGTTAATGTTTATTCTCGTCTGGTGTAGCGTACGCGTGTGGCCGAGTTGACCGACCGGGTCGCCCTCATCACGGGCGCGGCGCGCGGCCAGGGGCGTGCCCACGCGCAGCGGCTCAGCGCCGATGGCGCCGATGTGATCCTGACCGACCTCGCGGGCCCGCTCCCGACGTGCGTCCCATACGATTCCGCAACGCCAGCGGACCTGGCTGCGACCGCGGATTTGGTCAAAGCCAACGGCCGACGGGCCGTCACCGCAATCGTTGACACACGCGACCACGATGGTATGTGCACGGCAGTTACGGAGGCTGTCGCAGAGCTCGGACGACTCGACGTCATCGTCGCCAATGCGGGCATCTGCGTGCCCGCACCATGGGATCAGGTCACGGCCCGCGACTTCCAAGACGTCGTTGACGTGAACCTGGTCGGGACGTGGAACACCGTCATGGCGGGTGCAGGGCACATCATCAACGGCGGCCGGGGCGGGTCGATCATTCTCATCGGCTCCGCTGCGGGGTTGACGATGGAGCCATTCATGATCGCCTATACCGCCAGCAAGCACGCAATCGTCGGACTCGCGCGCGCGTTCGCAGCCGAACTCGGTAAGCACAATATCCGGGTAAACAGTCTTCATCCGGGATCGGTCGCCACCCCGATGGGCACGGGTCGAATGCTGGAGGCGATGGCGGACGCCGCGAGCTCGAACCCCGCTCTGCACAACGGCTTTTCCAAACAGCTACTTCCCAACGCGGTCACGATGCCGGAAGACGTTGCCGGCGCAGTGGCATGGCTGGCATCCGACGAATCGCGGTACGTCACGGCTGCCGCCATTCCCGTCGACGTCGGCGTGACCGGAACCTAGGTGCGCGACTGCCGGCTCACGATCGAAGGTCCCGACAGCGGTTGAGCGATCACACCGGGCGCGGCGTCGACGACGTCCGGAATCGCGTTGACAGCGGCCATCGCCGTGACCGCGACGCCTGGGTTCACCCGGTCGGTTGCCGACTGCTCGAAATGCAACTCCACGCTCATACTCGGACTGCCGTGCAGGCGAAAGACCATTCCGCCCTCGCCCTCACGTGCGGGCTTCGGCCAGCGATCCGGCCACGGCGTGCTGCTGACTGTCGCGAAATATTGCACGGCGACAACCGGTCGCGTGCCGACCACGCCGGCCAGTTGCCAGCGGTGGGCACAAATCGTCCCCTCGGGAATGACACCCAGCGCGGTGTCGAGATCCGTCGGCGCAAGCAGCCTCTCCCAATCCAGTTCGATCCGGTCGAGCGCGAATCCGAGGATGTCAGCGATGTAGCGCACGACGGTTTCCCAGTCCTTGTTCACTTTTCCCGAGGCGATGCGAACCGGCACGTGACCGTCGGGCTTCCCGAAGCCCATCGACTCGTGCAGGACGTCCCAGATCGGATACGCCTTGTCCAGATCGAGCGCGTACTCGTCCATCCGATACGAGTCGACCCGACCTGCCCCAGCGAGTAGAGCGGTGGGGATGTTCAGGCTGATGAAACCCGGCTCACTGCCGGTCGCGTAGAAGGTTGAATTCCCTTTCCGCGCCGCGCTTTCCAGAGCCTCGCGCCATTCGGTGGGCGCCGCGGCCGGATAGACCAACGGGATGGTCGAGAAGGTCACCACGTTGATGCCCGCCTCGAGGTAGGTGACGATGTCTGCGATGACTTCCTGTTCGCGCCGGACCGCCGTCGCGCAGTACGCGACACAGTCCGGGGCCAGCGCCAAGACCTTTGATGTGTCGCCGGTTGCCGCTACACCGACATCCGCCGCCCCGCAGAGTTGGCCCGCATCCACCCCGACCTTCTCCGGTGTCGACACCTTGACGCCGACCAGTTCCAGCACGGGATCGTCGATGATTGCCCGCAACGCCTCGCGGCCGGTCAATCCCGTACCGATGTGGGCCACGCGGTAGTGGCGCTTAGCATCAGTTGCCAATGTTTCACTGCCCCTTTCAGTTCGGCGCTGGGCCTGGCGCGAATCACCTGTAGAACGGCCCCGGCTTGCCCGCGTTCTGCAGATGGCCGTACGGGTCATAGACCTTCACAGTCGGATAAGGGTTCTGGTCGTAGGCGGGCTCGGACACGCCCGCCGCCCGCAGGCCGGCGAGCACAGCCAGCGGCACCGCGAAAGTGACGAGACCCGCGGTCACCGAGATCAGCAACTGTCGGGTCAACGTCAGCTTCGGACGTCCTCGGCGTGGCGGCAACCATCGCGCGATGCGACTGATCAGCACCAGTTCGTCATCCTCGTCGCGAACGCACATCACCGCGACCATCGCGAAGATGAACGAGTCGTACACCGCCATGATCAGCGGGAAATGGACATGCCCGACGCGCAGCACGGGGCCGACCGCTTCCGTGTAGAAAAAGATGCCGCACCTCATCCAGGTGAACTGCACCAGGCCGTTGATCGGAATTGCCACGGTGGCCGCACCGAGGAAAACCGCGACAAGCCGATGGTGCGCAAGCCAACTCGTGCGCGGGATCAACGGTGCGACGAAGCGGTTGTGCAGTTTCAAGATCGCGAGTCCGGTGAGCAGATAGTAGGCGGCGTAACCGCCCAGGAACGCCAACGCCGGTTCAAGATCCGGCGAAATGTTGACATACGGCCAGGTCAGCGGGAAATGCAACATGCGCGGATCGAAGATCGCGAAGGTTGCCCAGTTGGCGAGCGGATCGAGCGCACCAGTGATCAACCCGGCGAAGGCGATCACGACCGCCCAGTGCACCTTGCGTTGTCTATAGGAGAGCCCTACCAGAGTGGCGATCAAGCCGACCGCCATCGGAATCGAGCTGATGGACACGGCGAGTGGCCAGTTGTCGAAGCCGAGGAACGGCGGATAGGGCGCAGGATCCGGATGCGGATTCGTCCTGGTCGGGTCACCGTGCAGACCGGTTTGGATCGTCGCGATGGTGATGACCGCAAAGACCAGGTAGGCGACGATGAACAGCCCCCAGCCAGCTCGTGCCGGCCATCGCGAGAACCGAGGCCTGGCCACGTCGGTGGCGCGAGAGTCGGGGCTGCTGTCAACAGTGTTCGTCATGTCAGACCCGCACCGGCAGGTTCGCCCAGCCGCGAACGCTGGTGGTGTGCGCACGCTTGGCGTTGTCGTAGTCGACTTCCCAGTCGGGCCACCTGGTGAGCACTTCCTCAAGCGCGATGCGTGCCTGAACGCGCGCCAGCGCAGCACCCAGGCAGAAGTGGATGCCGTGCCCGAAGGACAGATGTGCCGCCCGCCGGTGGATGTCGAATCGATCGGCGTCGGCGAACTGGCGTTCATCGCGGTTCGCGGATCCGTTGAGTAGTAACATCACCGACCCTTCGGGAACCGTCTGCCCATAATGTTCGACGTCACGGGCGACATGGCGCGCCTGCACGGGTGACGGGGCCTCGTAGCGCAGCACTTCCTCGACCGCCCCGGCAATGAGGCTGAAATCCGCTGCGAGCTCCCGGCGCCGGTCGGGGTGATCTGACAACAGCTGCCCGGCGAAGCCGATCAACCTCGTCGTGGTCTCGTTGCCGGCGCCCACGACGGTGCCCGTGTAGGTCAGCACCTCTGCACGTGTCAACCGCCTGCGGCTACCGTCCGGTTCCTCGACCTCGGCGTTGACCAGTTCGGTCATCAGATCATCGGAGGGGTGGTCGTAGCGCCAGTCGATGAACTCCTGCAGCATCGACCCCTGACGCGTCAGCATGTCATCGGCCACCTGGGCGAGCCCGCCGTCTTTCAATTCGAGGAGCCGGTCGGTGTGCCGCCGGATCGCGACCTGCCTGTCCTCAGGTATGCCCAGCAGGAATCCGATCGTGCGCATCGGCATCCAGGCGCCGAGGTCGGCGATGAAGTCGAATGTGTCGGCGTCCGCGAGGGGCTCCAGCGCGCGCCGGCAAAACTCCCTGGCCAGCGGTTCGATTGCCGCCATCCGCCGCGGCGTGAACACCCCTGACAGCAATCGCCGGTGCAAATCGTGAATCGGCGGGTCCTCGAACAGGATGATCCCGGGTGGCACCTCGACCCCGCTGAGGATGATTTCGATGGTCGTGCCTTTACCGGACCGGTAGTCATTCCAATTCACCAGCTCGCGCGCGACATCTGCGTGTCTGCTCAACGCGTAAAAGCCGTACTTGTCGTTGTGGTAGAGCGGTGCGACGTCACGCAGCTGTTTCCACACGGGATACGGGTCGTCATCGATCTCGAAGTCGAACGGGTCGTAGTACGGGTCAACCTTCACCCTGTATGTCACAGGATGAGAATAGGCGTTATCGGCTGCCGGAACGAGTTTTTGCCTTAAGAACACAGCACTGCCGATACATTGGAGATCCGCGATGCGACGTGAGGGAGTCGATACTTGACCACCAGCACCCGTCCACTACGAGTCATCCAGTGGGCCACCGGCGCCGTGGGCAGCGAGATGGTCAGGGCCATCATCGATCACCGGCCAGACCTCCAATTGGTGGGCGCGCGGGTGTATTCCGACGAGAAGAACGGCGTGGACATCGGAACGCTGGTCGGCAGAGAGCCGATCGGCGTCACCGCAACCACCGACGTCGCGCAGATCCTCGCGCTCGACGCCGACTTGGTGTTGTACGCGCCGTCGTTCACCGATGTTGACGACGTGTGCGCTCTCTTGGCGAGCGGAAAGAACGTGGCAACGCCGGCGTTCCTGTTCCACCCGCGACGGATCCCGGAAGCCGACCGCGCGCGCCTGCAGGCCGCGTGCGACAAGGGAGGCAGCACCATCCACGGCAGCGGCCTGAACCCCGGCAACCTGTCCGGGGTGCTGCCGCTCGCGCTGTCCGGGATGAGCCGCACCATCGATCGGATCACGCTGCAGGAGCGCGCCGACTGGACGCTGTGGGAGAGCACCGAGATCACCTTCGACGGGATGTGGTTCGGTCGGCCAATCGAGGAGGTCACGCCGACGGCCAACGAGTACCTAAGCTTCCTGACGAGACTGTTCGTCGAGCAGACGTGGTTCATCTCGGACGTCTTGAACGGCGACATCGACGATGTCTCAGTCACGCTTGAAGCCGTCCCCGCGACAAAGGACTTGCAGATCTTCGACCACGTTGTCAAAGCCGGTACTACCGCCGGACAGCGGTGGAACTTCGACGGCCATCGCAACGGGGAGACGCTGGTCGAGTTCGAGACGCTGTGGACGGTCGGCGGCGAGTACCCCAAACAGTGGCCCAAACCCCTTGACGGGTGGACGCTGACCATCGAGGGCGATCCGTCCATGCGGACGCACTTCTTTCCCTTGGCCAGCTTTTCGCGCGATGCTTCGATCGAGGAGCACGTCAGGGCTGGATTGATCACCGTCGCCATGCAGGTCGTCAACGCCATTCCGGCCGTGTGCGCCGCGCCGGCAGGGTTCGCGACGATGGCCGATCTCCCGCTGGTCCGCAGCTACACCGGTTTCGGCAATCGAAGTCCGGGGGCGCTCTAGCGGTTGGTCCAGTGCGCGACAAATGGGGTGATCGTGGAAACGTCGTAGAGGCCCGGATCGGCCGCCATCACCGTCGGTATCGCGTTGATCGCATGCATGGCGGTGGCCAAGCAGCCTTGTTTGGCGTGATCCTGATCGTGCGAGCCGATCACGAGGTGGCACTTCAGGTTCGGCTCGCCATCAAAGCTCAGCTCGTATCCGATCTCCGTCGGCCAGTCCGGCGCGAGGTCATCGGCCATCCGGGTGAGGTGCTCGACAGCCACGGTGGTTGCACCGCAATCGATCTCGACGCCGAAGCGCATGGCGGCAACCGTGCCCGCAGGGATCTCGCCGGCGGCCACGGTCAACGCCCGCGGCGTGGTCTGGACCTCGCGGAAACCCTGCACGGACCTGATCTTGAGCCCCAGCGACTGTGCGAGCACGGTGGCACTGCCGATCCAGGCGCTCGCCGCGTAATCGGTGTTGGTCAGCAGCGGCGTCGTATCGTCGGTCGTATGTCCGAAACCCATGGCATTGAAAATCAGATCATGGCTGGCGTAGGTCGAGTAATTCAGGACTTCACGCACGCTGATCCGCCTGGTACGCGCGGTGAGTCGCGACAGGACGGGCGCAAGTGATTCGCCGAAGAATCCCGGGTATAGGCCGACCCCAAGGAACGAGGATTGTCCAGTGCGACAGGCGTTCTCGATGTCATCTGCCAACGAGGCATGCAGCGAACGGGGATGGATGAAACGGCTCCCGGTGGCCACGACGTTCTTGCCCGACGCGAGCAACTCGCAGACGTCGGCAAAACAGCCCGGCGTGTCCGTCTCGACCTTGCCCATGTAGAGCACCACGTCGGCGTCGGTGTTGATGATCTCGTCGCGATCGGCGGTGGTGTGAAGTCCGACCTCGCGGCAACCACACAGCGTGCCGGCGTCCACTCCCGCCTTCGCGGGGTCATAGACGCGCACCCCGACCAGTTCCAGATCCGCTCGCTCGATGACGTGACGAAGCGAAATCATCCCGGTAACGCCAGTGGCCCACTGGATCACCCGTGGCATCGCATACCCCTTTCAATCCCACACGACGTCGAGGCGGGGCGGGGAACGGAACATCGTGCCGGTGATGTACGGCGGGGGTGCGTCGGGATCAAGCCGCAGGTCGGGGAGTTCGTCGAAGAGCGCGTTGAAAATCTTGGTGGTCTCAAGCCGGGCCAAGTGCATACCAAGGCACACATGTGCGCCGTGAGCAAAGCCGATGTGCGGCTTACGCTCCCGAAAGATGTCGAACTTTTCTGGTTCTTCCCAACGTGTCTCGTCGTGATTCGCGCTTCCCAAACTGAGCATCATGGTTGCGCCCTTGGGAAGCTGCACTCCGCCGATCTCGGTATTGCAGGTGACCTCGCGCATGAAGTTGAGCAGCGGGGTTTCCCAGCGGATCCCTTCCTCGATGGCCTGATGCAGCAAGCTGCGATCGTCGCGGACGGCGTCGAGTTGGTCGGGATGCGTCAATAGCGCCAGGGCCAGACTGGCCGTCGAACGCGAGGTCGTCTCCGCGCCGGCCGGCAGCAGGTTGCGCATGAAACCGTAGATCTGTTCGTCGGACATCTTCACGCCATTGACTTCGGCACCGGCCAGGATCGAAACCATGTCGTCCTTCGGGGCTTTTCGCTTGTCGGCAAGTATCCCGACGAAGTACTCCTTCATCTCGGCCGATGCGCGCAAAGCGGCTTCCATGTCCCCGCGGAAGCCCAGCAGGTCGATGGCGAGTCGGTGGAACTGCAGCACATCGGCATCCGGAAGTCCCAGCAGTGCTGCGATCACCCGCACCGGGATCGGCATGAACACCGCATCGACGAGGTCGGCACGCTTGGCGTCCTTGAATTTCGCGATGGTTCTCTCCACCAAGGGACCGACGAGTTCGGCGTCCCAGCGCTTCATCGAAGAGCGGGCGAAGGCGAACTCATGCAGTTTGCGGTAGACCGCGTGTTCGGGTTCCTGCATCTCCAGGATGGTCGGCCCCTGGAGTGGCCGGACGACATCTTCGTAGCAGCGCGTACTGAAGGTGATGTTGTCGGTGAAGATGGCCTTGACGGTGTCGAACGTGTAGGCGGTGAAGGTCGGCGGGCCGTCACCCGAATTGCCGACCATCCCCATCTCCGGCCAGCCGGCGTGCACCGGGCTCTGTGCACGCAGCTTCTTGAGCATCGGGTATGGCGATGCGTCGCCGTCGGCACCCATGCCTTCGTTGAATCTGTCCTGTGCGTCCCGAATGCTCTGTTCAAGCTCCTCGACAGTCGCCGGCTCGGCCATGTGACGACTCCTCACTCGTGCATCGGCTCGCACAACATACACCTTGCTGGTTGAAAACCTACATGATGTAGGTTGAGTGGGCCAGTTACCGTACGGACCGAAACAGCAACCAGGAGCGTTCGATTGGCAACTCGAGTCGTGCAATGGGCTACGGGCGCGGTTGGCCGTGCCGCGCTGCAGGAACTGATTGAGAATCCTGATTACCAGTTGGCCGGTGTGCTGGTGTACGACCCCGCCAAGGCCGGGCAGGACGCCGGAACCTTGTGTGGGCTGCCACCCACCACCGGAGTCCTCGCCACCTCGGATAAGGAGGAGATCTTCGCGCTGGGCGCCGACGTGGTCATCCACGCCGCCAGCAAGGCGCATGCCGTCGAAACCAACGCCGAAGATATCTGTCGGCTGCTCGCCTCGGGAACCAATGTCATCACGACCACCTCGTACAACCACCTGCCCACCTACGGGGCGGAGACCGAGCGCGCCTTTGTCGCAGCCTGTCGCGCGGGCGGGTCCCGCTTCCATGCGGCGGGCGAGAATCCGGGCTTCATGTTCGAACGCCTGGTCGCCACGATGACGGCGCTGTCCAAGACCATCGACCGGATCGATCTCTTCGAGGCCACCGACGTATCGGCGGTCGACAGCAAACCGATGCTCGTTGATCTCATGGGTATGGGCAGACCGCCCGAAGATGTAAGCGTCAATTCCCCGATCATCAAAAAGCTCGACCTGGCCTATCGCCAGGCGCTCAACGCGACCGCCGACGTCCTTGGGATTACGCTGTCACATGTCGACGTGTCGGTCGACGCCACGACACTACCCCACGACCTCGAGGTCCGCGCCGGCACTATCGAAGCGGGCACTGTTGTCGGACAAAGGTTCTCGTGGGTCGGTCACTGGTCTGACCGGCCGCTGCTCGCCATCCACGAGGAGTGGGTCCTCACCCGCGACCTCCCGCAGTGGGGCCTAAAGCCCCTCACTCCCGGCGAAAAGGCGCCGCTGATCCGGGCCGTCATCAAGGGAAAGCCAAGTTTTGAGTTGCAGCTGGATGTCGGATGGGACGACGAGCCGCCCACCGGAACGCACGCCGAGCCGGGGCATCTCATGATCGCGATGGGGGCGGTGCGCGCGATTCCCGACGTGCTGGCTGCCCCAGCGGGCGTCGTAACCGCCCCGGTGTTCGGTGCGATCCAGCTAGCGGGGACCAGTAAGAGTCAGACCGACCGCGCGTGAGATGTGGTCACTTGGCGCAGCGTGGAACACGTGCGCCGAACCGTCCGGCAGCACCCGGCGGGCGATCAAATAGTCCGTGCCCATCCAGCCTTGCCGGATGCAGCGGCCGAATCGCAGAAAAGTCCCCGGCGCCCCACTGGCCGACGGGACGAGCTTGACCTGCTCGATGCCCTCTTTGGCACCGCCCCCGGTCAACGGGCGCGCGGCAGCGAGCCCACGCGCGATCACCGTCGCCACGTCGTGCGTCAGGCCGGGCATCGAATGTGCCGGCCTGCGGCCAAACCGGGCCTCGAAGCGATCCAGGAATGCCTGCCCAACGAGATTGCGCTCGTCGTAGCTATCCAGCCCGACCCAGCCCGACAGCTGCCGCATCCACTCGGCGTTGATGTGAGCCATCTCGAATGCGGTGGTGGTGTACCGCGGTGGATCCCATCCCACCGCCCGCAGCGCGTCGGTGAAGCCCCACAGCCCGTGGCCGAACCCGACATGCACCAGGGCGTCTGGCTCGGCACCCCGCAGCTCGTTGACGACCTTGGATTTGTCGGCTTCCACCTGCGGTATCGCGACCGTGGTCACGACCTTCAATCCGGCAGCAGAATAAGCCTTTTCGGCGAACGCCAGGTACTCCTTGCCGATCAGGGATGCTTCGTAGGCGATGGCTATCCGCGATCGCCCGTCCCCGAGCATCACGGCGGCCAGCATCACCGGCTCTTCGGGCATCGATCCGTTGTTGAGCGCAAACGTCCACTCGCCGAGCGCTCCCTCGGAGCCCGACAAGATGATGTTGGGAACCTTGGCCACTCGTTCGGCGTGCGCCGCCAATGGCACCGCGTTGTCGGAGACATACGGACCGTAGATCGCGAGACACCCCTCGGCGACCAGCTCGTCGTAGGCGGTCTCCACGGCGTGGTACGTGCCGTTGGGGAGACCGATCACATGACGTTCCACCAGCTCTACGGGCCGGTCGAGCAGACCCGCGGCGACCGCCTCGTCGAAGACCAACCGCAGTGTGTCGACAGTGTCGTTCTCCGTGCTGGCTTGGGTCGGATAATCGTTGAGCAACCCCACTTTCAACGGCGCAACCGATCCGTACGCGCGAGCCTCTACGTCTGCCATTAGGGCAACATACAATACGAAGGTTGTCCGGCCGCCGACGGAAATGGGCGTTTACGAAATCGCATATACGGATTGCCGGGTATTGGTAACGTCGCCGCCATGTCCGTCGAACCGGCCACCGGCAGGAAGTACCGCGTCATCCAGTGGGGCATGGGCAATGTCGGGACGCTCGCGCTGCGCCACATGGCGCACAACCCCGTCTTCGACGTTGTCGGGGTGCTGTGCAATCGCCCGGAGAAGGTGGGCAAAGACGCCGGCGAGCTCGTCGGGGTTCCAGCCATCGGCGTTTTGGCCACCACCGACAAGGACGCGCTCGAGGCGTTAGACGCGGACTGCGTGTTCTACGCGCCGCTGTGGTCAGACCTCGACGAGATATGCCGACTGCTGCGCGGCGGCAAGAGCGTCGTCGCCTCGGGTGGCGCGTGGTGGCACCGAACCGAGGCCAACGCGGCTGACATCGACAAGATCGAGGCCGCATGCGCCGAGGGTGCGACGTCGTTCCACGGCGGCGGAATCCATCCCGGCTACGCCGCGGACCTGCTCGTGCTCACCTTGGCCCGGATCGTCGGCAAGACCGATCACATCCACATCTACGAGGCGGTCAACTTCAACAAAGACACTTTGAAGTATCTGGACGAGATGGGATTTGGGAAGACGCCGGACGAGTTCGCCAAGGGCAATCTCTTCGCCGACGCCTGGTCGCTGTTCGCACAGTCGCTGACCATGGTGGTGGAAGGACTGGGCAAAACGGTGGAGAAGTTCACTACGGACGTCAAGCTGGGCATCGCAACCCGCGACATCCCGTACGAGGGCACCGCGGATATGGACATGCCCGGTCTAAAGGGCGTGATCGAGAAAGGAACCGTCGCCGCCCAGCATCACCTCTGGACGGCATGGGTGGACGGCAGGCCGTTCATCACGCTGCACGAGCTGTACTCGTTCATCGAACACGACGCCATCGAACCTAAACCCGATTGGGAGCCCTACTACCACTACAGGATCGTGATCGAGGGCGACCCGGGCACCGAATTAGTTCTGCGCGGTGACCAGAACGCTCGTGACACTGCCAAACCCGGCTACGTCGGCTACGCGTGGACGGCGATGGAGCCGGTGAACACCATTCCCGCCATCTGTGACGCACCGCCGGGGTTCAAGTCCCACAGCGACCTCGGGCTGATGCCGGTGATCGGCATCGTGCGCTGAGCGGTTCAACATACAAGATGAATGTTGCTACGATGCTGGAATGGCCAAGCGCGGTGGCGCCGACGGGGAGCGCCGGGCGCGGGGGGATCGGACTCGGCGCGAGTTAGTCGACGCCGGTCGCGCGCTGTTTGTCGAGAAGGGATATTTCGAGACAAGTATTTCGGACCTGGTGACGAGGTCCGGTGTAGGCACTCGCGGTGCCTTTTACCACCACTTCAAGGACAAGGCCGAACTCTTTCGCGCGGTCTTCGAAGAGGTCGAACGCGACCTGACGCTGCGATCGCTCGCCTCACCGCCGCAAGGCGCCGACGCATGGGAAAAGTTGTCCGTCGGGATGCGCGGATTCCTCGAATCCGCTCTCGAACCCGAAGTGCAGCGCGTCATGCTCATCGACGGACCGGTGGTGCTGGGTTGGCAGACGCTGCGCTCCATCCAGGAGAGCAACAGCATTGCCCTGATCAACGAGTTGGTGGACGAAGCGATCGCCGAGGGCATTATCGACGACCACCCGGTCGGAGAGCTGACGCATCTACTCGTAGCGGCAGTCGAGGAGGCGGCCCTCCTCCTAGCGCACGCCGACCGCCCAGCCAAGGCCCGGGTTAGGGCGGCCAAGGTTCTGGACCGGCTCCTGCTCAGCTTCGCCCTCGAGCCTCGAAAAGTACTGCGACGATAGTTTCTGCCCGGAAGGCGGAACGCTTGCGCTACATGCGGAAATGATTGTTCTCGATAACTGAATATGATTCCTCTACCGAACTGATAATGTTCCTCTCGACTTCTGCTAGGAGAGCCGATGCCTGAGACACCACCGCTGCGAGTTGCCGTGGTTGGAGCGTCTGCGGGCCTGGGCCGGTGCATCGGTATGGGCCTGGCCGACAAGGGCACCCGGGTCGCATTCCTCGCCCGGCGTCGTGACCGCCTGGAGAACGCTGCCAAAGAGGCGGGCAACGGCGCGGTTGCGGTCGCGGTCGATGTCACCGATGGTGCGGCGTGCGGGCGGGCGATCACCGAAGTCGTCGATACTTTCGGCGGCTTGGACGCGCTCGTGTACACCACGGGTGTCGGCGTGCTCGCACCGCTCACCGATGTCAACGCCGAGCAGTGGGGGAAGCTGTTCGCTACCAACGTGACCGGTGCGTCCCTCATCACCGCTGCCGCTGCGCCGCACCTGGCCGCCTCGGCCGGATCCGCGGTGTACCTATCGTCCCTGAGCGCCTCCTATTCCGCGCCGTGGCCGCTGCTTGGCGCGTATGCGGTGTCCAAAGCCGCCCTCGACAAGCTCGTCGAGGCATGGCGCATCGAACATCCCAACATCGGCTTCACCCGACTTGCGGTCGGAGACTGCTTCGGCGGTGAGGGTGACTCACAGACCGAGTTCAACAAGGCCTGGGACCCCCAGGCTCTGGAGGCTGCCATCCGCTACTGGATGGACCATGGCTACATGCAGGGCGGCCTTGTCGAGGCCCCACACCTTGTCGACGTCGTCCATTCCGTACTCCGTTGCGGTAACAGCAGTTTCATCCCCTATTTAACCTTGGCGCCTCGGCCGTCCGGCGCGGTGGCCGAACTCCGACAATGGGACATCTGAAGGAACCGCGATGAAATCAAAAGCGGCCGTGTTGCGCGGTGTAGGTATGGACTGGGAAGTCACCGAGGTCGAACTCGATCCGCCACATGCCGGCGAGGTCCTGGTCAAGATGGCGTACGCCGGCATCTGTCACTCCGACGAGCACTTCTACACCGGCGACAGCGTGCCCACCAAGGAGATGGAAGAGATGATGCGGGCGTCGGGGCTCCCGGTGCCCGAGTGGTTTCCCATGCTCGGCGGACACGAGGGTTCCGGTGTTGTGGAAGCGGTCGGCCCCGGGGTGAACACCTTGCAACCCGGTGACCACGTGGCCATCTCGTTTTTCCCCGCCTGCGGCAGCTGCCGATGGTGCGCGACCGGCTACACGTACCTGTGTGACGTGGGCGCCGATATCTACGACAAGGCGATGACCACCGATGGCACTCGACGTCGCCATCTGGGGAGCGAGGACCTCATGGCGATGATGCAGGTCGGCACCTTCTCGGAGTACGTGGTGGCATCCGAACGCTCGCTGGTGAAAGTGCATGATTGGATTCCGCTCGAGGCCGCATCCCTGGTCTCCTGCGGTGTGACAACCGGATTCGGGTCAGGCTCAGTCGCGGCGGGCACCCAACCGGGTGACACGGTCGTCGTAGTGGGTGTCGGCGGAATCGGCATGAACGCCGTGCAAGGCGCGAAAGTCGCCGGCGCTAAGCACATCGTCGCCGTCGACCCTAACGAGTTCAAACGCGAGATTGCGCCGACGTTCGGCGCCACCCACACTGCTGTCGACACCGGCGCCGCGCTGGAACTGGTGAAAGAGATCACCTGGGGCGTGATGGCCGACCGGGTCGTTCTCACGCCGGGGGTGGTGCCCGCGGACATGGTGATGATGGGAATGATGTTGTTACGCAAGGGCGGAACATGCGTGCTGACCGCGATGCCGAAGATCACCGACCTAATGGTGCCGATGGTCCTTTCTGACATGATCAGCTCATGTAAGACGTTCAAGGGTGTGCTTTACGGCGAGATGAACCCGCGGGAAGCCATGCCGAAACTACTGTCGATGTACGAGGCGGGCCTGATCAAGCTCGACGAGCTGGTCACGCAGAAATACAAGCTCGATGACATCAATGAGGCCATGAAAGACCTTCGGGCGGGCAAGAACATCCGCGGCGTCATCGCCTTCGAATGACGTCGTGCGCCATGTGGTGCGATGAAGCGAAAACCGCGCGAAAAGGGGAACGACGCGATGAGCATGCCTGACATGGAGACTCAAGGACCCTTCCGTATGGATCCGGCCGTTGTCGTCTGGACACTCGTACGCGAGTTGCTTGATCAACAACGGTCACTCGTCCAATTAGAGCAAACGCTCGCCGCTGTCAAAGCCCAGCATGCCGACAACTATGATGAAGTAGTCAGCCTCACTTATAACCTCAAAAACCTCAGTGATCTAGTCGCCCTGAGAAGGCTTTGGTACTCGAAAGGCCTACCCAGCATGCTCGCAAAGCTCTCAGTAGCACTCGAGGCGCACGAAACGTTCGGCGATCAGGCCGTGTTTATCGACGACCCTGTCGACGCCGAGCTATGGAGAAGCAAATACTTTGTCGCCGTGAATGATTTGAGCGTGCCCTACCTCGAAACCAGCCAAGGCTTAGCGAAGCCTAGTTCGCTGCCTACGCCATGATGGCGCCGAGTCGTCTCAGCTCCAAATTCAAAACAAGTTTCTCAGCCGCGTGCCGGCAATTAGCGACCGAACGCGTCAGCGTCTTGATTGTGTCCCCTGGCGCAGCTTCAAATAGCACAGAGCTGAGTTGCGCAAGAAGGTGTTGATCTCGCGTGCAGGGCGGCGGACCGATTCACGCAACCATCTCACGTGGTCCGCACCCGCCGGGGCAGGCCCGTCGTACTGGCATTACTGCCCCAGCCAGAAATGGGGATACACGGTGCCAATACCGCCAGGATTTGACTGAGCGTGTGCCACCGGTTCGCCGTTACCGTTGACAACGGCCCGTCAGGCCCGGTGTATCCCTTCGCAGAAGCTGATCCGGCCCAAGTACCCCCACCGCGCCCGGCTTCCCCTGGCCGTGAAACTTCCGCTGCGGTCAGCCCAGGTTGGCCAGTAGCAGCGCCTCGGCGACGGCGGCGCGTTCCAGCACGCCCAGGTGCAGGCTTTCGTTGATGCTGTGCGCCTGGGTGCCGGGGTCCTCCACGCCGGTGACCAGAATTTTGGCCTGCGGGAACGCTTCAGCGAACTCGGCGATGAACGGGATCGAGCCGCCCATGCCCATATCGATGGGCTCGGTCCCCCACGCCTGCCGGAACGCCGCCCGCGCGGCGTCATACACCGGGCCGCTGGCGTCGATCGCGTAGGGCTCGCCGATGTCGCCGCGGGTGACGGTGACCCGAGCGCCCCAGGGAACATGCTTGTGCAGATGCGACGTCAACGCGTCCAGGTGCGCTTCGGCGTCACCGCCCGGCGCCACACGCATGCTGATTTTGGCGCGGGCCCGCGGGATCAGCGTGTTCGACGCCTTTTCGATGGGCGTGGTGTCGATACCGATCACGGTGATCGCGGGCTTGGCCCATAGCCGCTGCGGCGCCGAACCCGTGCCGATCTCGGACACACCGTCCAGCAGCCCGGAGTCGGCGCGGACCCGCTCGGGCGGGTAATCCACAGCGGCAGCAGTACTTTCGTGAAGGCCGGCGACGGCCACGTTGCCGTCGTCGTCGTGCAGGCTCGCCAGCAATCGCACCAGCACGCTCAACGCGTCGGGCACCACCCCGCCCCAGAGGCCGGAGTGCAGCCCGTGGTCGAGCGTGGCGACCTCGACCACGCAGTCGACCAGGCCCCGCAGCGAAACTGTCAGCGCCGGAACGTCGGTGCTCCAGTTGTCCGAGTCGGCGATGACGATCACGTCGGCGGCCAGCGCATCGCGGTGGGCGGCCAGCAACCGGCCCAGCGACGGCGAGCCGGACTCCTCCTCACCCTCGACGAAGACGGTCACACCGACCGGCGGTCGGCCGCCGTGCGCCTTGAACGCCGCCAAATGCGTTGCGATGCCGGCCTTGTCGTCGGCACTGCCGCGCCCGTACAGCCGTCCTCCGCGTTCGGTGGGCTCGAACGGTGGCGACGCCCACTGGCCGGCATCGCCTTCGGGCTGCACGTCATGGTGGGCGTAGAGCAGCACGGTCGGCGCGCCCGGAGGCGCGGGATGGCGCGCGATGACGGCCGGCGCGCCGCCCTCGCTGACGATCTTCACATCGCCAAAACCAGCCTGCGACAACAGATCCGCCACTGCCCGCGCGCTGCGGTGCACCTCGTCGCGCCGGCCGGGGTCGGCCCACACCGATTCGATGCGCACCAGGTCCTCGAGGTCGTGACGCACCGACGGCAACACCTCGCGGACGCGCTCAACAAGATCACTCATGATCTCGAGGCTAGTCGGCTTGCGCCGAGCTGGAGGCACCCCCGCTTTCGGAGGACACGCTGGCGTGACGCTGAACGTCGACAGTCACGCGGGCGTGACGCTCGGCAACGCTCAGGTCGTCTCCAGGATCGCCACCGCGGCGGCGGTGTCCCCCTCGTGCGTCAGCGACACGTGAATCGTCACGTCGGCCAGATGCTTGGCGATGTCACCACTCAGCCGCACCCGGGGCCGCCCCCACATGTCGGTGACCACCTCGATATCGCGGTGGATGTCCTCGGGTAGCACCGGCCGTTGCGCGAAGCGGGATCCCGACCAGGCCTTGATCACCGCCTCTTTCGCCGCCCAGCGGGCCGCCAGGTGCCTAGCCGCCGAAGAGCTCTTGTCCGACGCGTCGCGGCGCTCACCCGGCGTGAACGTCTCGGAGAAGACGGTTCCCGGCTGGTCGACCTGCTCGGCGAAATCAGGGATGGAGACGACGTCGATCCCCACACCGACAATTCCCATGGGACGCCAGGCTAACGGACGGTCGACGACGTCATCCGGCCGAGACCTCGTAGGCCTCGCCCTCACCCAGCCGCGACGCGGGGTTCAGCAGCATCGCCGCCTCCTGGCGCTTCTCCGGCGCGTCATGGTCGAAGCGACGACCCGACGGCCGCTCGTACATCGGCGCGCCGCCGGCGATGGCCGAGGCCAACCGGCGCTGACCGGCCAGCAGCCGCGCCTCGGCACGCCGCTGGTAGTCGGCGCGCTGATCGGCGTCCAGCGAGGCGATGAACACCTGCGGGTGCACCAGCGCCACGAGTCCGGACACGTGGCCGAACCCGAGGCTGGTCACCATCCCCGCTTTGAGCGGGAACTTCTCGCCCAGCCGCAGCGTCTCGCGCACCCAGACGAAGTGCGCCGACCCGGCCAGTTCGTCGTCGACACAATCCAGGCTGCGGTTGGGCGGGATCACCCCGTCGCGCAGCATCTGGCACAGGCCCATCATCTGGAACACCGCGGCACCGCCCTTGGCGTGGCCGGTGAGGCTCTTCTGCGACACCACGAACAGCGGGGCACCCTCGGAGCGGCCCAACGAGTCCGCCAGCCGCTCGTGCAGCTCGGTCTCGTTGGGATCGTTGGCCAGCGTGGACGTGTCGTGCTTAGAGATCACCGCGATGTCGTCGGCCCCGACGCCGAGCTTGGCCAGCGAGCGCGCCAGCGCCGAGTCCCTGCCGCCGCGACCGGCGCCCAGCGCGCCCAGTCCCGGTGCCGGGATCGAGGTGTGCACGCCGTCGGCGAACGACTGCGCGTAGGCCACCACGGCCAGCACCGGCAGACCCATCTTCAGGGCCAGGTCGCCGCGCGCGAGCAGGATGGTGCCGCCGCCCTGCGCCTCGACGAAGCCGAGCCGGCGCCGGTCGTTGGGCCGGGAGAACTTCGAGTCGTGAATGCCCCGGCCCCGCATCATGGAAGTGTCGGCCGTGGCCGCCATGTCACCGAAGCCGATGATCGCTTCCAGCGTCAGGTCGTCGAATCCGCCGGCCACCACCAGCTCGGCCTTGCCGAGACGGATCTTGTCGACGCCCTCCTCGACCGACACCGCCGCGGTCGCGCACGCGCCGACCGGGTGGATCATCGCGCCGTAGCTACCGACGTAACTCTGAATGACGTGCGCAGCAACGACATTCGGCAGCACTTCCTGCAGGATGTCGTTCGGCTTGTTCCGGCCGAGCAGGTTGCCGTGATACATGGTCTGCATCGACGTCATGCCGCCCATGCCGGTGCCCTGGGTGCTGGCCACCAGGCCGGGGTGCACCCACCGCATCAACTCGGTCGGGGTGAATCCCGAGGACAGGAACGCGTCGACGGTCGCGACGATGTTCCACAGCGCCACCCGGTCGGTGGAGCTGGCCATGTCCTGGCTGATGCCGTACACGGTCGGATCGAACCCGCTGGGGATCTGCGCGCCGACGACCCGCGACAGCTTGGTCTTGCGCGGCACCCGAATCTCGGTGCCCGCCTTGCGCGTGACCTGCCAGTCGCTGGAATCCGGGACCGGCCGCACCACCGTGTGCTCGGGATCGAACTCGACGAACGCGCGAGCGTCGGCCTCGGACGAGACGACGAAGGTGAAGTCCTTGTCCAGGAACACCGACACCAGCAACGGCGACGCGTGGTCGGGGTCGATGGCGCCGTCGTCGACGAACTCGCGAATGCCCACCCGCTCGACCACGGTGTCGTGGTACCGCTCGACCAGCTCGGCTTCGTCCACCAAATCGCCGGATTCCGTGTCGTACCAACCCGGTTGGGGGTCATCCTCCCAGCGGATCAGTCCGGTGGTCCAGGCCAATTCCAGAACGCCGGCCGCCGAGAGCTCGTTGTCGACCTCCATCTCGAAGCGCGTGCGCGACGAACCGTACGGGCCGAGCTCGGCGCCACCGACGATCACCACCAGGTCGGCGGGGTCGACGTCCAGGTCGGCCCATTCCGGGGGTGGCGCGGGATTGAAGCCGCGCGGCGGCGAGGGCAGCGCGGCGATGGTGCCCTCGGCCGCAACGTCTTCCGTGGCCTGCTCGCCCGACGTGGCCTGCTCGCGCGCCTTGGCGGCCAGCTCGGCCATGTCGAGGTTGGCCTCGGCGAGGCCGCCGGTCAGATCCGCTTTGATCGGCGCGCCGGCCGCGGCGACCTTCGACTCGACGTCGCAGAGGTCCAGCAGCATGCCCGCCATCTCGTCGGTGGAGTAGGTGGTGACACCGGCCTCCTCGACGGCCTCGACGATGGCGTCGTTGTGGCCCATCAGCCCGGTGCCGCGGGTCCAGCCGATCAGCGCGTGCGCCAGGCTGACCCGGGCGGCCCAGGAGGTCTCGGCGTGCCAACGGCTCACCAGCGCGTCCAGGGCCGACTTGGCCTCGCCGTACGCGCCGTCGCCGCCGAACATTCCGCGGTTGGGCGAGCCGGGCAACACCACGTGCAGCCGCGACGCGATGTCGCGCTCGGCGCCGATCTTGGACAGCCCGCCGATCAACCGCTGCACCGCCCACAGCAGAACCTT
Source organism: Mycobacterium sp. 852002-53434_SCH5985345 (assembly GCF_001667155.1). NCBI lineage: Bacteria > Bacillati > Actinomycetota > Actinomycetes > Mycobacteriales > Mycobacteriaceae > Mycobacterium > Mycobacterium sp. 852002-53434_SCH5985345. The sequence goes on from NZ_LZIE01000097.1 coordinate 158,968, forward strand.
CATCTCCATCTCGGAGCGCGAACCGGCCTCCGAGAGGTCGCCCGCGACGCGAGGCGCCGCGAACGGGAACAGCAGCGTGGGAGTCTGCGCGTCCTTGATGTGAATGGATTGCGGCCCAAGGCTTTCGGTCTGCTCGGTGCCGATCCACTCCACCAGCGCGTCGATGTCCGAGTAGGACGCCATGTTGGCGGCCACCACCCACAGCGCCGCACCGTACCGGGCGTGGTCGCGATACAGCCCGCGGTAGAACGCCAGCCGCTCATCGTCGAGCTTGGACGTCGTGGCGATGACGGTCGCTCCGCCGTCGAGCAGTCGCGCCACGACCGACGCGGCGATCGAGCCCTTCGAAGCGCCTGTCACGACGGCGACTTCGCTGCTGTACGGACCGGGATCGGGGTTTTCGGCGCCCGCCGCGATGCGGCCGTATAGCGACGCGTGAATCTGGCGACCGGCGGCCAGTGATTTGCCCTGCCACCAGGTGGCCTGGGTTGCGACGACGTGGCCTGCGCCCTCGAACCTTTCGGAAAGGCTCTTCCACTGGGCGTCGATGTCACCCTCGTCGGTCAGCCAGAGCTTGACCAGATCCTCCCGGGCGCTGGCCCATCGGTCGTCGAACACGACGGCCTTCTTGGCGTCGAAGGCCGGCGCCACCAGACGCGGCCAGTCCGCGCCGAGTTCGGCGGTGACCAGGTCGATGAGCTCCGCGTCGGTGGCCGCCGGTGCCGCGCTGACCGGGTCGTCGTGGCCCAGCTGGCCCAGGATCAGGCGGGCCGCCGAAGCAAGCACCCCGTCGCGACCGGTGATCTGATCGGTGAATTCGCTCAACGCGGCCGCGTCAACGGTCGCCCCACCGCCGCCGCCCGACGACGGGAGCGCCACCGAGACGCCGCGGCGCGCGGCGACAGATGTGACGGCGGCGTCGATGACCTTGTCGACCGAGGCGGCGTCGGCCAGCGCACCCTCGTGCAGGTGGCCCATCGCGCCGCCGCGCACGCTGGTGCCCTCGCGGGTTCCCAGCGCCACTTCGACCGTGACGTGCTTGGCCCAACCGTCGCCGAGCTCCCACGTCTTCTTGACCCGCTCGGCGATGGCGCCGGGCCGCTTGCCCGAGGGCCCCAGCACCGTACGCAGCTGATCGTTGATCGCGTCGGAAAGCACTGGGCCGAAGGGCTTGTAGGTGCGCGCCAGCTTGGTCACCTGCGACCGCAGCCCGGCCAGGTCGGCCTCGGCGGCACCGTCGATGGCGCCCAGGTTCAGCTCCGAACCGAGGTCCACCAGCAGCTGGTTGCGCCGAGACGAGGCACCGTCGGTGATGGACTCGATGGAGTCCAGCTCCTCGATCTGGTCGATGCGCATCTTGGCCGACAGCGCGATCAACGCCAGGGTGGCGTCGGCGGCGTCGAACCCGATGTCGTCGGGTCTCGGAGCACCGGACGGAGCCGTGGCAGGGGCCGCAGGGGAAGCCTCCACGGGCGCAGCTCCCTCGACCGACTCGGCGGCGGGCTCCGCAGCCTCGTCGACCTCCGGCTCGGGGTCGGTGTCAGTGGCGAACAGCACCGCGGCGTCGCGCTCGGCGTTGAGCACTTCGACTGTGCTGTGGGCATATTCGGGCAGCTTGAGGGTGTTGGTGGCCAGTCCGGCGACGGTCGGCGCCGACTTCACGCCGATCTCGACGAACCGCTCCACGCCCAGGCCGCCCGCGGCCTCTTCGGTGAACAGCAGGTCCTGCGTCTCGATCCAGCGCACCGGGCTCGCGAACTGCCATGCCAGCAGCTCGATCAAGACGATGCGCGCCATGTCGTTTCGGCGCTCTGCGAGCCAGGTGTCGTAGTCGGCGAGGATCTCGTCGAGCGGCTCGGCGGGCACCAGGTCACGGATCTCCTGGATGAAATCACGGTCCAGGGTGAACGGACGCGGCACCAGGTTGGGGATGTAGCGCCCGATGATGACGTCGGGATTCTTGTCCCGCGGCATGACGCGTTCCAGCGAGCGGCGGAATTCGGCCACCCCGACGCGCAACACCCGCGAGTGGAACGGCACGTCGATGCCGGGCACCAGGATGAACGAGCGCTTGCCTCCAGTGAGCTCGCGACGGCGCTCGACCTCGGCTTCCAGCTCCTCCAGACCGCGGACCGTGCCGGCGATCGCATACTGCGAACCGCGCAGGTTGAAGTTCACGATCTCCAGGAATTCCCCGGTGCGGTCGGCGATTTCGGCGACGAACGCGGGCACCTCGTCGTCCGGCAGGTCGATCTGCGACGGCCGGATCGCTGCCAGCCGGTAGTTGGAACGGCCCATCTCGTCGCGCGGCACGATGTCGTGCATCTTGGAGCCGCGGTGGAACACCGTCTCCAGCAAGGCTTCCAGCTCGTAAATCCCCGTGACGCAGGCCAGCGCGGTGTACTCCCCGACGGAGTGGCCGCAGGCAATGGCATCTTCGACGAACGCGCCCTGCTCACGCATCTCGGCGACCTGCGCCGCCGCAACGGTCGCCATCGCGACCTGGGTGAACTGCGTCAGGTACAGCACCCCCTCGGGGTGGTTGTAGTGCACGCCGCTGGCAATGATGCTGGTCGGATTGTCGCGCACCACGTGCAGCACCGAGAAGCCCAGCGTGTCGCGGGTGAACTTGTCCGCTTTGTCCCACACCTTGCGGGCGGCCTTGGACCGGGCGCGCACATCCATGCCCATGCCCTTGTGCTGAATCCCCTGGCCGGGGAAGGCATAAACCGTGTGCGGGGCGGCCAGTCGGGCCGTCGCCGACATCACCAGGTCCGACCCTATGCGGGCGGAGACATCCAAAACCTCTGCGCCCTGGTCGATCCCGACACGCTCGACGCGGAAGTCGACCTCATCGCCGGGGCGCACCATGCCCAGGAACCGCGCGGTCCAGCCGACCAGCCGGGCCGGGGGGCGCGCCTGGCCGTCGGTGGCGGTCACCGCGTGCTGCGCGGCGGCCGACAGCCACATGCCGTGCACGATGGGCGAATCCAGGCCGGCGAGCAAGGCGGCGGCCCGGTCGGTGTGGATCGGGTTGTGGTCACCGGACACCACGGCGAACGGCCGCATGTCGACTGGGGCGGTCAACCGAACGTCGCGGCGGCGGCGACGCGGGGTGTCGGTCGCGTTCTCCGACACTGCGCCGCCGGCCCGCACCGGCTCGGTGAGTTCGGCGGCACCCGTGCGGCCTAGGATCGCGAACCGCTCATCGAGTGTGGCGATCGTCGCGCCGTTGGCGTCCGCGATCGTCACCGAGACGCGGACGACGCGGCCCATGTCCGTGTCGATGGCCGGCGAAGCCGTTGCGGTGACGGTCAATTCGGCCGCAACCTTGGGCAGCGCGCCGACCACGTGAGCGGCGTGGTCGAGGTGGACCAGACTCAGCAGGCCCTCCACGACGGGGATGCCTGCGTCGGTGACCGCCGAGCCGATCGCCGCGAAAACCGCGGGCCAGCACAGGCCGACGAGCGCGTCGGGCACGGTGGTCAGACCGGGCGCCAACGGCTCCCCGAAGGTGGCGGTGACTCCGGTGTGGTCGGCGACCCGCTCGGGGTCCCAGTCCACCGAGACCGTGGCGGTCCCGTCGACGACGGCCGGCAGGAATTCCGGCCCGTCGACTCCGGCGGCGATCGCCAGCACCGCGCGCATGGCGGTCGCGGCGTCTTCGGTGGACACCACCGGGGTGCCACCGTCAATCGTGTTGCGGGGCAACGTGAACGGGATGTCGATCCAGATGCCCGACACCGGGACACTCAGCACCACTCGGTCGCCGTCGACCTCAAGCCGCGCCCCGGTGAACGAGTGCGTAGCGCGACGGCTTTCGGGGCGTTCAGAGCCTTCGTGCACGAGCCAGTCGGCGGGGTCGGCGATTCGGTGTACCGGGTTGATAGCGGTGCGGCCGGCCCACTGCACGTCGGGAGCGTCGAGCACGACGGCGAGCGGCCCGGTCACGTCCGGGCGACCCAGCCGACGCGACGCGACGTCCCGCGGCTGACCACCGGAGGACAGCACCTCGTCAATAGCGGTCTGCTCGAAGCGGTCCAGCAGTTCACCTACGGGCTCGTCCATGCGGGTGATGCCGGCTACGGCCGCGGTGCCCGGGATGATGCACACCTGGTCGGCGTCGTAGCGGGCATCGTGCGCCTGCCACAGCGAGTCGCTGCGCCACCAGCGCCGCACGTCCTTGTCGATGACCGGCACGAAGTTGACCGGCTTACCCAGCATCTTGCACAGGGTGACGAAGAATGGGACGTCGGCCGGGTGTAGCTGCACGGTCTCGGCGTCGGGGTATTCCGCAAGCAGCGTGGCGATGGCCTGCTGGGGGCTTTCCAGCAGCGCAGGGTCATCGAACAGCGTCTCGATCGGGCCGGAATCGTTTGCGTGCAAACGGGCTTCGGCGCGCTGCAGCATCTGCTGGAACCGGTCACGCCAGGTGTCGGCCAGCCACGGGCTGCCCGGTGCGGCGGTGTCGGCGGTGGAGTTGCCCTCACCGATGGTCAGCTCGACGTAGCGCCGCAACCACTGCAAGTACGTCATGTCGGCGACGTCACCGAAGTACGGCTTGGCGGTGTTGGCCATCGCCGCGATGATCTCGTCGCGACGCTCGGCGACGGCCTCGGCGTCACCGGCGACCTCGTCGAGCAGCCGGCCGCACCGCGAAGCGCTGTTGTCGATCTCGTGAATGTCGGCACCCAGCTGGCTGCGGCTGGAAGCCATGCCGCCCACGGCTTTTCCGGCGCCGACCCACTGTTGGGTGCCTTGCGTCTCGACCAGCATCCGCTTGACCGATGGCGACGTGGTGGCCTCCTTGGTCGCCATCGCGGCGGTGCCGACCAGGATGCCGTCGATCGGCATCAGCGGGAAGCCGTAGGCCTGCGCCCACCGCCCGGACAAGTACTCGGCCGCTCGCTCGGGCGTGCCGATGCCACCACCCACGCAGACGGTGATGTTGGGGCGTGACCGCAACTCCGAATACGTTGCCAGCAGCAGATCGTCGAGGTCTTCCCACGAATGGTGGCCACCGGCGCGACCACCCTCGATGTGCATGATCACCGGCTTGGTGGGCACCTCGGTCGCGATGCGGATGACCGAGCGAATCTGTTCGACCGTGCCGGGCTTGAACACGACGTGACTGATGCCGACGTCGTTCAATTCCTCGATCAGCTCGACGGCATCCTCGAGATCCGGGATGCCGGCACTGATCACCAGACCGTCGATCGCCGCGCCGGACTGACGCGCCTTCTGCACCAACCGCTTCCCGCCGACCTGCAGCTTCCACAGATACGGGTCGAGGAACAGCGCGTTGAACTGATACGTGCGGCCGGGCTCGAGCAGCGTGGCGAGCTCATGGACGCGACCGGCGAAGATTTCCTCGGTGACCTGCCCGCCGCCGGCCAGCTCGGCCCAGTGCCCGGCGTTGGCCGCGGCGGCGACGATCTTGGCGTCGACGGTGGTCGGGGTCATGCCCGCCAGCAGGATCGGCGAGCGTCCCGTCAACCGGGTGAACTTCGTCGAGAGCTTGACCCTGCCGTCGGGAAGGCGAACGACGGTGGGGGCGTAGGTCGACCACGCCCGCGCCACCTCGGGGACGGCCCCGACGGTGAAGAGGTTGCGCTGCCCGCCGCGGGTCGCGGCGGGCACGATGCCGACGCCCAGGCCCCGGATAACCGGCGCGGTCAGCCGGGTCAGGATGTCGCCGGGTCCCAGGTCGAGGATCCAGCGCGCACCGGCCTCGTGCACCCGGCTGATCTCTTCGACCCAGTCGACACGTCGCACCAGGATGGCTTCGGTCAGCTCACGGGCCAGCGCGACATCGAGCCCGACCTTCTCGGCCCAGCCGCCGACGATGTCGATGCCGTCGGCCAACCGGGGCGTGTGGAAGCCGACCTCCACCTGCACCGGATCGAAGACCGGCGAGAAGACGTCCCCGCCGCGGAGCTTGTTCTTGCGGTCGGCCTCCTCCTTCTCCGAGATCTGCTGGCAGTAGAGCTCGAACCGGGACAGCTGTTCGGGGGTGCCGGTGATGACGACCGAGCGCCGGCCGTTGCGGATGGACAGCACCGGCGGCAGCACGGTGCGGACGTCCTGCGCGAACTCGTCGAGCAGCCGGCTGATGCGCTCGGGGTCGGCGTTGGTCACCGACACCATGGGCGGGCGGTCGCCGAGCACGGAGATGCCGCGCCTGCGGGCGACCAGCGTCCCGGCCGCGCCGATGAGCTGGGCCATTGCCAGCAGCTCTGCGTCGCGGGCGCCCCCGGCCTTGAGCGCCTCGACCGCGAGCACGCCCTGCGAATGCCCGGCGACGGCCACCGGCGGGGTGGCTTTGAGGTCCATGCCTTGACGGGCCAGCGCACGCACGGCCGCGATCTGGGTGAGCAGCACGCCGGGGATGGACACCGCGGCGGACGTCAGGTGCTTGTCCGAGGGCACTGGATCCTCGGCCGCCAACGCGCGCACCCAGGCGAGCGGCTCGAACCCGATCGGCCGTACCACCACCAACTCTTTGGCGACCGGCTCGAGCAGCAGCTCGACCTCACCGGCCAGCGTCGCCAGGTCGGATTCGACGCCGGCGGACGACACGAGTTCTTCGAGCGTTTCCAGCCAGGCACTGCCCTGGCCACCGAACGCAACGGCGTACGGCTCGCCGGCCGTCAGTCGGTCGACCAGAGCGTGGGTGTCACCGGCTGCCGCGTGGGGGCCTTTTCCATCGCGGCCAGCGGACACCCGCTCATGCTCGTGGATCGTCACGTCTGTGTCTCCCTCAATGCGTCATGTACGTCTTACGTATCAGTGCGTTCAGCCGGTCCGACGGGGACAGGAACTCACGGAGTCCGTCGATTCCGCATCGAATCGCGACCGAAAATCTGTCTGGCTGGTGCGTTGTCGGCGGACCCCCCGGGTTGAGCGGCGCGGCGGACTGCATCGGCTGTACTAAGAGTGTCATAAGGACGGACCCCCGTTTTGTGTCGTGATCGGTTACTGATGAGTTCTACGCATGGGTAACCGTGTCGCGGATAACACCGGGTTTAATCCGCGGCGCGGGCGCCGCGAACAAACCTGCTGCATGCAGGTGGTTACGGTCGAGTAGCTATAACTGCCCTGATCAAAGCAGTTTTGTTATGTAATCGTTATGTAAAAATTTCGAGCCGTGGAGTCGCGCCGAGCGCGCTTCCGTCGCATCGTCGAGGTGTCCCACGCGCCCGCTGCGCCGGAGAATGAGCGAACGAGTGTTTGCTGGGATCTCTAAGAGTCGCGGCCGTGCGGTGACCGGAGGGGGCGCGGGGAGGCTAGGCCCACTGCCCGAATTCCGGCTTGAGGATCTCGTTGATGTCGACCCCGACCCCGCCAACGCTGCGTTTGTCGATCTCGACCTGGTGCAAATGGGCGGCCGGGTGGGTGAGTCCCTTGGGTGAACCCCAGTTGTGCTGCCAGAAATAAGTGCCCAAACCGTCGTGCAGCGCCCAGTCGATGGTCTTCGAGTTGGCGTACACACCTGTGCGCTGATGACCGATCACCGACTCCCAGGACCGCAGGTAGGGAGCTACCTGCTGTTTGTACTGGTCATAGGACGGGTCGTCGTCGATGGAGGCGTAGATCGGCGCGCTGGCGGGGCCGCCCGCGGCGGCATGCAGTTGCATTCCGCGCTGCGCGTGCTGGAGACCGGCGTTGGCTCCGCCGAGCCAATCGGCGGTGTTGCCCTTGCCGTACTGGTAGCACGAGACGATCTTCAGTCCATTGCTGTCGAGGTCACGCGCCTCGGCAACCTGGATCGGCTTGCCCAGCATCCAATTGCCGCCGGGGCGCCGGTCCGACACGTACCTGATCGAGCCCACGGCGCCGGCGGCCCTGATCTGGCTGGCTGGGATGACCCCGGCCGCGTAGTCCAACAGCGTGCCCAGTGACGCCGATGCCGGTGCCGGACGCAGCGACGCACCGGCAACGCCCAACCCCATTAAGGCAGGGGCCGCCGCAGCCAATTTGAGTACGTCGCGTCGCGAAACCGATGACACAAGCGCCAGGGTACGACAGAAACACCACCAGACACATGGACCACACAGGTCACATCTGCATCACAGTGGCGGATTTTTGGTTTGGGTCCGCACCGCAGCGGGCAGCACGATGACGCTCACGGCCTCCAGGCCGCGGCGAGCGGCCTGACGGGCGATCTCGTCGAGGAAGTGGGCGGCCGCCGTGTTGATCGATCCCGCCCAAGCACGGAATCCCTGCACGATCACGGGGTCACGTTCCAGCGACGGCTGCACCCCCCGAAGCACGTTGACCACGTCGTCGGGCAACGGGTCGGCGAGCTGCCGGTCGATCCAGCTCTGAGCGAGTTCCGTTGCGGCCGCCCGGTCGTCGCCCAGCCCGATCACGTCGCCGGCGAGCTTGCGCAGCCGATCGAACAGCACTTGACGCCCCGGCGTCTCGGCCAATTGCGCCAGCAGGGTGCTGGCCGCCGGCGGTAGAACCATCTGCCCGAACAAGACCGGTACCGGCAAGTCCCATTCGTCGAACAGGTCGGCATACATGGTGGCGATGGGCGCGGCCAGCGGCGCGGTGAGCCGCCCCATTACCCCGATGCTGTCGCGGTGGGTGGTCGCCAGCCGGCGCAGGATGTCCTCGCTGACGTCGGAGTCGGGGCAGTCGGTGGCCGCGCGGGATTGGTCGATGGCCGCGATCAACTCGTCCAACCGGTCCCGCTGGCGCATCAGCAACGTTCGGTGCTCGTCGAGAACACCCGCCAGCGTCGTGCGCCCACCCGCGATCAGGCGCTGGATGTCGTTGATGCTCACGCCGAGACTTCTCATCAGATCGATGCGCAGCAGGTCGAGCACCTGTTCCACGTCGAAGACCCGATAGCCGTTGGACAGATGTTCGGCGCGCAGCAAACCGATTTTCTCGTAATGGCGGATGCGACCGGAAGCGATCCCTGTCAGGGCCGTGACGTCGCCGATCAGCAACTGCTCAGCCACTCCTTGACCTTACAACTGTCGCAAGGTCTGTACTGAGCGGATGGAACGCGAGCAGCTGATCGACCTCACCCGCCGCGCCTTGAAGTTGGCGCGCGACAAGACCACCGATCTCGCCCCCGCCGAGCACCGCGTGGAGGCGACGTCCTATACGTCGGCCGAGCGCCACGAGCGAGACCGGGCCATGATCCTGGCCAGCCCCCAGTTGGTCGGCTACGTCTCGGAGCTGCCCGCCCCCGGCACGTACTGCACGAAGACGGTAATGGGCCGGTCAATCCTGCTGACCCGAACGGCCGATGGATCGGTCAAGGCGTTCGACAATGTCTGCCTGCATCGCCAGTCGCAGGTCGCAACCGGCTGCGGCAGCGCGAAGCGGTTCACCTGCCCGTATCACGCGTGGACCTACGACAACACCGGCCGGTTGGTCGGCCTGCCCGGCCGTGAGGGGTTTAGCGGCGTGACCGTCAAGGCCGACGGCCTGACCGAACTTCCGGCCGCCGAATTCGCCGGATTCCTCTGGGTCGCACTGGATCCCGGAGCCAGCCTGGATGTCGCCGCACACCTGGGCCCCCTGGCCGACGAGCTCGATTCGTGGGGCATCGGGCGGTGGGCGCCGTTGGGTGAGAAGGTGCTCGACTGCCCGATCAATTGGAAGCTCGCGGTCGACACCTTCTCGGAGAACTACCATTTCGCCACCGTGCATCAGCAGACGTTTGCCACCATCGCCCGTAGCAACTGCACGGTGTTCGACGCGTTCGGCCCGCATCACCGGTTGATCTTCCCGCTCAACACGATCCTGGCACTGGACGACGTCCCCGAGGAACAGTGGGATCCGTTCCAGAACATGGTGGTGATCTACGCACTGTTCCCCAACATCGTGTTGTCGGTGACTATCGCCAACGGCGAGCTGTTCCGGATCTACCCCGCCGACCGGCCCGGGAGATCGATCACCGTGCACCAGAACTCGACACCGCTGGACATTTCCGACGAATCGGTCGCCGCCGGCGCGCAGGCCGTGTTCGACTACGCCCACGCCACGGTGCGCGACGAGGACTACCGGTTGGTCGAACGCCTGCAGACCAACCTCGAGTCCGGTGCCCGCGACCATCTGCTGTTCGGCCGCAACGAGCCCGGCCTGCAGCATCGCCACAGCGCCTGGGCCCGGGCGCTTGGCGAGTCAGCCGCTCTCGGTTGACGCGTCGGCGGACAGCACCGCCACGAGGTCGTCCAACAGCGTTGCCAGCGGGTCGGTTTGCGCGGGGCGCACCGTGGTCAACAGCCCGACCGCTTCGCGTCGGCGGCCGCGGGCCAGCAGCTGCACGAGCAGTCCCGCCGCCATCTGTAGGTCTCGGTCGGCCGGTTCCATGTTCCCGACGGTGGTGGCCAGCACCTCGGCCAGCTCCCAGTCCCGGTAGAGGGCCAGCGAGCGCTCGTTGAACGCGAAGCCGGTCACTGGCTGGCCCCAGAGGGTTCCGCGGTAGCGGTACGGGCCCTCCATGTATTCGATGGGCAGGCCGTGCGCGGGGGCGGGCACCAGCGGCTCCCCCACGATGTCGAGTTGCATGGTGCGGCAGGTGATCCGGTGCCGGTCCGGCATGTAGCGGGCGGCCGCCTGCGGCCGCACCAATGGTTGCACCGCGTCCGGCCACCGCACGTAGCTGCTGACCGTCACCTCGACGTCTTCGGCACACTCCGGCGGCATGCCCGGGTCCGGATGGCTCGTCGTCACACCCGTAAATGGCTGCAGCGCATTGCCATTGGTGCGGTCGAACTGCCGCCAGATGCTCAGGTCCACGCCGTTGTCGAAGTTGATGGTGCGCCACTCGTGGGATCTAGCCCGGGGGTCCCCCCCGGTCCCCCCGCCGCCGGCGTATTTCGGGAACCACTGCCGGTCGATGTGTCCGCTGCTGCCGGAGACCTGCTGGACGAGGTCTCCCCAGCGCAGGGTGCCCGTCATCGCCATGCCGGTCTGGAAATACGAGTAGGTTTCGGTCTGGCCGAAGCAGCAGATCTTCCCGTTGTAGGTCGACGCACCCACCGGTGTCGGTGCGCGCGTTGGTGTTACGGCCAGGTCCAGCCGCATGGGCCGACCCGACTGGTCCTCGCCGACCAGGCTGACGCGGTACGTGTAGGGCAGCAGCTCTCCGTCGCCGTCGCGGCAGGTGGTCCACGACGCGGTGCCCGCCGCGCTGGAGTAGTGGATGTCGAGATGACCCGGGGCCAATGTCAGCTTGCGCCGCGCCCCGGGTTCCATGTTCGCCGGCGGCATGTCGTAATCCGTGAAGGTGCCGTAATCGCCGGTGTCCAGATCGAAGAGCGCCATCGTGTAGAAATCGGCGACCACGGTGCCGCCGGGCCGGTTCTTGTTGAAGATGGTCAGGAAGGCAAACGACCGGTCGGTCTCGGCGGCATCGAGCTGCCCGGCGATGAACCAGGTGTCCGACTCCTGATCCGGGTGTTCGCCCTCGGCTGAGGGGAAATCCAGTTGGCTGTCGCCGGGCACCAACTGGAACGGATAACTACGCCAATCGCTGGTCATATCGGCCCTCGCTGCTTTTTTCGCTATGTTAGCGTCAATAGAGAAATCCCGGTCACTGGCTACCTGCGCCCAACCCCCGAGGAAGTGCCCGATGACAGAAAACTCTGGCCACCGGTCTTATGACGAACTCTTCATCGGGGGTCAGTGGCGCAAGCCCGCCAACCCCCAACAGCTCGCCGTCATCTCCCCACACTCCGAAGAACCGGTCGGCCATGTTCAGCTGGCCGGGCCCGAGGACGTGGACGCCGCCGTCGCCGCCGCGCGACACGCTTTCGACCACGGGCCGTGGCCGCGGATGACCCATGCCGAACGGATGGCCAAGGTCGAACAGCTCGCCGCGATCTACGCCGGCCACATCGAAGAGATGGCCGACCTGATCACCGATGAGATGGGCTCGCCGCGCAGTTTCAGCCGAATGGGCCAAGCGGCTGCCGCGGCGTCGCTCATCCATCTGGCGCTGGCCGCCGCGCGCGAGTTTCCCTGGGAGGAGCGGCGCCAGGGCGTGCTCGGTGAAGTGCACCTGCGCAGGGCCCCGGTCGGCGTGGTCGGCGCGATCGTTCCGTGGAACGTTCCACAGTTCCTGATCATGCCCAAGCTGATCCCCGCGCTGATCGCGGGCTGCACGGTCATCATCAAGCCCGCACCCGAAACCCCCTTGGACGCTTTGTGGTTGGCGGAGATGATCGAGCAGCTGGACCTGCCCGACGGGGTGGTCTCGGTGTTGCCCGGTGGACCGGAGATCGGTGAGGCGCTGGTGCGCCATGCCGGGGTGGACAAGATCGCGTTCACCGGCTCCAGCGCCGTCGGGCGCCGCATCGCGGCCCTGTGCGGTGAACAGCTCAAGCGGGTCAGCCTGGAACTCGGCGGCAAGTCCGCGGCGATCATTCTCGACGACGCCGACATCGGCAAGACCGTCGCCGGATTGAAAACAGCCGGCCTGATGAACAACGGCCAGGCGTGCGTCGCCCAGACCCGCATCCTGGTCAGTGATCGGCGGCACGACGAGGTCGTCGACGCGCTGGCCGACATGATGTCGGCCCTCAACGTCGGCGACCCGTCGGACGACGCCACCGACATCGGACCCCTTGTCGCGCAACGACAACAACGCCGTGTCCAGGACTACATCAAGTCCGGCCAGGCCGAAGGCGCCCGCGTCGTCCTGGGTGGCCAGGACAGCCCGTCAACACGTGGCTGGTATGTGCAGCCAACGCTGTTCGCCGACGCCACCAACGACATGCGCATCGCCCGGGAGGAGATCTTCGGTCCGGTCCTGACCGTGCTGCGCTACCGCGATGAGGACGACGCCATCCGAATCGCCAACGAGAGCGACTACGGCCTGGCCGGTTCGGTGTGGACCTCCGACATCGCACACGGCCTGGAAATCGCGGCGGGCGTGCGCACCGGCACCTACGGCATCAACATGTACACGCTTGACATCGGCGCCCCGTTCGGTGGGTTCAAGCAGTCGGGCATCGGGCGCGAGTTCGGCCCGGAGGGCCTCCACGAGTACGTCGAGCTGCAGACGCTGGTATGCAAAGGGCAGCTGCCGCCCCTGTAGGCGCCGCAAGTGATCGCATCGGCCACGCCCGTCCCGAGAGCGGGACCATAAGCCGGTTTCCATTTGGGATATCGCCGGCGATATCGGGATCGCAATTCTGCCGATGGACGGTCGGGCACGGGCTCGCGTCCCGGCACCCGGCGCTGGACCGCCCTATGAAATATCCGGCCGCCATGCAGGATCGCGCCCGAGCCGCGCGAGAAGCTTTCCCTGCGAATCTCTTTCGTCCGGTACTGCGACGGGTGGATTGAACATCCCCGAGGAAGTCAACGCGAGCGCGTCCGTGGGCAGGGTGTCGTAAAACAACCGGCACCACGCGGCGTCAAGCCGGTCGTCTGCCCCTACCGCACGGGCGAGGTCCCATGTGTGCACCAGAACGTCGCGCGTGAGGTTCGGTACCAGCTTGAACGCATCGAGTTGGGTGGCCTTGTCGGGTTCGAAGGCCGCGGTCAGCGAGTCATAAGTCACTTGCCATCGTGCCCGCGGGTCCTCTCGTGACCGGTCGGGCTTCAATCCCAAGGGGCGCAAGATGAGTACGTCATGAAAACCGATCACGTGCTCGAGCACCGCCCGGGCATCCCATTGATCGCACGGGGAGCGACGATCCCATCTGCCATCGGCGGACCACACGGCCTCGCCGAACCGTCGGCACACCGCGAGATGCAGTGCGGCTACTTCGTCATCGCTCGGTTGCGCCATGCGGCATCTGCAGGGTGAGCTCGACCGGGCAGCACAGCGCGCCGTGCTGGTTGGTCACCTGGATCTCGATGTCGACGAGACAGCGCGGCGGGTCCACCGAGGTGTCCCGCCGCTTGGCCACCGCGCGGCCCCGGCCGATCATCGTGTCACCGGCATACGCCGGGCTCGCCAGCCGCAAGGAGCGCCGCACCACCCGGCTGCTCGGGCCTGCCCAGTCGGTCGCGACGCGGTCGGCGAAGCCGGCGAGGTGCATCGTGTTGACGTAGATCGTCGGATTGCCCTGGCGCTGCGCGTATTCGGGGTCGAAGTGGCCCGGGAAGTAGTCCCACGTCGCGCCCGCGTTCTCCACCACCCGCTGGTAGCTGATGTGGTCGACCACCTCGGGCAGGTCTACGGGAACGGTGATCTCGTCGAAGTACAGCCCGTCGCCGGTCACGGCGACGCTCCGGGCGTGAAGCGGAACAAGGTGTTTCGGCAGGTGGCGACAACCGTTTGGTCCTGACGGCGGTAGGTCTCCAGCGTCTCGACGAAATGACCCACGCCCAACCGCGTCCGCTTCTCCGGTGATACCGACACCAGCTCCTCGACGACGGTAAGGATGTCGCCTTCGACGATGGGCACCGTGAACTCGACGTCGTTGGCCGCGTTGATGAACGTGGTGCCCGGCAGCGGCACTCGCAGCACCAGGGACGCCGCCGGCGGCCTGCCGTGTGGCTGCCACGGCGGAGGGATCAGCCACCCCATCAGCAAGGCCGGGGGCGCCAGCAAACCCCCCCATTTCCGGCGGGCGAACTCGGCGTCCCAGTAGGACCGATTGCCATCGTGGACCGTCGCGGCGAACAGCTGGATGCGCGCCCCGCTGACCGCCGTGGCCGCGGTGCGCGCCTCGCTCGTCGCGCCGACCATGCGCAGCGCGTCTTCATAGGTGCCGAAGGCCATCTGGTAACTGAGGTCCGGTTCCACGCGGCTCACATAACGAGCGGGTGCCGACTGGGCACCGAATCCCATTGCAGCGCGCGGGAAGTGAAGTACCAGCCACCACGCTCGTAGACCAGCGTGTCCCGGAACATTCCCGTGGCACGCAGCGTGGTGTCGCCGTACATGCTGGCGAAAAGCAATACGACGCAACGCTGGACGGCGTTGACCCCGTCGACCCGGATCTCGTGGTCGACCGTCACCAGCCGTTGTCCCTCGCCGCCGTCGAACGCCGCACGCAGATCGTCGAACGTGTCACCATCACGTTGGTAGGTGGCGCCGGCGTGGCGGAACGTGGCAATCCAGCGCTCGCGGTCGCCCTCGGAGTACGCCCGGTTATGCCGGGCGTTCAGATTGAGGATGGCAGCGCGGCCCGTGGCGGCCTGCAGCATTTGCTGTTCCTGATAGGACATGGTCATTTCGGTCTCCAGCCTCTCCCGGGAAACGACTGCCAACGAGCGGACGGATGTAACGGTAAAGTCACTTGCCGACTAACACGTAACATTAACGTAACTTACCGGCTAACGATATAGCCCTGAGCTTCACGATCCCACGCTTCCCGAGTCACCCCCCGCTCGCGCAACAAGTCCTTACGTATCCGCCCGATGACAGTCTTCGGGAGTTCGCTGACGGTCTCCACGTATCGCGGCACGCAGAAGTACGGCATCCGGGCCGAGCAGAAATCGAGCAGCTCGGCGTAATTCACTGTGGCCCCAGGTCGTAACGTCACGACCACCAGGATGTCGTCTTCGCCCAGATCGCTGGGCACCCCGACCGCGGCGGCTTCCGCCACGGCGGGATGGCTCGCAACCACGGTTTCCACCTCGACCGAGGA
Organism: Mycobacterium sp. 852002-53434_SCH5985345; assembly: GCF_001667155.1. Classification (NCBI taxonomy): domain Bacteria; kingdom Bacillati; phylum Actinomycetota; class Actinomycetes; order Mycobacteriales; family Mycobacteriaceae; genus Mycobacterium; species Mycobacterium sp. 852002-53434_SCH5985345. The sequence goes on from NZ_LZIE01000097.1 coordinate 174,543, forward strand.
AACGTTTTCGCCGCGCCGGCGAAGCGAATCCTTCCTGCGGTCGACGTATGTCAGGTTTCCGTCCGTGTCGAGCCGTCCGACGTCGCCCGTGCGAAACCACTCCGGGTGTGGAATGACCCGCATGCCTTGCGCGACATAGCCTTCGCTCATCACGTGCCGGCACCGGGGCCGGCAGGCGATTTCCCCGGCCGCGCCGGCGGGCACCGGGTCGCCGCCTTCGTCGACGATGCGCACGTCGAAATTCGGATTCGGCCGGCCCGATGTTCCGGGTACCCCTTCGTCGGCCAGGGCCTTGACGGCGATCGGAAACGCCTCGGTCATCCCGTACATCGTGACGATGCGGCAGCCGTAACGCTTTTCGATGTCGCGATACGCCTTGGCGTCGATCGGAGCCGCCGAGATGAACCGCAGCGGCAGCTCGGCATCACGCGGATCCGGGGGCAGGTTATGCAACATCGACACCATCGCGCCGGCGCCGGCGAAGCCGACGGCACCGCGGGCGCGTATGTCGTCCCACACCTCGGCGGGGTGAAACGCTTGCGCCAGCACAGTCGTCGCGCCGAGCAGCATCGGGGCGAGCACGCTGGGTGCCGCGCTCAGGTGGAACAGCGGCATCGCCGTCCACAGCACTTCCCCCGCGCGCAATTCCCAGGCCGACGCGACCGTCGCGGCGACCGTGAACAGGTAAGGCCAGGTCGTGGCAACCGCTTTCGACGACCCGGTGGTGCCCGACGTGTAGAAGAGACAGCCCACGTCGTCCGCCGCCGCCCCGACGCCTGCGACCGGACGGGCGCCGCCTCGGCTCAACTCCGCGTCAAGTGAATCACCTTGCAGCACAATGGTCGGCGCGATCTCCAACGCCCCGGCAACCTCGTCCACCCGGGGCCGACGCTCAACGTCGGCCAGAATCACCTTGGCCTGCGACAGCCGCAGGGCGTGCAGCAGGAAGTCCCCTTTGTTCGCGGCATTGACGGCGGCGCTGACCGCGCCGATACGCGCCGCCCCCAGCCAGAAGTAGACCCATTCCGGGCAGGTTCCGGTGAACAACGCCACGCAATCGCCGCGGCCGACGCCCAACTCCGTGAGTATGTTCGCGGCGGCGCCGGAGCGCTGCCGCATCTGCTCGAAGGTCACGTCAACGCCGGCGATCGACATCATCACCCGGTCGGGATATTGCTCGGCCCGCCGATCGAGCACGGCCGCGACCGTGAAACTTTCGACGCCGAAGTCGGCGGGCCCGAGATGTCCGCTCCGGTCGGGACTCATGGGGCTTCCAGGGGCTTTCGCTCAGGCTTTCGCGGCCGCCGGGTCGGGCTTACCGTCGGCCGTGTACCCGAAGTCGGACGGGGACGGCTGCGGGCCCGGGTAGAAGCGGTGGGCCCAGCGGCGAAGGGCCGCATAGTCGTGCGCCTCTTCGGGAGCCAGGTTCGGCTTCTCCAGGTACTTCATGTTCTCCCACGTGAAGAAGTCCTGCTTGATCACCTCTTGCTGCAGCGCCAGGAATTTGGCCGCGCGACCGGTCGGCGCGTCACCGGTGTCGCCCGGCTCGCGGACGGACGCCTGTGTGTAGAAGTAATCGGTGTAGTCCTCGTCGACCGGAGTCTGCCCGGTGACCTCGATGGTGGCCACCAGGTCACTCGGAAACCGGACCAGCCCCAGCCCCAACGAGTAGTTGTCGTAGATGATCTTGGCGTCGACCGGCCCGTTGGGGGTCAACCACGTCTTTGCTCGGCCCCCACCGAAGTGGGCGTTGACGGTGGCGTGCAGGTGATAGCCAGCCACTTCGAACGAGGCGGTATTGGCGGGGTTGGCGGCCTTGTGCACGTACTGCACGTGATACGGGTCGGCCGCATTCTCGATGATCATCTGCGCGTGCACCTTGACCCGGTTGAGCATCCGACTGTGCGGGTGCAGCGGGTAGTACTCGCCCGTTTCCAGCTCGGGCAGCGTCGGCGGCTGCCAGTACGGCGCCCGGCCGTGGCGTTCGTGCCAGACCAGGATGAAGCCGTACCACTCCATGCACGGATAGGTGCGGATGCGGACGTTGTTCTTGCAGCCGATCTTGCTGTACGGGATCAGCGCGTTGGAGCCGTCGCCGCGCCACCGCCAGCCGTGCCAGGGGCAGACGATGTTCTCGTCTTCGACGGTACCGCCGACGCCCATATTGGCGCCGAGGTGCTGGCAGTAGGCGTCCAGCACGTTGACCTTGCCGGAAGCGGTGCGGAACAGCACCAGCTCCTCACCGAAGTAGTGCAGGCGCTTGACCTCACCGGCGGCCAGGTCGGAGCCGAACGCGACGATGAACCAGCCCGTCGGGAACCGATAGGTCGACAGCGCAATGCCCGACTGCCCGAACTCGCGTTCCGATGGATCCCCATCCCCGGCCGAATCCGACGCCGGTTCAGAAATTGTGTGCGTCACGAACTCTCCATATCCCGCCCAGACCAAGGCGAGCGGAGCGCAATTTGGCCGCCCTTCACTCACCGCGGTTCGACGACAAGGTCTATTTTTACTATTTTAAGCATTGAACGTCAACGCGGCACCAGACGAGCCCGGGCAGAGCGGAGTATCAGATGACGGCGGCGGCAGTGGATCTTTCCGATTTCTCCCTGTGGCGCAATGGGTTTCCCGACGAATTGTTCACGGAGTTGCGGCACAGCCAGCCACTTTTCCGCCACGACCTGACCCCGGGCGTAGCCAAGACGGTCCAGCGCCAGTTCTGGGTGGCCACCAAGCACCGGCACGCAATCCGGCTGCATCGCGATGTCGAGTCCTTCACCGCGGTCGACGGCCCGCTCATCCAGCCGGTCGGGATGTTCTCGTCGTACCCCACCATCATCAACATGGACCCGCCCGGGCTGAACAAGCGCCGCAAGCTGATCTCGAACGCGTTCAATCCGCGGGCGATCGCCAAGCTCGAGGACGGCATCCGGGCGAGGGCCGCGCGCATGATCGACCGCCTGCTCGCCGAGGGCGGCGGCGATTGGATCGAGGACGTCGCCGACGCCCTGCCGATGACAGTCATCGGCGACATCATCGGCATACCGGAGGACGACCGGCCCCGAATCTTCGACGGCCTGGACCGCATCTTGAAGGCCAACTCGCCGGAGGTGCAGCTGAGCCGGCAGGACGAAACCGACCTCTACGCCAACATCTTCGGGTACGCAATGGACCTCACCGCGGAGAAACGACGCAATCCCACCGACGACATCTGGAGCACGTTGGCGACCGCGGTGATCACCGGCGAAGACGGTGATCACTTCAGCTTGCCACCGCACGAACTCGAATTTTTCTTCTTCGTGTTGGCGTTCGCCGGCAGCGACACCACCAAGAATGCGCTGGCCATCGGGCTGCAGGCGTTCGTGACGAACCCGGAGCAGATCGAGCGCTATCGCGAGCAGGAAGCAGTGCGGCCCAGCGCCATCGAGGAAGTGTTGCGCTGGGCCTCACCGGTCGCGTACTGGACGCGCACCGCGAAGGTCGACGTCGAGATGGACGGCCAGCGCATCGCCAAGGGCGAGCGGGTGGTGTCGATGCTGCGTTCGGCCAACCGCGACGAGGAGGTCTTCGCGTCTCCGTTCACCTTCGACATCGGTCGTCAGCCGAACCCCCAGGTGGCCTTCGGTGGCGGCGGACCCCACCACTGCCTGGGCGCCATGCTGGCGCGCGCGGAACTGCGCGCGGTGTTCGATGAACTGTTGCTGCGTTGCGACAACATCGCCCTCGGCCCGGCGAAAGTGGCTTATCCGAACCTGACCACGAACATGTCGATCTACGACGAAATGTCGATCTCACTGGGCGAACGCAGATGAGGATTGCCCGACTTCTTATTCGCGCCGTCCCGGCGCTCGCCGTCGTCAGGCGCTGATCCCTCAGTCGATCAGTCGCAGCGCGGCCTTGGGGCATTGGTCCACCGCGGCGCGCACGTCGATCTCCAGCCGCGGCGGCACGGGCCCGTCCGCGATCTGCACCACGTCCTCGTCCCCCAGCTCGAAGACTTCCGGTGCCAGCGATTCGCAGAAGCCGTTGGCCTCACAAAGGTTTTCGTCAACTGTCACGCGCATCAGATGCCCTCCACTTCTCACAGGCCCTTGGGTCGGGTCCCGATCACCCCGCTGGTTGCGAGGCGTGTCAGCTCTTCCTCGGTCAGCCCGCACCGCTCACGCAGTATCTCTTCATTGTGCTCGCCCAGCCGCGGCGGTGGCCGCAGCAGCCACCTGTCCTGGCCGGCCAGCTGGGCGAACGGCGGGCAGGGATAGCGGCCGGCGCCGGTGCTGGGGTGGTCCAGGGTCTCCAAGAATCCCCGATGACTCAGTTGGGGGTTCTCGATCACCAACGACGGCGACACCACCGGTGCGGCGGGGATGCCGGCGGCCGCCAATTGCTCCACCGTCGAGTCGAGGGGTTGGCGCGCGAACCAGTCCGCCAGCCGGCGATCGACGTCGTCGGCCCGCTGTCGCCGTCCGGCGACGGTGGACAGCTCCTCGTCGCACCACGCCGGTCGATCCATCACCTCGACCAGGGCACGCCAGTGCCGGTCGTCGCGCACGGTGACCGCGATCCAGTCGTCGTCGCCCACACACCGGTAGATGTTTTGGATCGCGTCGCCGTGACCGCGGTTGCCCCGCCGGGTCAGCGTTATCCCGAAGACCTCGGATTCGATCGCCTGGATCGCGGTAGCGTTCAGCACCGTTTCGAGCATCGGCAGCTCGAGTTGCTGCCCCGAGCCGGTGCGTTCGGCGAAATTCAGCGCGGCCAGCACCGCGAACGCCGCGTGCACACCCGCCAGCGGATCGCACGCCCCGCGCGGCGTGACCGGCGGGGTCTCGGGCAATCCGGTCACCCAGGCCAGGCCGGCGATCTGCTCCATGGTGGGGGCGAATCCGACACGGTCCCGCCACGGTCCGTCCAGCCCGAACGCGGGCATCCGGGCGACGACGAGCCTGGGGTTGACGTTCAGCAGCGTATCGGCCGTCAGGCCGAACTGGTCCATCACCCGCGGTGAGAAGTTCTCGATCACCACGTCAGCGCCGGCGGCCAGCTCGCTGAACAGGCGGCGCCCGTCTTCGGAGCCCAAATCCAGTGTGACGGAACGCTTGTTGGTGTTCATGGCGTGGAAAACCCAGCCGTACTCCCACCAATCGTCGACATCGGTGCGCATGCCGCCCGAGTATCGAATGCCGTCCGGTCGCTGTATCGACTCCACCTTGATGACGTCGGCACCGAACGCGGCCAGTAGGTGGGTGGCCGCAGGACCGGCCCAGAACGCGGTCAGGTCGACGATGCGCACACCGGCCAGGGGCAGCCCGACCGCGGCGGAGGCTTCCATGGCTTCCCTTCGGGACCAAGGGATCTCGTCATTGGCCTCGCCGAGGGCCGGCGTCGCCCGCGGCGGGGCGGGCGCGCACGCTGACATCAACCAGGGTGGCCGGGGCTGGTGGAAGCCCGCGGGGTTGCGGACGAATGCCCCGCGCTCGGTCACGTATTCCATCTCCCGGATCGTGGAGCCGTTGCCCAGCGCCGCGATCGGGAGCCGAAACAGTTGGCCGAGCTCGACGATTTCCTCGACCGTGCGTTCGGCCAGCCATGGGCCGATCTGTTCGCGGATCAGGTCACGATAGGCCCACCTGCCGATCTGGAAGCGGAGCTGTTCGATCTCTTCGAGCTGCGGGCATTCGACCATGGCAACGAAGTCGAGCCATTGCTGGCCGGTGACCATCGTGATCCCGACGTAGCCGTCCTTGGCGGGCTCGATCGACGGCACTTCGAGCGTGCGGCGGATCGGGGGCACGCGAAGCAGCTGCGAATGCAGCCATTCGCTGCTCTGCATCGCGGTCAACGCCTCGAGCATGGAGAGATCGAGGTGCTCACCGGGGCCACCACGCTCGACGCGGCGGCGCACGGCCAGTACGCCGAACGCGGCGTAGACGCCGCCCATGTACTCCCCCAGGTCGCCGCCGATCGCGATGGGCGGCCCCGCGGGATCGCCCCGGAAGCCGGGCGAGCCCGCCCACGCCTGCAGGGTGAATTCGCTGGCTGCCCGATCGGCGTACGGTCCCGTCCAGCCGAAGTCGGAGATCGTGACGATGATTGCGCGCGGACACTGTGCCAGCAGCCGCTGCGGGTCGACACCCAACGCCGCGGCCTGCTCCCGGCCGGCAGTCACCACCACCACGTCCGCGGCGGACAGCTCGGCGGACAAGCGCCCGGCGTCGGGCCGGTAAGTCATGCTGCGCTTGCCCGCATTGAGGTAGGCGAAGAACGGCGAGCTCTTTCCGTCCGGCACGGGCGATCCGGTCGCCGAATAACGGCGGAGCCAATCCCCCTGCGGCGGTTCAAGTTTGCACACCTGCGCCCCGGCATCGACCAGCAGCTTGCCGCAATAACTGCCGGCGATCCGGTCACTGATCTCGACGACACGCAGGTCGTGCAGCGGTGTGGGCCGGCTGTCGGACCGCTCGCTCACTTACACCCGCCCTCCCGATCGACACGCGATCGAAGAAGCTATTTATACCATTACTGCTAAAATAGCTAAGCCAGCGAGTTGCTATGCATCGAGGATCGGATGACCGCCTTGGGAATTGGGAGCGACGCCCGTCGCCGATTGTCGGCGCCGCGGATCGCAGAAATCGTAGCCGACGAGTTGCGCCGCCAGATCATCAACGGTGACCTCGCCGACGGCGATCTCTTGCCGCGTCAAGAGGTGCTTGTCGAGCAGTTCAACGTGAGTCTGGTTTCTCTGCGCGAAGCGCTGCGGATTCTGGAGACCGAGGGCCTGGTTTCGGTGCGACGGGGCAACCGTGGTGGCGCCGTTGTGCACGCCCCGGCGAAGACCAGCGCCGCGTACATGCTCGGGCTGTTACTGCAGAGCGAGTCCGTAGCGGTCGCCGACCTCGGCATGGCCTTGCAGGAACTCGAGCCCGCGTGCGCCGCGCTGGCCGCCCGGCGGCCGGACCGGGCGGACACCTTGGTCCCAGAGCTCAACCGGGTCAACGACTCCATGGCCGAGAACATCGAGGACGGCGGGCTGTTCACCGAAATCGGGCGTGAATTCCACGATCTCGTGGTCCGTGGCTGTGGAAACCACACCATCATCGCGGTGGTCGGCAGCCTGGAGACGCTGTGGACCAGCCACGAACAACAGTGGGCGGACGAGAGCGCGGCGCGAGGCACCTACCCCTCGCTGGCCCAACGCCGCGCGGTGCTCAGCACGCACGTCAAGCTGACCGAGACCATCGCGGAGGGCGACGTCGACCGGGCCCGCCGCATCGCGGGCCGCCATCTCGCCGACACCCAGACCTACGTACTCTCCGGTCGGCACGATCAACGAATTCACGCGCTGTCACCGCAGGCATTGTCGCGGACGCGGGATTTCCGTCAAACCTGAGAGGCAGCCCGTGAGAACGGCATTGGTCACCGGCGGCAGCGGCGGGATCGGCAAAGGGTGCGGTCGCAAGTTGGCCGAGCTGGGTTACGACGTGGTGCTGGTGGCGCGACGCGAGGCCCCGTTGCGCGCAGCGGCCGAGGAGATCGGCGCGCGCCACATCGTGGCCGATGCCTCGGATCCGGACGGATTCGCCGCTGCGACAAGCGCATTGGAGACCATCGACCTCGTCGTGCACGCCGCCGGCACGCTGGGTGGAACGTACGCGCGCAAGCAGACGTTCGAGCAGTGGCGGACCATCATTTCGGCCAATCTGGATTCGTGCTTCGTGGTGACCGCCGCCGCGCTGCCCAGGATGCGCGCGGGTTCGCGGTTCGTGTTCATCTCGTCGTCGGCGGCGCACGAACCGATGATGGCGCGAACCGCCTACTCGGCATCGAAAGCGGGGATGAACGCCTTCGCGCGGGCCTTGGCGCTGGAAGTCGACCGTGACGGCATCAGCGTCCACATCGTCACCCCGGGCCCGGTGGAAACCGAGATGCTTTCCGACGTTCCCTTCGAGATGTACGCCATCCAGGTCTCGGACGTGGCGGACGCGGTGGCCTGGCTGGACACCGTCGACCCGTCGGTCGACCTGCCGGAGATCCGGCTCAGCGCGGTCCAGCGCGGGCCGTTCGCCCGGCCGCCGGTCGTTCCCACGGAAGCGCGGCGGCGCGCCGAGCAACGGGGTTGACGGCTACGGCGCCGGGAAAGCCTTGATCACCGTTTCGCCGAACTCACGCAGGGAATCGGGTACGGCGAAATCGGCAAACCACACGTAGAACCGCTCGACGCGCTGGGACGCCAGCCCGCTGAAGTGGCCGATGAGCTCGTCGGCATCGCCACACGCCAGCCCCGCGCCCAGGTGGCCGAATCGCCGCGTGCTGACCTCACGCACGGTGTCGGGGTCGGTACCCGACCGTACGAACCCCACCATCTGCTGAACGGAAAGCCGGGCCGTGCCTGCCGACGGGGCCAGCGAGGGCAGCTTGTCGAGGTGGTTCGCCGGCAGATTCCACCAATCCGCGTATCTGCGAACGAGTTCCATCATCCGGCGCCCGGTGCCGCCCAGGACCAGCGGTATCGGATGAGACCTCGGCGGGGCTTGCGGAGCTGAGCCGGCGCCCGGATCGTCACCCCAGTACTGCCGCAGCAACGCCAGGTGCCGATCCAGCTGCTCGACCCGGGCGACCGCGTCCTGCTGGCCGACGTCGAATCGGGTGAACTCCGCGGGCCAGGACCCCGCACCGAGGCCCAGGTCGAACCTGCCCTCCGACGCGTCCGACAGGGTGACGGCTTGTTTGGCCAGCACGGCGGGATGGCGGAAGGCATCACAGAGCACCAGATGGCCGATGCGGAGCCGCTCCGTCTTGGCCGCCACCCAGCTCGCAATGCCCATTGCCTCCCAAATGCTTTCATCGGGCAGACCGGGCGCCTCGAGGTGATCGATGAACGCGATGCCGTCGAAGCCACTGGCCTCGGCGTGGCGGGCCCGCTCCACGATTTCCGTCGCCGACAGCCGCACCTGCGGCAGGAACAGATACCACTCGACCATGCGCCCACCTATGCGTTTGTTCCTGTGCGATTGCGACAGGGCCGCTAGTTTACTATTTTTATTATGTTAGGGGTCTTATGGATGTCGGACTGAATTCGGAGCAGTTGTCGCTGCGCGACACGGTGCGCGACGTCCTACGCACCGAGTGCCCGCCCGACGCCGCCCGCCAGGCGATGACGGATCCGGAACGGTGGCGCACGCTGTGGAAGACGGTGGTCGATCTCGGTTGGACGGAACTGGCCGCGCCCGGGGCCGGCGACTACGGACCGGTCGAACTCGCCCTAGTGCTCGAGGAATGCGGTGCCGCGATCGCGCCGATCCCGTTGCTGAGCAGTGTCGGCTTGGCCGCCGGTGCATTGCGGGGCACGGGTCTCGACGCGGTTCTCGATGACATCGCCGGCGGCGCCGTCGCCACCCTGGCCGTGCACGCCAGAGGATCTCGGCTGCCCGGGGTGCCGATGACCCTGCGCGGCGGACGCCTGCGCGGACGCGCGGTCGCGGTCCCCAACCTGACCCGCTCCGAGCTGCTCGTCACGCTGGCGCGCGCCGACAGCGGCCCCGATGGCACGGTGGTGGCGGTCGCACGCTGCGGCGACGGGATGACCGTGATCGCGGGCGAATCGACGGATCCCGCGCAGCCGCTGGCAGAGGTCGAGGTCGACGCCGAGCCGGTGGCTATCGCGCCCGTCGATATCGAAAGCGCGTTGACGGCGCCGTTGGTGGCCGCGGCGGCCGACCTGGTAGGCACGGCGAGCGCAGCCCTGCACCGCGCCGTGGAGCATGCCAAGACGCGTCGTCAGTTCGGCACCCCGATCGGTGCGTTCCAGGGGATCAAGCACGCGCTCGCCAACAACTACGTCGGCCTGGAGCGCGCCCGCAGCCTCACCTACGCCGCAGCCGCCCGGCTCGGCGATCCGGCCACGACGCCCGCGGATGCCTGGACCACTGCGGCGCTCGCCAAGGCGGCGGCGGGTGATGCGGCCGCCAATTGTGCGAGAACCGCGGTCCAAGTGCACGGAGCGCTCGGGCAGACCTGGGAGCACGACGCCCACCTCTATGTCCGCCACGCCTGGCAGGTCGCCGCGATGCTGGGCGACAGTCGCGTGCTCTATCACGAGGTGGGCCGCCGGTTCGCGGGAGGTGCGGCATGACCGCGGTCCTCGACGAATTCGGCACCTGGTTAAGCGAGTTCCTGCCGAAGGACTATTACGAGAATTATCGCGAGTACCGCTGGGACCTGGCGCTGCGGCGCGATTATCAGCGAGCGGCCTTCGAGGCTGGATGGATACAGCCAACCTGGCCGCGCGAACACGGCGGCCGATCGCTGGGTCTGCGCGATGCGATGGAGGTCCGGCTCGAGGCGGCGCTGCGGTCCGCGCCCAAGCTGCCCAACATCGCGGGCCCCAATGTGGCCGCACCCGGCATCCGTCAGTTCGGCACCGCCGCCCAAATCGACCGCCTCCTGGCTCCCCTGCTGCGCGGTGACGAGTGGTGGGCGCTGGGCATGTCCGAACCGGAAGCCGGATCCGATTTCGCCGGCCTGCGCACGCGAGCCGAGCGCGACGGAGACGTGTTTCGGGTCAACGGCCACAAGATCTGGACCACCCAAGCCCACGAGTCGCGGTGGTGCACCCTGTATGCCCGCACCGATCCGGAGGCGCCGAAACACCGGGGCATTTCCTGCCTGATCCTGGATCTGCATTCGCCGGGCGTGCGCATCGAGCCGATCCGGATGGCGTCGATTTCCGACGAGACATTCTGCGAGGTCTTCCTCGACGATGTAGAAGTTCCGATGGAAAACCTGCTGGGTCCGCTCCACGGTGGGTGGAACGTCGCGCTGTCGTCGTTGCACCACGAGCGCCAGATGATCTGGATCATGAACTGGGTCGAGATCAAGCGTGGACTCGAGACGGTACGCATGGCACAGCCGACCGCGGATATCTGCACCGAGCTCGGTTCCCTGCTGGCCGACGCCGAAGCGTTGCGGGCCACCGGATACCGCGCCCTGGGCAACGAACTGGCGGGCCGACCGAGCCCCGAAGCAGACACCATGAAGCTGCTCGGATCGATTACGTTGCAGCGGGTTTGGGAGCTTGCTGCCGTTGCCCAAGGGACGCAGTCGCTCAGCGACCGGGATCTGCTGTTCGAACGCCAGGACGCGCTGGCCGCGACCATCTACGGCGGAACCTCGGAGGTCCAGCGCAACATCATCGCCGAGCGGCTGCTCGGGCTGCCGAAGGGATGACGACGATGGATTACGACCTCGGCGACGACGCCGCCCAACTGCGGAACCACCTGCGCGAGTTGGTATCCAACCATATCCCCGCCGACTTCCTGGGCGCCTGTACCGAGAACCCGCAAGATCTCGCCACCACCGAGACGTTCTGCAAATTGCTGGCCGCCGAGGGCCTGCTGGCGCTGGCGTGGCCGAAAGAGCATGGCGGCGGCGGTGGTTCGGTGTGGCAGCAGACGGTACTGCGCGAGGAGATGTGGGCCCAGCACGAGCCCCGCGGTCCCCAATACATGGGGATCAACTGGGTGGGCCCGGCACTGATGCGCTACGGAACCGCCGAACAGAAGGCCAGGCACCTGGCCGCTATCGCCGCCGGCGACGTTATCTGGTGCCAGGGTTTTTCCGAGCCGGAGGCCGGTACCGACCTTGCCTCATTGCGTACCCGCGCCGTGCCGGACGGCGACGGCTGGCGCATCACCGGACAGAAGGTGTGGACGTCGTATGCGTTGATGGCGTCCTGGTGTGTGCTGGCGGCGTGCACCGACCCCGAGGCCCCAAAGCCCAAGCGGCTCACGATTTTTCTGATTCCGATGGATCGGCCCGGCTTCACGGTCCGGCCTATCGGGTCGATGCTGGGGCCGCATCACCTCAACGAGATGTTCCTCGACGACGTGCAGGCGTTCCCCGGTGATGTTCTCGGCGAGGTCGGCGACGGCTGGCGGGTCATGCGCGAGGCGCTCGCATTCGAGCGGGTGGGCATCGCCCGCTACGCGCGCTGCGAATCGTTGCTCGACCGGATGAGCACCCAGCTCGGCGACGATTGGGGCGCGCTTCCCGAATCGGTTCGCTCGCGGTGGGTGCGGGCGCTCGTCGATCTACGGGTGGCCCGGCTTTTGGCCTATCGAGCCGTGTCGCTGCAAGATGACCCGGCGGCGGGCGCGGCGGCCAGTGCGGCCCGCATCGCCACCACGACGTGCGACCAGCAGGTCGCCGAGCTACTTTTCGACGTGTTGGGCCCGGTCGCGCTGGACAGCGGCGCCGGCGCCGCGCTGCACGGGGCGATCGAAGACCATTGGCGTTACGCGCAGGCCGCCACCGTGGCATCGGGCACCATCGAAGTGCAGAAGATGTTGGTGGCCCGGGACGTGTTGGGAGAACACCGGTGAAAACTGACCTGCCACAAGACATCAGCGACTTCGCTGCGGTCACGACCAAGCGGTTGGGCCGGCTGGGCGGGCCACAGGCGGCGTTGCGCGCCGAAACCGACGATGGCATCCGGGACGCGGCCCGGACCGCCCTGAGCGAGGTCGGCGCGTTCGAGCTCGATGTTCGATCGGCGCCCGACGACCTGCTCGCCGCGGCCGTGCTGTGCCGCGCTGCCGGCGCAACCGCGTTGCCCTATCCCCTCGTCGAGGAGCTGCTGGCGATCGACGGCGCCCGCCTTGCCCTGGTCGACCCCGGCGCGCCGCGCATCGACCATGGTGACCTGCCGGGTGACTGGGTCGCCGCCGACCTGGACGGCACCCGGTACCACCCGCGGCCCGCTTCGCGGACCAACGCCAAGCTCGGCCCATTCCTGGTGCCCGCTTCCCTCGGTGAACCCGATGGAACTGTTCCCGCCGGCGACGTTAACCTTCATCTCGTGCTGGGATCATGGCGGATTCTGGGAGCGGTGCAGCAGGCGCTGCAGATCGTCACCGATCATGTGCGCGCCCGCATCCAGTTCGGTAAGCCGCTGGCGGACTTTCAGGCCGTCCGGTTCGCCGTGGCGGAGGCCGCGGTCGCGGTGCGCGGACTGCACGAATTGGCGAAATTCACCATCTGCCGTCCGGAATCGCTACCTATAGAGGTTCGTTCGGCCGACGCGCTCATCCTTCGGCTCAAGGCGTCCGACACCGCGCGACAGGTGCTACGCACCTCGCACCAACTGCTCGGCGCGCTGGGCTTCTGCGATGAGTCCGATGTCAGCGTGCTCGACCGGCATACCCAGCCGCTGATCCGTCTGCCGCTGAGCGCCGAGGCGCTCGCGTTGCGCCTCATCCCGGGCATCCCGGACGGCTCCTTCGAGACACTGTTCAGCGGGCCGGTATCGGCGTGACGGAATCGGCCGCGGCCGAAGCGACGGCCAACCCGTTAGCGGACGGAATCCCGTTCGGAACCAAGCTTCAACAGCTCGCCGAACAGCGTCGTGACGACATCGGCGTCACCGTCGTCGCCCTCGACGGCACCGCGCAGTCACTGACATTCGGTGAACTCGACGCCCGCGCCAACCAGTGGGGCCGCGCACTGGCCGCCTACGGCGCGGAGACCGGTTCCCTTGTCGCCCTGGCCATCCCCAACTCAGTGCACCTAATTCTCGCCACGCTAGGTTGCTGGAAGATCGGCGCCGTTCCGGTCCCCATGCACTGGGACCTGCCTGAGTGGGAGCGAGACCGAGTGCGCGAGGTGATCAACCCCGCCGTGGTCGTCGACGAGGCGAGTCGGTGGCGCCTCGACGCGCAGGCGACGGCCGAGTCCGACAGCGCGCTGCCCGAGGCCGTCTCCCCCAATGTCAACGGAATCTGCAGCAGCGGTTCGACCGGGGTACCGAAAGTGATCCTCAGCCTGGCGCCGTCGCTCTGGACCCCCCAACACGGCGAGCCGTTCCTGTCGAACTGGACGCCGGTCGCTCAGCCACAGACCATCATGGTGCCCGCGCCGATATATCACACCAACGGCTTCGCCACCTTCTTCTTCCTGCTGGCCGGAGACCGTTTGGTGGTGCTGGAAAAGTTCGATGCCGCACTGGTTCTGGATGTGATCGAACGCTTCAAGATCACCAACTTCACCGCCACGCCGACCATGCTGGCGCGCATCGCGGCCCGGCCGGATGTCGGGGAGCGCGACCTGTCCAGCATCGTATTCATCCTGCAAGGCGCCGCCGTGATGCCGCCGTCGCTCATGCATACCTGGTTCGAACTGCTGAGCCCGCAGCAGATTGTGACGGCATACGGCATGACCGAAAACCTTGGGCTCACGGCCTTACGCGGCGACGAGTGGCTCGCTCATCCGGGCAGTGTCGGCCGCGGCTTCCGGGATACCGAGATCCGGATCCTCGATGCCGGAACGAAACAGCTTGGCCCCGGTGAACACGGCGAGATCTACCTGCGCGCACCGATGAGCGCGGGATCGCGCTATGTGGGCGGCGCGGCGCCGCTACCGTCCACCGAAGATGGCTTCCGCTCCGCCGGCGACATCGGTTACCTGGACGAGGATGGTTACCTCTACATCGTCGACCGCCGAGTCGACATGATCGTCACCGGCGGCGCGAATGTCTTTCCAGCGGAAGTCGAGTCGGCTTTGGCCGAACATCCCGACATCGCCGACGTCGTCGTCATCGGCCTTGCCGACCCGCAATGGGGACGCCGGGTGCACGCGGTGGTGCAACTCGCCGGCGGCGTGGCGCTCACCGAGGAGCAGGTGATCGAGTATGCGAAGAGCCGGCTCGCCCACTACAAGGCCCCCAAGACCGTCGAGTTCGTCGACGCGATTCCCCGCACCGCGGCGACCAAGGTCAATCGCTCGGCGATGATCGAGGCCCGGGGCGGCTGAAGGTGGACGCCGAAACCCTTACCCGACCGGTGTGATTCCCGAGCTCGATATGGTGAAGCCACGACCCGAGGTGACCGTGCACGTCACCCCACCGTTCTCCGAGCGGCATGTGAAGGGGCCGGCTCCCATCGTCTGCCCGTAACCGAGGACCGGCGTGCCCTCCGCCGGATTGGCCAGACAGCTCTCCCCTGCGCAGCGTGTAAGGGTCCCGCCGGTGTCCATCCGGACCGACGCCGGCGGCGCGAGGGTGAAGCAGAATGCTTCGTCGGAGATGCCGCGGCGCTGGTAGTCGATCTCGCAGCTGATGTTGCGCGACGGCGACAGGAAGGCCACGTAGTTGTCCTGATCCGCTACGGCCAAGGGGATGAACGCCTGCGACGCAAGAACGGTACCGGCGCCACTCAGCACGGTTGCCGCGGCGGTCAGCGCTTTTCTCAACACGTTTCAACCCTGCCATAGCGCGGTGCGGCGTGGGCCGTATTCGGTCTTCGAGCTAGGCCTGCCGCCGAACTCCGGCGTGCGCCGAAGGTGGTGTCGCGATTGCCGGGTCGACCAGCGCCGCCGTCGCACCGGCCTGGCGGGTCAGGTGGTCGACGAGGTAGTAGATGGCATACAGGACGAAATACGGAAGTATCAGGTAGGGAACGTTCTCCCCAATGAACTTGAACCACAGCCCAAATGCGCCCTGGCCTATGTCGGTGAACCCGGCCCGGATCTCAGCGACGTAGTAGGCGGTCGTTCCGGTGATCAAGACCGCGATACCGAAGAAGCTCAGCCATAGGCAACGGATTCGAGACTCGTCGGGAAGGTCGCGACGCAGCATGCGCATCCATACGACGAAAAGCAGGATGCCGGCTAGGACAGCTCCGAACTCCAGGCCGAAGATGAAATTGTCGTCGCTGCGATAACGGGTATCGGCCAGACCGTATTGCCACCAGAGCCAACGCCATCCCGGATCCGACAACGTGCCCCAGAGATTGAACGGATGGCCGATCAGAAACGGCAGCTCGTATGTGAGTTGGCTGCCGGCGGTCAGCGGGATGTAGATCATGACCAGTTCGGCGGCCAGTCCGAGCCGGGAGCGTTGCTCACCCCGCGCTTTCCAGAGCAAGACGAACGGCAAAACGATGACTGGGGTGCCGAAGATCAGGTTCGCGACCACGTCAACAGTCCGGCTCGGCGCCACCAGTCCGGTGCCGGCGGCAACCGTCATGAACACGAACACCGCGCCGACGAACGAAAGCATGACGACATAGATCCTCAGGCGGTGTGGCGCAAACGGCCGGGCCAACTCGGGGTGGGTTGATGCCATGGGTCGCCTCCGATGCGTGTCTACGAGAGCTTGAACGCTCACGAATGTTCGCTCTGCACACCAAGGGTGTTGACGGCCAACGCCAGCAGCAGGTAACCGCCGATGGTGAACACCAGGTCCATGCGTTGCTGGTCGCTGAACGCGCTGCCCAGCTCGTCCCACGTGGGCTGGGTGATGGTGTGGTGCTCCATCAGCTCGTCGACGGCGCCAACGACCATCCGGTCCACGCCGTCGGTGGCCACGCCGGATCTGATCGCGCTGATGTCCTGTGCACTCAAACCGGCTCGCTCGGCGATCGGAATGTGGTGATCCCAGAGGTATTCGCACTCGCCGCGCGACACCACTCGCAGCAGCGCGACCTCTCGAACCCTGGGCGACAACGTCGAGCCCCTCAGCAGGTAGGCGTTGAACGGCAGGTAAGCCCGTGTCAGATCGGGATGACGTACCAGGGTCGACAACACGTTTCCGGCCCCGCTGGGATTCGCCCGCTCCGGCGGTATCAACGACGCCAGCGATGCGCGGGCGCGCTCATCCCAGTCCTCGGCCGGCAAGGGCGTCAACCGAACTGGGCGCGAGTCGGTCATGGGGTTGCCCTACTGGATGGGTTCGTCGCCGAGCACGGTCGTGCGCAGCATCTCGCGCGGCGAGGCGGGGTCGTAGGGAGCCGCGCGGTGCAGCACGCCGCGGTTGTCCCAGATGACGGTGTCCCCCACCGACCAGTGGTGGCTGTACACCTTGTCCGATCTGGTGGCGCGCTCGAGCAACTCCTCAAGCAGCGCTCGGCCCTCATCGAGATCCATGCCCACCACGTAGTCGGCCGACGCGCCCAACACCAACGATTTGCGGCCGCTGCGGTGCGTCCACACCAGCGGGTGTTCATGGGTGCGCCGGGATCGCCAGCGGGCCACCTGTTCTGGCGAGGCGTCGGGGTGGGCGCGCCGCTGAGAGGCCTCCAGCGAATGCACGACGCGCAGCGGCCCCAGGCGATCCTTCTCTTCGTCGGTCAGTTCGTTGTAGGCGGCATAGGAGTTGGCGAATTCGGTTTCGCCACCCCACTCGGCCACCTGCATCGCCGACAGGACGGTGGCCTTCTGCGGGCATTCCTCGTCGAGCGGCGTGCATCCATCGATGTGCCAGTCGAACGTGGCCTTCAAGATTTCCGCCGAGGAGTTCTTGGCCGGGTTCAGTGAGATGGGATAGATGCCGGCGACCGGGTGATGGCCGTCGGCGGAGTGATCGACCTCGCCCAGTAGACGGCAGAAACTGACCTGGTCCTCTGGATCGAGCTGCAGACCGCGGAAGACCAGAACTCCGTTGTCCTCCAACGCATCCAGGACTGCCTCACCGACCGGGTCGTCGGAAGCCAGGCGGCCGGGATCGAGGCCGGTGACTTCCGCGCCGACGGACGCGGTGAGTTTGTTGATGGTGAGCAGACTCATGGCCTGTCCTTCCTGATCGATGCCCGCTCAGGGCATCGGCTCGACGGTGCGGATCATGACCGCGTCGGCGGCACTGACGGGCGCGGGTTGGTGCATGATCTCCACCGCCATCGCGACCATGATCAACGAATAGATCATGTGCAGCAGGTTCAGCGCGTCGTCCGGCAGGTTGTCGAGCGGGAACTTGTCGCAGTATTCGATGGCATCTTCGAGCCGCGGGAAGAACGCGTCGTAGAACTCGTGCATCTCGGGCATCGTGCTGGAGATTCGGGCGTTCCAGCGTTCGGTTTCGGTGGCCAGACACCACCTTTGGGCGTACTTTTCCAATTCGGCGAATGCGCTGGGCAGCATGGCGTCTGACATGGGTTCACACTCCTGCCGAAGCAGATTCGCGCTGGAACGCGTCGACCCAGTCGGTGACGACCTTGTGCAGGTGGCGTACCAGGATTTCTTGGTCGTTGAGTGGAAATTCATCGACGATTCCGTATTCCAGTGCGGCCTGCGTGCCACCGAGCATCCCCGCGTCCTGCAGCGCGAACTCCTTGAGCACCACCGACGCCACTTCGTGTTCGATGCGTTCGCGCACACTGCTGGCGGGGTGGAAGTACGTATACGCCTCGAAGCGGTGCGTGTTGTGCGAGGTGGGCCAGTACCGATACAGCAGATACCAGCCGCCGTAGATCAAGATCTCGATGTTGGGGAAGATCTGGAAATTGCTGATGCCCCAGGGCTCGATGCCGCCCGGGTTGAGGCCAGGGGGCAGCGGGCCGAGATCCGGTGTGCGCCAAGGGCCGACCAGTCCGCTCTGGGTAACCCGCTCGATCGGGTACATGTACTCCGGGGGCAGCAGCCAGCGCCGACGCCCGGCGGTCGACACCAACCGGTGCGGACCGTCGAGCTGGAAATGCCCACAGGTGAACCCGGCATTGGGGTCCCGCACGTCAGGGGGCACTTGTTGCGGATGCAGCGAAGGTACGTGGTAATACTCCTGGAAAGCGTCGGCGAAGATCTTCCAGTTGCTGTTGTTGTGTGCCACCCACTCGTAGCGTTCGGTCAATTTGTCGAAGGGGTACCCGTCGAGGCCCGTGACCATGGGCCCGAGGAATTCTCGCAGGGTCTGCCGCGGTTCGGGATCGAAGTTGATGAAAACGAACCCGTTCCAGACGTCACAGGGCACGGGCCGCAGCCCGTACTCCGACAGGTCGAGGTCGAAGAATTCGCCTTCCTGCTGCACGAATTTCAGGGCGCCCTCGAGATCGTAGCGCCATCCGTGGTATTTGCAGGTGAATTGGCGGCAGGTGCCTCGCGTTTCCTGATTGGGAAAGTCGTTCCACACCAGCTTGTTTCCCCGGTGACGGCAGACGTTGTAGAAGGCGCGGATGCGCTCGTCTCGCCCCTTCACCACGATGACCGACGTGCCGATTACCTCGAGCTCTTTGGTCAGGTAGCTGCCCGCGCGGGGCAGCTCCTCGGCCCGCGCGACGTTCAACCAGGCACGTTTGAAGATCGCCTCGCGTTCGAGTTCGTAGAACTCCGGCGACGTGGAGTCGCTGAACGACACCGGACCGGTACCCAGGTCGGGATAGTGTTCGGTCCAGGAGCCCTCAGCGGGCCGTCCTGATCGCGTCATCTGCACCTCCTGATCGCCGTCACATCACCGCTCCACCGTTGACGCCCAACACCTGCCCGGTGATGAATCGGGCCTCCTCCGAACACAGGAACCCCACCGCCGCGGCAACGTCCGCCCCCGTGCCCAGGTATCCCAGCGGGATGTTGGCGGCAATCTGCTCGTTGGAGGGCAGATAGCCGGCGGCCTGACCCTGATGCTGCATCGGTGTTTCGATGCCCGACGGCGGGACGTTGTTGATTGTGATCCCGTACGACGCGTACTCGCGCGCAAGCGACTTGGTCAAGGTGATCACCCCGCCCTTGGAAGCCGCGTAGTGGGCTGCGAACGGTGAGCCGCGCTGAGCGCTCGACGACGAAATCATCACGATCCTGCCCCAGTTGGCGTCGACCATGTCGGGCAACGCGATCTGGCAGCAATGAAACGTGCCGGTCAGATTGACGTCGATGATCCGCGCCCATGATTCGGCGGTGATCTCGGCGAAGGCGGAAAAATCGAACTGTCCGGCGCTGGTCACCAACACCGTGACCGCACCGAGCTCGCTGCGGACCTTGGCGAAAGCCTGCTCTAACGCCGGCCGGTCGGTGACATCGGCGCTTACGCCGATCGCGGTGACGCCATCGGCGCGGAGGTCTTCGGTAACGCGTTGCGAGGCTTGCTCGTTGACGTCGAGGACCGCGATCTTGTGGCCGCGCCGGCCCAGTTCGTGGCAGGTGGCCTCGCCCATGCCCGAGGCGCCGCCCGTCACCACGGCCACCCGGCTCATCGCGTCCGCTCCATTTGGTTTGCTCTCCCGTCCATTCACTCGTAGACGACGTGCACCGTGCGGCTGGTCGGCAGCGCCTGGCAGGTGAGCACCCAGCCGTCGTCAACCTCGTCCTCGTCCAGCGCGTCGTTGTTGAGCATCCGGGCGCTCCCCTGCGTCAGCCTAGCCATACACGTTGCGCAGGAACCGGTTTCACACGAGGACGGCGCGGCCAGACCCGCCATCCGGGCGGTCTGCAACAAGGTATCGCCCGCACTGTAGGGCACCGTGGTGGCGCGCCGGTCCAGCACTATGGTCACTTCCTCGGTCACGACCCCGTCGCTGTTGCGCGGCCCCGCCCCGGCGGCCGCAGTGGGTTCTGACATCCCCCCGACAATATCAACTACTTGTCATTAATATCAAGTACTAGAGATGTCCCGATGACCTTCATGTCAGTCCTGGACGCGGTCGTTGAAAAGCTCATGGCCGGTGCCCTTTTCGACAACGCGGCCCAGCAGTTCACGCAGAGTCTGCTGCTCCTGCTTGCTGAGGACGCCGAACACCTCCTCGTGGGCGGCGATCGCGTCGTTGACGACCGTCGCGGCGACGTCGCGCCCCTCGCCTGTGAGGTAGGCCTGCAGAATGCGGCCGTGCTGGGGATCGCGCTTTCGTTCCACCAGGCCACGGCGCTCCAGCGCGGTCAGCGCGAGCTGAACCCCCTGCGGGCTGATCAACAGGCGGCGGGCCAGTTCGGCGCCGGAAAGGCCGGGCTCATTGGCGAGTTGGCGCAGCACACCGATCTGGGCGGTGCTGACACCGTGCACTCGCATGGCGTCGTTGATGGTGGTCAGCGAGTAATAGAAAGCCTGCTTGAGCAACCACAGGATGTTATCGGTGAGTTCCATGGTTGCCTCCCTGTTTGAAAACCTCGCCGCCCTTCATGACAAACGGCACCTCGAGCGTGGCGTCGATGTCCAGCGCGGGATCGCCGGGCACGGCGATGATGTCGGCGAGGTAGCCAGGCGCCAGCCGGCCCAGCTCGTCGTCGGCATCGATGAGCTCTGCGGCCACGAGCGTGGCCGACCGGATCGCCTGCATGGGCGTCATACCGCGCTTCACGAGCGCGCCAAGCTCCTTGGCGTTGTGGCCGTGCGGAATCGCCGGTGCGTCGGTGCCGCACGCGATCCGCACTCCGGCGGCAATCGCTTTCGGCAGCATGGCTTTTGCCCGCGGGAACACCTCTTCGGCTTTCTTGCGCAGCTCCGGTGCGATCCGGTCGACCGCCATCGCCTCGGTCAGATACGTGGTAGAGACCAGGAAGGTACCGTGGTCGACCATCATCTGGATGGTCTCGTCGCTGGCCAGGAATCCGTGTTCGATGCAGTCGATGCCGGCCCGGATGCATGCCTGGATCGCGCTGTCACCGACGGCGTGCGCGGCCACCCGCACGCCCGCCCGGTGGGCTTCGTCGGCGATCGCGGCGAATTCGGCGTCTGAGTACTGCTGGGCTCCCGGGGCCGTGCTGTGGGACATCACCCCGCCGGAGGCCGACACCTTGATCAGCTTCGCCCCGTGGCGAATTTGGTAACGGACACAGGCGATCACGTCCGGGACACCGTTGGCGATGCCCTCGGCCACCGACAGCGGCATGATGCCGGGCGCGAGCCGCTGGAAAACGGTCGGATCCAGGTGCCCGCCGTAAGGGGTGACGGCATGGCCGGCGGGATAGATGCGGGGCCCGGCGTGCCAGCCCTGGTCGATGGCACGCTGCAGCGCCACGTCGAGCAGGTAACCGCCGGTCTTCACCATCAGTCCCAGGTTGCGCACGGTGGTGAAACCCGCATCCAGGGTGGTGCGCGCGTTGACGGCACCACGCAAGGTGCGATAGGCCGGGTCGTCCTGGACACCGTGCATCGGCGACGGCAAGCCCTCTGGACCACCGGGACCGCCGATCAGCAGGTTGAGTTCCATATCCATCAGGCCCGGCAGCAGCGTCACGTCGCCCAGGTCGATGACTGTGGCCCATTCCGGCACGCCGCCTTCGGGATTGATGGCGGCGATGCGCTCACCCTCGACCACCACCACGGCCGGTGAGTGGACCTGGCCGTCGACCACGTCACACCACCGCGCCGCCCGCAGGACGGTGGTCATGGAACGGGCTCGGACACGCAATCCAGCGTGGACGCTCCGGAGTCGGGCACCCGGGGTTGCTTCCAACACTCCACCGGAAACGACACCATGATCATCGAATACATCAGGCGCATGAGATTCAGCACGTCTTCGGGCAGGTCGTCGAGGGAGAATTTGTCGCAGTACGCGAGGGCCTCTTCCGCGCGGGGCGTGATCGCGTCGTAAAAGGCCTTCATCTCCGGCATGGTGCTCGCCAGTCTCTTGGCGTAGCGCTCCGGTTCGGAAGGCAGGCACCAGTCCGCGAATTGCTCCAGGTCGGCGAATTCGCCTGGCAGCATGGGAGACATCGCGGTCACACCCCCGCCGTAGCCGTGCGACGATACCGATCGATCCACGCCGCGGTCTCTTTGTGCAGATGCCGGATCAGGATTTCCTGATCGCAGAGCAGGAACCGGTCGAGGACCCGGGATTCGATCATGCTTTGAGTCGCCTCCAGCGTGTTCGCGTCCTGCAGGCCGTATTCCTTGAACGAGACAGCCGCAAGTTCCTGGGCGACGCGTTCGCGCGGCGTGCGCGGCTGCGGGAAATACAGCGTGCCCTCGAAGAGGTGGGAGTTGTAGGAGGTTGGCCAGTAGTGGTACGTCAGATACCAACCCTGGCCCCAGAACAGGATTACGAAGTTGGGGAAGAGCTGGAAGGAGTCCAGCCCCCACGGATCGCATTTCGCCGGGTTCAGCCCGTCGGGCATCTCCGGAAGATCCGGCTTGTCCCAGGGACCGAATAGGCCGCTCTGGCAGATGTCCTCGATCGGCTTGCGCATCTCCGCCGCCATCTCCCACGCCCGCACGCCCGACGTGCTCACCAGTCGATGCGGGCCTTCCAATCGATAGTGCGGGGCCTCAAAACCGGCCTCGGCGGCCGCCTTTGAGTAAGCGGTTGGCGACTGGTTCGCGTGTAACACGGGGGCGTGATAGAACTCCTGGAACGCGTCCATGTAGAGCTTCCAGTTCGCCTTGACCTCCGAGCGGTAGTGCCAGCGCGAGGTCATCCGGTCGAACGGATACCCCTCCAGCGCGGTGACCATCGGCCCGAGGAACTCCCGCAGCGGCTGTTCGGGCTGCTTGGCGAAGTTGACGAAGATGAAGCCTTCCCAGACCTCGCAATGCACCGGCACCAACCCGTAGCGGCTCTTGTCGAGGTCGAAAAACTCCCCCTCCTGCTGCACGAACGTCAGGTTGCCGTCCAGGTCGTACCGCCAGGCGTGGTATTTGCAGGTGAATTGGCGGCACACACCGCTGGTCTCCTCGAGCGGCATGTCGTTCCACACCAGCTTGTTCCCGCGGTGCCGACACACGTTGTGATACGCCTTGATTTCCCCGGATCTGGTGCGCACCAGGATGATCGAGGTGTTGACTGCCTTGAGCTCCTTGGTGAAGTAAGTACCCGTACGCGAAAGCTGTTCAATGCGGCCAACATTGAGCCAGGCGCGCTTGAAGATGGCCTCTCGTTCCAACTCGTGGATTTCCGGGCTGATGGAATCGTCATACGAGACCGGTCCGGTTCCCAGCTCGGGATAATGCTGCGTCCAGCTGCCCTCCGGCGGCTTGGGGAATCGAGCCATGAACGCTCCTATCCGATCCGATGTCACACGGGCCGCCCCACGCCCGGTTCACTCCGAATGGCCGCGCAGCCACCGGTTTCAGTGATTTCGCAGGACCTCGTCAGGGCCGACGGTATATGCTCCACGACATAATCGCAAGTAGTTGATATTGCCGATGGGAGTCTTTCGATGGAGCAAGACCTTGGGTTGCGGATCGCGCCGGGCCGCTCGGTGCTGTCGCACGGTGAGGTA
This sequence comes from Mycobacterium sp. 852002-53434_SCH5985345, assembly GCF_001667155.1. Taxonomy (NCBI): domain Bacteria; kingdom Bacillati; phylum Actinomycetota; class Actinomycetes; order Mycobacteriales; family Mycobacteriaceae; genus Mycobacterium; species Mycobacterium sp. 852002-53434_SCH5985345. The sequence goes on from NZ_LZIE01000097.1 coordinate 198,450, forward strand.
TTCGAGGTCATATCCCCACACACCGAGGACCCCATCGCCCATGTGGCCGCTGCCGGAGCCGCGGACGTCGAAACGGCCGTCAGCGCCGCGCGCGCCGCGCTCGATTTTTTTAATGATACGGCGACCACGTTCATCTTCTCGATCCTTTTCGGCGTCAGCGTGGTATACGAGATGTTGATCGTGGACATGTCGACGTGCCC
>NZ_LZIE01000098.1:0-4936 GCF_001667155.1 Mycobacterium sp. 852002-53434_SCH5985345
CCCCCACCCCAGCACCAGACCACCCCGACAACACCAACTCACGCTCACCGCGATCCAGCAACGCCACCTCACCCACCACCACCGACGAATCCGCGACCACCGCCTCGATCACCCGCCCGAACCAGGCGACCAACCGCTCGACGGTGGACCGGTCGAACAGATCGGTGGCGTACGTGACTATCCCCGTCGCCATCGGAGCGGTGGGGTCCTCGGTAGGCGCCTCACCGATATTGAAATCCAGCTCGAACTTCGCGGTGCGGACGTCGGCCACGAGCGGCTCGACGCTGAGTCCGTCGATCGCCGCCATCTCGGGGCGCACATTGTTTTGGAAGACCAGGGCTACCTGGAACAGCGGGTGATGCGCCGTCGAGCGCACCGGATTGAGCTGCTCGACCAGCAGTTCGAAGGGAACTTCCTGGTTGCTGTAAGCGTCCAGCGCTTTCTGGCGCACCTGCTCGAGTACCTCGCTGAACCGGTGCGCGGTATTGACCCCCACCCGCAACGCCCAAGAGTTGACGAAGAACCCGACCAGATCATCGAGTGCCTCATCTAGCCGCCCGGCGATCGTCGCGCCGATCACCACGTCCTCACCGGCTCCGACCCGGTGCAGCAGCACCGCCAATGCCGCCTGCAACACCATCGAGACCGTCGCGTTGTGCGTCGCTGCCACCGCCTTAACTCCCGCCCACACTTGCGGGTCGATGTGCAAATCGACTGCATCACCGCGATAACTGAGCACCGGCGGGCGGGGCCGATCTGCCGGCAGCGACACCGCCTCCGGGACATCGGCCAACTCCTGCCGCCAGTATCGCAACTGCTCGGCGATCACACTGTCGGGATCAGACTCGGCCCCCAACCACTCCCGTTGCCACAGCGTGTAATCGACGTACTGCACCGCCAACGACGCCCAGCCCGGGGCCCTGCCCTCCCGCCGCGCTTGGTACGCCTGGCCCACATCACGGACCATCGGTACCATGGACCATCCGTCAAAGGCGATGTGGTGCAGGACGATCCCCACCACATGCTCCTCGGGGCCCATCGAATAAATCTGCGCACGAATCGGGACCTCCGCCGACAAATCAAACCGATACGTAACCAGCGTCAACAACTCTGGGACCAGGTCGCGCTCCGGCACCGACATGACCGCCGCGCCACCGCGCCGCCACATCCCCGCCCGGGCAGCCAGCACCTGCTGGAACGGCACACCGTCGATGTCGGGAAAGATGGTGCGCAGCGATTCGTGGCGGGCGATGACATCATCGAGCGCCGCGCCGAGCGCCTCGACATCCAGCGCCCCTTTGATGCGGAAGGCGATCGGTATGTTGTAGGTCGCACCCCCGCCCTCGAACCGGTCGATGAACCACAAACGGCTCTGCGCAAACGACAACGGCACCACCGCGGGCCGCTCTTGTGCCGTCAACGCCGGCCTCGCCTGTTCGCCCGCATGAGCAGCAATCCATTCGGCCAATCCGGCCACGGTGGACGCGTCGAACAACACCTGAATCGGGACTTCGACGCCCAATTCGGTTCGAACTCGCGCTATCAGCCGTGTTGCCGACAGCGAATGCCCACCCAGGTCGAAGAATGACTGATCAATGCCGACCCGCGGCACCCCGAGAACCTCGCCAAAAAGTTTGGCCAACAAGCGTTCCCGTTGTTCACGCGGCGGTCGGTACCCTACTGCGCTGATGAACTCGGGCGCCGGCAGCGCCCGCCGGTCAAGTTTGCCGTTGACCGTCAACGGCAGCGACTCCACGACCATGATCGCCGCCGGCACCATGAACTCGGGCAACCGGCCAGCCACGAAACGGCGTAGCTCGTCGACTCGTTCGCTCCCCACCAGGTCCGCTTCCGTTGCCGGCTCCAACTTTTGATTCAGTACGACATAGCCCACCAGTTGCTTGTCGCTGACCCCCTCCGGATCCGCGTTCGCGGTGTGTGCGATCACCGCCGCCTGCGCCACTCCCGGATGGGCGCTCAGAGCCGCCTCGATCTCGCCGAGCTCGATGCGGTACCCGCGGATCTTGACCTGCTCATCGGCCCGCCCCACGTACCGCAGCTGCCGGTCGGCGCCCCAAGACACCAGGTCCCCGGTCCGATACATCCGCGCCCCGGATCCCCCAAATGGACACGCAACAAACCGCGTCGCGGTCAAGCCGGCCCGCCGCCAATACCCCAGTCCCACAGCGGAACCGGTGACATACAACTCACCGATTACACCCACCGGCACCGCCCGCAGGTACCGATCGAGGACAAAAAAGGCCAAGTGCGCCAACGGCATCCCGATAGGACTGGCAACAGTGTCGGTGTCGGCCGCGACAATCTCCCGGAACGAGGCGTGCACCGTGGTTTCGGTAATGCCGTACATGTTGACCAGGCGCGGCAGACCCGGGTGGTCGTGCAGCCAAGTCCGAAGGCGTTGTGGTTCAAGCGCCTCACCGCCGAACACCACAGTCTCAAGTTTGAGCTGCCCTCCCAGCTCGGGTGCTAGCGCGTCGGCGGTTTGCAGCGCGTAGAACGCCGATGGGGTCTGGCTCAACACGCTGACTTGTTCGGCAACGAGCAAAGCGTGCAGGTCTTTTGGTGAGCGCGTCACCGATTCGGGCACCACCACCAGCCGCCCGCCGCGCAGCAGTGCGCCCCAGATCTCCCACACCGAATAGTCGAAGGCCAAGGAATGACACTGCGTCCACACCTGTCCCGGCGCCATCTCGGAGTCCAGTGACTCCAGCAGCCGGATCACACTCTGATGGGCGATCGGCACCCCCTTGGGGGCGCCCGTCGTGCCCGAGGTGTAGATGAAGTAGGCGATGTCGTCGGCGCCCGGCGCCGGTAAGCCCGTGCTCGGGCAACTGAGGATGCCTGGGTCGTCGACATCGATGACCCGCAGATCGCACCCGTCGAGCCGGTCGGCCAGCCCGGCGGTGGTGATCGCGGCGAGCGGCGCGGCATCGGCCAGCATGAACCGGACCCGAGCGTCGGGGTGCATCGGATCGATCGGCAAATAAGCCGCGCCGGTCTTCAACACCGCCAGAACCGCCACGATCGTCTCGGCCGATCGGGGCAACAGCAGCGCCACACACTGACCCCGGCCCACGCCCTGGCCAACCAACAAGTGCGCCAACCGGTTAGCGGCTTCGTCAACCTCGCGGTAGGTCCACGACCCCTGCTCGTAGCTGAGCGCCACCGCCTCCGGGGCACGCGCCACCTGCTCGGCGAACACCGCCGGGATCGACGCCAACGTGCTCACCGGCTCTGCCAAGACCGCCCGGTTACCCCACTGATCCAAGTCCGTGTGCTCACCGGCATCCAGTACATCCACCGACGAGAGCCGTCGGATGGGATCGGCGGTCATCGCGGTCAATACCCGCCGCAACCGCTCGATCAGCGTCTCGATGCTGGCTACGTCGAACACATCGGTGCGGAAATCCACCGTTCCCCCGATCCCGGCGGGCTCACCGGCTTCGGTCCACCGTTCGCCCAGAGAGAAGACCAAATCCATTCGGGTGTCGTCGACGACTCGCCGTGAGCCTGGCAGCGGCGTGACCTGCACATCACCCAAGGCCAACCTCGCGGCCGGATCGTTGTCCTGCCCGGCAAAGTTCTGCCAAGACAACACCACCTGAAAGAGCGGGTGACGGGTTGCGCTTCGGGTTGGGTTGAGCCGTTCAACCAGCACCTCGAAGGGCACGTCTTGGTGTTCGTAGGCCGCCAGGCCGCGCTGGCGCACCTGGGCGAGCAGCTCGGCGAAGGTGGGATCACCGGCCAGATCGACACGCAGCACCAAGGTATTGATGAAATAACCCACCAGCTCATCCAGCGCCGGGTCGCGCCGCCCGGCGATCAGGAACCCGACCGCCACCTCACTCGTGGCACCCAGTTTGGACAACAACACCGCCAGGGCGGCCTGGACCACCATGAAGCTGGTCGCGTTGTACTCGCCGGCCACCAGGCGGACCCGCTGCTGCAACTCGGCCGGCCAGTCCACCGCCACACTGGCGCCCCGGTAATCAGCCACCGGCGGATAGGGCCGGTCAATGGGGAGCGTCAGGCACTCAGGCATTCCGGCCAGGGTCTGCTTCCAATGCTTCAGCTGCGCGGCGATGGGGCTGTCGCTGTCGTCGAGGTCACCCAAATGCGTTCGCTGCCATAGCGTGTAATCGACGTACTGCACCGCCAAGGGCGCCCACGCCGGGGCTAAGCCCTGCCGTCGTGCCCGATAGGCCTCGCCCACATCGCGGGCCAATGGCGGCAGCGACCAACCGTCATAAGTGATGTGGTGCACAACAATTCCGACCACATGCTGCTCGGGCCCCACCGAGTAGATCTGCGCACGAATAGGGATTTCGGTTGACAAATCGAATCGATACGCCACCAGCGTGAGCAACTCTTCGACCACGTCCTGCTCCGGCAAGGACACGACCATCGCGCTACCGCGCCGCCACATCCCGGTCCGGGCCGGCAGCACCTGCTGCACCGGCACGCCATCGATGTCGGGAAATATGGTGCGCAGCGACTCGTGCCGGGCGATGACATCGTCGAGGGCAGCGCCGAGCGCCTCGACGTCCAGCGCCCCATTGATCCGAAACGCGATCGGCATGTTGTAGGTCGCGCCGCCACCCTCGAACCGGTCAAGGAACCACAACCGGCTCTGCGCAAACGAGAGCGGAACTCGCTCCGGACGCGGCATCACCTGCAACGGAGCCCAGGCGGGGCCGCCACGATGACGGTGCAGATGGTCGGCCAGACGCGCGACGGTGGACGCGTCGAAGAGGTAGCGCACGGGCACTTCTCTGCCCAGCGCCAGCTGCAGTCGCGTGCTCACCCGGGCGGCGACCAACGAATCCCCACCCAGGGCAAAGAAGTCGTCATCGAGTCCGACCCGATCCTGGCCCAACACCTGGGCGAAGACCTCGGCCACGATTTTCTCGGTCTC